>CAYLRJ010000039.1:0-21866 GCA_964386185.1 uncultured Anaerolineaceae bacterium
GAAGGCGCGTACGTGGTAGGCGCGCTTTCGGGGTTCGGGGTGATGAGTTCCCAAGGCGTAGCCGACCTGCTGGCCGCGCACCTCACGGGGGAAACGCTGCCGCCCTACGCCGCGGCCTTCCGCCCTGAGCGCTGGGCCGAAAAAGCCTACCGCAGCCGCTGGGAAGCCGCCAACAGCGAGGATTGGTCATTGTAACTGGCACCCGCCTTGCAGCCTCTGGGCTGGCGACCGCGCGCCTCATCCAACGCCCCGCACCGCAGGGCAGCGGTGGGCCGCGCGAACCCGTCCAAAGGCAGGCTTTTGGCGCCTCGCGCGCCCCCTGCACGCGTGCCTCGCGGGGGTTTGCCTATCCTCATCTTGCAACATTTTCCCCCCTCGCATACAATAGAGGAAATCCCTTCGATTATGGGCCTTACCAATGACCATCGAGCGTTCTTCCACCCCACGGCTCAACTTGTTCAATAGCCGCCATATCCTATCTTCGTCGTCCTACCTGCCGGAATGGCTGGACGACAAACTCCTCCCACTGGTGACGCTGATATACATCCTGGTGATGTCGGCCGCGCTGCTGGCAACGCCCTTCCTGCTCCGCGCATGGATGCAACAGCCCTTCACCGGCGCGCTGGTCGAAACCACGCTGGTCGTGGGGGCACTCCAAAATCCTCAATACGCGCCCGACACGCCCACCCGCCTCCATGTGGACGACGTTTTGCTCGCGCTCGATGGGGAACCTCTGAAAGGCGTTCGGGATTACGACCATCGGCTGCGCCAATATCATGTGGGCGATACGGTCACCTTCACCGTGCGCTCACCCGACAACACCATCAAAGAAGTCGTCATCGTTTTACGCGCTTTCACCCCACGCGACCAGTGGTTTCTCTTTTACCCGCTTTACATCTTAGGGCTCCTTTTTACGTTCATTGGCATTTGGGTTTTCATCTTTCGGCGCTACGACAATTTAGGGCGCTCTTTCTCCATGTTTGCCGTGTCGGTGGGGCTGGCGCTGGGGGCAACGTTGGAAATTTGGGGCTCGCACTACTTGCCCCCATTGTGGATTTTCGCGGTCGGCATGGGGGGCGCGGCCATACTCAACCTGGCCGTGCTCTTGCCGCGGCCGCTGAGCCTCTTCCGCCGCCACCCGTGGATGTTGGGCTTTGGCCACACCACCTTTTTCGTCTTGGTGTTTTGGAACTGGCTCACCATGTATGATGCCCAACACCCCTGGCATTACATCCACGCCCGCCAAGTGCTCTACGCGTTTGATGCCCTCGCCGGCCTCATCTTCTTAGGAAGGCTTGTCTATACCCGCTCGCATTCCGAATACCCCTTGGCCAGGGCACAAGCCACCTTCATCTTAGCCAGTTTCTTGGTGGGCTTTGGGCCGATCATCGTCTGGTTGCTGCTCCCTCAATTTGGCATTGCAGCGCACTTCTCACTTTGGGTGCTCCTGCCGACCATCTTCTTCCCCCTGGGGTTAGCCTACGCCCTGCTGCGCTATCGGGTTACCCGCACCGACGTGCTCATGCGGCAAGCCCTGGTCTATGCAGCCATGCTGGTGATCATCGTGGTGGGCTACAACCTCGTCGTGGTTGGCCTCACCCTGGCCTTGGGCACCAAGATACGCCCCCACAACCCTTATCTGCTGGGCTTTTGGGCGTTTCTCGTCGCAGCCCTGTTCAACCCCATCCGCAACCGGTTGGAAGAAGGCATCAACCGCCTCTTCGGCCACACCAACCTGGCCTACCAAGTCCAACTGGACGCCTTTGGGCGGGCCTTGGTCGAAGCAGCCAACATTGAAACCGTCGCTCGGCTAACGCGTCAAACCGTGGCCTCCAACCTCTACGCCCACCCCTTACACCTCTTTCTCTACGACACCGTCAACGGCCAATACCGCGCCTTCCCTGACGAGCAAGGGCGCCCCACCTCCGACATCACGTTTGCGGCCGACAACCCCTTGCCCCACTTCCTGGAGCGCCTGGGGCACACCTACTTCTTCGACCCCGACAACCTCCCCCGCGACTTGGAACCCGTCGCCGCCCGCCTGGCGCTGCTCCAAGCCGTCATCTATGTGCCTCTGCCCGGCCGAGAACGGCTGGTAGGCTTCCTGGCGCTGGGGCCTCGCCCGGGGCGGCTCTACGGCAACGAAGAAGTCGAATTCCTGGAAGCCCTCGGCCGCCAAGCCGCGCTGGCCATCGAGCGCGCGCAAACCGTCTCTGACCTGGAACGCCGCATCGAGCAAATGAACATCCTGGCGCGTGTGGCGCAGGGGGTCAACATCACCTTGGTCTTCGACGACCTCTTAGAACTGCTCTACGCGCAAACCACCCGCCTGGTGCGCGCCCGCTACTTCCAAATTTTGCTGTATGAGCCGACCTCCCAACAACTCCGCTACGTCTTTGCCGCAGACGGCGACGAACGGCGCAAAAACCTGGAAGGTCAGCCCCTGGAAAAGGGCCGCGGGCTGGCGTGGGAGGTCTTAAAAACCCGCCACGTGCTGCGCGTCAACGACTACCCCGCCATCTGCCGCCAAAAGGGCTACGCCGTTGACCTGCCCGACGCCTTGGCCTGGATGGGCGTGCCCCTCAACGCGGGGGCCGAGGCCATTGGCGTGATGATCATGGCCGACTCCGCGGTAGAAGTCGCCTACACTGCAGAGCAAGAGCGGCTGGTGCAAGCCATCGCCGACCTGGCCGCCGGCGCGATCGTCAAAGCCCGCCTGCTGGAAGAAACCCGCCAACGCGCCGCCCAACTCACCGTCCTGAACCAAATCACCCGCAAACTCTCGTCCACCTTAGACCTGCAAACCCTGCTCGAACAAATCCTCAACAGCGCCGTCTCGCTGCTCAACGCGGAAGCCGGCACCCTCTTCCTGGTGGATGAAGACACAGGCGAATTAATCTTTGCCGTGGTGACCGGGCCAGTGGGCGAAAACCTGCAGGGCAAACGCCTGCCCCCGGGAAGCGGCCTGGTGGGACGCGCCATTGAAGAGCGCATGCCCCTGCGGGTCACCGACGTGGAAAGAGAAGACAACTGGGAAAGGTCCATTGACCGTGAAACCCACTTCAAAACCCGCTCGGTGCTCATCGCGCCCATGATCACCCAAGACCAAGCCATCGGCGCGCTGGAAGTCATCAACAAGCGCGAGGGCGTCTTCACCGCCGACGACGAACAGCTTTTGCTGGCCTTCGCAGGCCAAGCGGCCATTGCCATCCAAAACGCCCGCCTCTACACCATGACCGACCAAGCCTTGGCCGCTCGGGTCGAAGAGCTTTCCGTACTCCAACGCATTGACCGCGAACTCAACACCAGCTTAGACGTTCAACGGGCAATGCAAGTGACCCTGGAATGGGCAGTGCGGCGCACCGGTGCGGTCGCGGGGCTCATCGGCCTGCTCCAAGAAAACACCCTCACCATCATCGCCGACCAAGGCTACCCCGAAGGCGAGTTAGGCCCCTACCGCGCCACGGGTGTGCCCATCTCCCGCTGCCCAGGCATGACGCGCGCGGTCGAAACCCGAGAGCCCCAACGGGTCTTGGCCGAAGAAAGCAATACGCCCCTGCTACACACACACGCCCGCGCCCAAATCGTGGTCCCCATTGAGCGCGAAGACCAAGTCGTCGGCCTGCTGGTGCTGGAAAGCTTGGACCCCTACGTGTGGAACGAAGAAACCGTCCGCTTCTTGGTGCGCTTAGCCGACCACGCGGCCATTGCCATCACCAACGCCCAACTTTATGCCGAAGTGCAAGAAGCCAACCAAACCAAGAGCGACTTCATCTCCTTCGTTGCCCACGAACTCAAAACCCCGATGACCTCCATCCGAGGATACGCCGACCTACTGGCCAAAGGCGCGGTGGGCCCCGTCAACGAAAACCAAGCCCAATTCCTCTCGGTCATCCGCGCCAACGTTGAGCGCATGGCCCGGCTGGTCTCCGACCTGACCGACATCTCTCGCATCGAAGCGGGCAAACTGGAGCTGGAATTCCAACGGGTCAACTTCCACGAAGTCGTCGATGAAGTTGTACACTCCCTCAGCCAACAAATCGCAGACAAACAACAAAAGCTGGAAGTACACATTCCCGAAGACCTGCCGCCGATTTGGGGCGACCGAGTGCGTTTGGCGCAAATTCTGACCAACCTGGTCAGCAACGCCCACAAATACACACCCGAAGGCGGCACCATCGAAATCTGGGCCGAGCATGTACCCAACGAATGGCAACCCAACGGCCCGCCCGAAGTCGTCCACGTGGCCGTGCGCGACAACGGCCTGGGCATCAGCGAAGAAGAACAGGAAAAAATCTTTCAAAAATTCTTCCGCTCCGAAAACCGGCGTGCGCGCGAAGCCCCTGGCACCGGCCTGGGCCTCCACATCACCAAAAACCTGGTAGAACTTCACGGCGGCCGCATTTGGTTTGAATCCAAACTCGGCGAAGGCACAACCTTCCACTTCACCGTGCCCATCGCCGAAGAATAACCCCCCACGAGCGAGGTCAGCATGGCATTGGAAGCCGTCAGCGAATATGGCATGGGCACCTTAGGCCGGGAACTCAGCGTCCAACTGGCCCATCGGGCGCTCCAAAAATTAGAAAACGACCCCACTGCCGCCTTTCTCTGGGCGACGGCCGAATATGATTTAGACGAAGCAGTCAAAGCCCTGCGGGTGCTCTTGGGCGACATTGCCATCTGGGGCGGCACCGTGCGCCGCGTGTGGAACCAGGAAGGCATCCCCGCTCGGGGGATGAACTTAGTCGTCTTGGGCGGCGAAGGGGTGCGGGTACAAAGCGCCCGTTTTGCGCAACGCCCCACCTCAAACGAGCTTACCGAGCGCCTGCCCCATTGGCAAGAAAGCCTGCTCCTGGTGGCACTGGAGGCCATGCAACCGCGCCTCAACCGCTGGCTGGAGGTGCTCGCAGGCAACCAAAGCGGCCTCAGCGGCGGCCTGATTGGCGGCGGGCTCAGGGTAGGCCGCCCCACCCTCATCGGCGGCCGCGACGTGGGCGAAGGCGGCTTGGCCCTCCTCGCCCTCCAAGGAGCCCGGCTGGGATTGGGCTGGGGCACCGGCTGGCGCTCCACCGGGCTCTGGTCGCAAGTCACCGAAAGCCGCGGCGAATGGGTGCGAGCCTTAGACGGCCGCCCCGCTTCCCAAGAGCTGGAACGCCTCTTCGGCCAGCCCGCCCGGCGTTGGGCCTACGCCCCCCTGCGCGAATTCACCCGCCTCTACCCCCTGGGCCTCCGCACCGAAGACGGTGGCTGGGACATCCGCGCCCCCCTCCACGTCGAAGCCGACGGCAGCCTACGCATGACCCTGCCAGTGCCCCGAGGCGCTCGCGCCTATTGGATGGTCGGCAGCATGGACGACGCAGCCCAAGCCGCCGAAGATGCCGCAGCCTACGCCCTCCGCACCCTGGGAAAACACACCCCCGCCCTGGCCATCGTGTGGATGGATTGGGCCTGCTCCTACCTCTTCACCGCCCACGAAGACACCATCTTCCACCGCATCCGCCGCATCATCGGCAACGACGTCCCCCTCACGGGCGTTTACACGGCCGGGCAAATCGTGGCCTCGCCGCGCGAAGCATCTCCCCACCTGCTCCACAACCACGTGGTCGTCACCCTGCTGGCCGCGTCATAACCTCCCCCAAGCCCCCCAAAAGCCACAGGGCCGGCAACGCGCGGCCAGCATCCCCGCC
The DNA here is from genome assembly GCA_964386185.1 of uncultured Anaerolineaceae bacterium. Lineage (GTDB taxonomy): Bacteria > Chloroflexota > Anaerolineae > Anaerolineales > DRMV01 > DRMV01. Next base: position 5,688 of record CAYLRJ010000039.1, read on the forward strand.
CTGAGAGCGCCTCCCAACCCCATGCGTACCCTTGACTTCGATTACGACCTACCCGAAAGCTTCATCGCCCAGGCCCCCGTCGAGCCTCGCGACAGCGCCCGCCTCATGGTGCTGAACCGCGCCACGGGCGAAATCACCCATGCGGTTTTCCGCGAAATCGGGCGTTTCCTCCGGCCTGGCGACCTTTTGGTGGCCAACCGCACCCGAGTCATTCCTGCCCGCCTGTTCGCGCGCAAAATTCCCACGGGCGGCAGGGTCGAAATCCTGCTCCTGCGCCGCGAAGCCCCTGCCCAATGGCAGGCCCTGGTGCGCGGCCGTGGGCTCACCGAGGGCAAACGGCTGGCCCTGGACGACCACCTGGAAGCCGAAATCATCGCCGTGTTAGACGGGCCAGTACGCCGCCTGCGCTTTTCCCGCCCTTTAGACAACACCCTCAACCGCTTGGGGCAAGTGCCTCTGCCCCCCTACATCCACCGCCCCCTGCAAAACCCCGAACGCTACCAGACCATCTTTGCCCAGGAAGCCGGCTCGGCCGCTGCCCCCACCGCGGGGCTCCACTTCACCGACCGCCTGCTCAAAGAACTCCAAGCCCAAGGCATCGGGTTCACCACCGTGACCCTCCACGTCGGGCTGGACACCTTCGCCCCCGTCAAAGAAGACGACCCGCGCGAGCACAAAATCCACACCGAATGGTGTGAAGTCAGCGCCGAAACCGCCGCCCAAATCAACCGCACCCGCGCAGCCGGCGGGCGCATCGTGGCTGTCGGCACCACCACAGTCCGCACCCTGGAAACCGCAGCCCGCCACGCGCCACCCGGCCAAACCGTCGCGCCCTGGATGGGCGACACCGACCTGTTCATCCTCCCTGGCTTTGAGTTTCGCGCCGTGGATGCCATGGTCACCAACTTCCACTTGCCAAAATCAACCTTGCTCATGCTGGTAAGCGCGTTTGCCGGCCGAGAGCGCATTCTCCACGCCTACGAAATTGCCAAACGCGAGGGCTATCGCTTCTTCTCCTTCGGCGACGCCATGCTCATTCTGTGAACTTCCGCCCCGCGCCCAAACCGAGGCGCGAGGGCGGCTTCCCTTTCTCTGGAGGATTGCTCATGGGCACCGAGACCCCCTCTTCCAAACCCAAGGTCAACAACAACCGCAGTGTCTGGTTTGCCGTCTTGCGGGAAGCCCGCCTGGTGTGGCACTTGCTCCGTGACCCACGCGTGCCTTGGTATCTCAAACTCATCCCCGTGGGCGCCCTGGGCTACGTCATTCTTCCGGTGGACCTCATCCCGCTCAACCCCCTGGACGATGCGGCCTTGGTTAGCATGGCTTTCTACCTCTTCCTGGAACTCTGCCCGCCCGACGTGGTGGAAGAACACCGCCAAGCCCTCAAAAGCATCATCCCAGGCACGTGGCGGGATCCAGACGACAAACCCCAAGCCTAAACCGACCTACCAGGTGAGGATAAAGACCACCGTAAACAACGTGCTAACAAAAAATTGGCGGATGCCAATGGTCGTGGGGCGCATCCGCACGGCAGGGTGCCAAATGCCCCACAGGGTTTCCACCCACTGCACCGCGTAGGCCAACCACAGCCACGGCGAGACCACACCGACCAAGCCCAAAACCAACACCGCCACCACATTGAACGTGGTGTAGAGCAAGGCCCGCCAACCGGCGCGCACGCGCGCTTTCAAGGGGGGGATTTCCGACCAGGTGCGTTGCTCCAGCCGCACGTAAGCATACACGATGGAAGCCGCGGCCTGGAACCACAGCAGCAACCACAACAGCCACCCTTCCGCCGTCACACGCCCTTGGGCCAGCCAAAGGGCCGCTGGCGCGCTCAACGCCAACGTGCCGCTGGCGACGACTTCGACGTCCATGCGGCGGCGCTCCGCGCGGCGCGAAACCAGCCACAAATGCCAAGCAAACACCGGAATGCCCGGCACGGCCAACCACAACAGATAACCTGCCCCTGCCTGGGCCAGCTTCCACGCGGCAAAGAGGCCAATGGCGGCGTAAACTGTGCTCCAAAACCACGCCGCCGGCAAATCGCGGCGCGAACGCCGTTTGGCATAGACTTTGACAATCATGCTCACGGGCTGCCGCAGGAAGAAGGCCGCAAGCGCGCCCACCACCAACCACAAGGTGGCTGTGGTCCAGCGCCCACCGGCCGCTAAACCCACGGCCAAAGGCCCCAACAAAAACGCCCAAGAGCCGTGATCTTGCGGCAGGGCCACGTGTTTTCGCAACAATTTGGTTTTCAGAGACGACACCATTGCTTCAGCCTCAAAACAAAAAAGTCGGTGCGATTATATCGCGGCTTATGGCATCTTGACACAAAACTTAGCAAATCCTCATCTTTGCCGCTGCGTTCGCGAAGCCTTGGCCGCTGCCCTGGCCACTTTAAACGCAAGAGCCCCTGCAGCGAGGGGCCCTTGCGAAACAAAGCCTTGGGGCAATCACCCAACAAGGAAAGGGGGCTTAGAGACTTTTGGCCATCTTGGCAGCCAAATCGGCCACGCGGCACGAATAACCCCATTCGTTATCATACCACGAAAGGATTTTGATCAAGCGTCCACCGATGACCTTGGTGTTATCGGCGTCCACAATGGAAGAGCGCGGATCGCCTTTGTAGTCAGAAGAGACCAAAGGCTCGGTCGAGAAGCCCAAAATGCCCTTCATGGGGCCTTCGGCCGCGGCCTGCAAGGCGGCGTTGACCTCTTCGGCGGTGACGTCTTTTTCCACCTCGGCCACGAAGTCAATGAGCGAAACCGTCGAGGTCGGCACCCGAATGGAGATGGCGTCGAACTTCCCCTGCAGCTCGGGCACAACCTTGCCGAGCGCCTTGGCCGCGCCTGTGGTGGTGGGGATGATGTTAATCCCGGCCGCGCGGGCCCGCCGAAAATCTTTGGGGTGCGCCAGGTCCAAAATCCGCTGGTCGTTGGTGTAAGAATGCACCGTGGTCATCAAGCCTTTGACAATGCCAAAATTGTCGTTGATAACCTTGGCGACCGGCGCCAAGCAGTTGGTGGTGCACGAAGCGTTGGACACGACGTCGTGCTTCGCGGGGTCGTAGAGGTGATCGTTCACACCCAACACCACGGTAATATCCTCGTTCTTGGCCGGGGCAGAGATAATCACCTTTTTCGCGCCGCCGTGTTCAATGTGGGAACGGGCGCCAGGGTCGGTCGCAGCATCTCGAAACACCCCTGTGGATTCCACCACAATGTCCACACCCAGGTCTTTCCAGGGCAGTTTGCGCGGGTCGCGTTCCGCAAACACTTTAATCCGATGCCCGTTGACCACCAAATCGCCATCCACGACTTCCACCGAGCCTTCAAAGTGGCCGTAGTTGGAGTCGTGGGCAAAGAGATAGGCATTCATTTCCGGCGGGAACAGGTCGTTGATAGCCACAACTTCCAGTTCGTCGCCGTGGCGTTCCATAATGGCCTTCAACACCTGACGCCCAATGCGTCCAAAACCGTTGATGCCAACTCGCACTGTCATTGTCAACCTCCGTTATGGGGAAATTTTGCACAGCACTTCACGTCATTCCTATCATACCATACGGCACGAAAGAGAAGATGTGATTTTTATAAGAATGGCTCATCCCAGCGGGCCGGTACGCGCCTCCAGCAATCGCATCAGGGTAAGCGCCAAGGCCTGGGCATCGTGGCGCGCGGGGTGTGCGGGGTCGCTCAAGGGGGCGGCGTGGACGGGATACGCGAGGGGGACATCAGGCGCCACCTCGACCCAGCGGACGCCTTGGGGCAAAGTGCCCCGCATGGCGTTGTTGACCAACACCAAATCAAACAAACCCTCGCCGACGTGGGCTTCTAAAACGGCGATGTGGTCTTGGCAAGAGAAGCCATCGGTCTCACCGGGCTGTGTTGCCACGTTGCACACCAACACCCGAAAGGCCCGCGTCGCCCGCAGGGCAGCAGCGATGTCGGGCACCAACAAGTTCGGTAAGATGCTGGTGTAGAGGCTTCCCGGGCCGATGACCACCATATCGGCGGCCAAGATGGCCTGAATGGCCTTGGGGAAGGCTGGTGGATGTTCGGGCTCCAGCCACACCCGCCGAATGCGGCCGGGCATTTCAGGAATGCGGCTCTCACCCACCACGCGCACCCGCGCGTTTTGGTGGGGCAATTCCACTTCGGCCGCGAGGTTCACCTGCCGCAAGGTCGAGGGCAGCACCCGCCCATGCACCGAGAGCACCCGCCCCGATTCGGCAATGGCTTCCTCAAAACTGCCCGTGATGGCGCTCAGCGCAGAGATAAACAAATTGCCAAAGGCGTGGCCATCCAGCTCGCCTCCCCCATCGGCAAAGCGATATTGGAAAAGTTGGGTCAGCAAAGCCTCATCGTTGGAAAGCGCAGCCAAGCAATTGCGGATGTCGCCCGGAGGCAATACGCCCAAGGAACGCCGCAGCCGCCCCGACGATCCTCCATCGTCGGCCACGGTGACCACGGCGGTGATGTTATGGGTATGTTTCTTCAGCCCCCGCAGCAACGTCGAAAGGCCATGTCCCCCCCCGATGGCTACGACATGGGGGCCACGCTCTCGCAGCCGATAGGCGGCAATGGTTTCTACCACCGGCTTGCCAGGACGCAAAAAAGGCGCCAAGAGCGAACGGCTCAGCCCCCACAGCCCCCAAGCCAACATACCAAAGCCCAAACCGCCGAAGATAAGCGCCCGCAACCAACGCGGCAAAAACCGCAGTGAGGCTGCCGAGAGCAACGGAAGCCACCACGTCTCCGGGGCTGTGCGATATACATTGAGCAACAACACCGCCAAACCCAAACCAATGAACATGTCGCCCAAAATAATCAGCCCCAACCAACGTTTGACGCCCAAACCTGGCTTCAACCACTGCTCCACTTGACGACGAAAGTTGAATTTGCGCATCATCCTTCCATTTCCAAATCAATGGGCGTGCGTATGCCCACCACCGCGATCGGGGGGGCCTAAATAGCGCGCCCAGGAGCCCAAACGGTCATGGTGCAGCGCCAACGATACAGCCAACAAATTCGTCAACGGCACCGCGGCAATCAGCCCCAACGAGCCAACCATCATGCTCACAATCTCTTGAGCTACGAATTCGTAATTGAGCACCTGAAGCGGATGTTCGTTGGTGACATAAAACAACAACAGCATGGGCAGCACGCCGCCCGTATAAGCCAAAACCAGGGTGTTGACCGTGGCTGCAACATGGTCACGACCGACTTCCATCGCCCGCCGATACAGCGCCCGGAACGGCATGCGCGGGTCGGTCGCATGCAACTGGAAAACCACCGAAGCTTGCGTAATGGCCAGGTCATCCAACACGCCCAAGGCGCCGACCAGCATGCCGGCCAACACCAAGCCACGCAAATCAATGTTGACGGTCGAAAATTGTACCAAGTAAAGCGCGTCTTCGCTGCCAAAACCCGTCAGGCGGGTCAGGTTGACAAAATATTGCGCCAACAAGCCCGTCACAATCAAGGCCAATAAAATGCCTATGACAGCCGCGTGGGTCTTGAGCGTCCAGCCGTAAATCAAATAAAGGGTCACGGCCAACAACACGGCCGACCCCAACACGGTCACCGCGACCGGATCGTGGCCTTTGAGAATTTGGGGCAAGATAAACCCAAAAATCACTGCGAAGCTAAAGGCCATCCCCAAAAGCCCTCGCACGCCTTTCCAGCCGCCAATCAGCACGCTCATCGTGGCAAACACCACAAAGAGCCAAAACATGGGCTTGAGGCGCACAAAGTCCATGAAATAGACGACCCGTTGGCCATCAGGGCGTTCGAGCACGTTGACCAAGATTTCATCCCCCACGGCGAGCCGCATGCCCGAGGGCAGGGTTTGGCGGCGGCCGAAATCCATCTCCAACACCGTGCCTGCCAGCGGGCCATCCAGCAGGCGGATGCGGACCCGTTGGTAGGTTTGCTCATGCTCGCCCAGGGTCACGGTGCCGCTTTCCAAAATGGCTTCGACTTTCGCGCGGTAAATCCGCCCTTGGTAATCAGCCGCAGTGGCCTGGCCTGCGGGTTGGGCCATCGCGGTGGGCGTGGGGGTGGGGCGAGGCGTGGGAGAACGATGGAAGAACCAAACAAAAGCCCCCACTTCTAACAAGACCAGCGCCCCAGCCACGAAGGCCCACTTCCACCAGGGCCATGACGGGCGTTGGGGCGGATGGGATGAGGCTTCAGGGGACGTCTGCGCCGACATAGGAGCCTCCACCGGGCTTTGGGGCCCAAATCAACGGCCCAAGGCTAACCGCTCGGCGTTGATTCGCGAAAGACCCAAATGGTACATCTTGGCCTGCACTGTAGCCACATCGTAAGGCACACGGCGCCAGGTCCACAGATGCGTTTCGGTGTCGTAAAGGGCGTAAGCGGCCCGCGGGTCACCATCGCGCGGTTGGCCAACAGAGCCTGGGTTGAGAATAGCTCGGGGCTGCAAAACGCACGAGACGCCGGGCTCAGCCGTGTAGCCTGTAATCACCCCGCGGGTGTATTGCCAACGCACGGGCTGGTGGGTATGGCCGACAAAGCAAAAATCCGTTTCAAAATGCTGGAAAGCTCGGGCAGCGAGTTCAACCGAGAGCAGATATTCGGTCACAGGGGCTCGCGGGCTGCCGTGGACCAGGGTCACGTCATCGAACACGGTTTGCTCAGGCAGGCTATTTAAAAAGGCCATGCTTTCTGCGCTTAGATGCCCTTGGGTCCAAACGATCAATTTTTGGGCTTCGGCGTTGAACCAATTGATGCTGATTTTGCCCAAAACCGCGGCGTCGTGGTTGCCCAACACACACCGTAGATTGGGCAAAGCCCCGACCCGGGCGACGCACGCTTCGGGGTCAGGGCCATAGCCCACCAAATCACCCAAGCACCAATACGCGTCGGCCGGGCCTGCATCGCGCAAAACGGCCTCTAAGGCTGTTAGGTTGGCGTGAACATCGGAAAAGACCACGACGCGCATCAAGCATCCTCCGGGCGAGGCAATTTTTCTGGCCCAAACGAAGCAGGCAGCAAAGCCTCTAAGGTGGTATCCAGCAGAATATGGCCTTGTCCATCCACGACTACGACTTCCAAATCCAGGCCAAATTCGGCCAACACCTGCCGACACGCGCCGCAAGGGGTGGCTCCGTTGTCGGTTGCTACGACGATGGCGGCAAACTTGCGTTCGCCTTCCGAGACGGCTTTGAACACAGCCACCCGTTCAGCGCAGATGCCCGAGGGGTAGGCTGCGTTTTCCACGTTGACGCCCGTGTACACGCGGCCGCTTTGGGTCAACAAAGCCGCGCCCACGGGGTAATGCGAATAGGGGGCGTAAGCATGGCGGCGCACTTCCAGCGCCTGCGCAATCAAGTGCTTGCGGGTGTTGTCATCCATGATGAAGCCTCGCAATCCATAAACTTAGGTTTTTAAACCACCAGGGTCATGCTTGGGCCGCGCCCGCGTTGGGCTCAGGGCTCACACGCCGAGCGTGGACCAAGACGATGCGGCGCTGATCCACCTTGCGGATGGTGAAGAGGAAGCCATCGAGGCGAATCTCTTCGCCTTCGGCGGGCATGTGACCGGTCACGCTCAGCAGCAGCCCGCCCAAAGTGTCGGCATCGTCTGAGGGGAAGTCGGTGCCCAACACTTCGTTGATGTCGTCAATGTCGGCACGGCCGCTGAGGAGGTATTCGTCTGAGCCCAGGGGGTGAATTTCCGGCGGCGCTTCTGCCAGGTCATATTCGTCTTGAATTTCACCGATGATCTCTTCCACGATGTCTTCCAGGGTCACCAAGCCGGCAATGCCGCCGTATTCATCCACAACCAGGGCCATGTGCATCCGACGACGCTGCATTTCCGCGAGCAGTTCATCAACCTTTTTGGCTTCCGGCACAAAGTAAGCCTCACGGAGCAAGCTCTGCAGGGGGCGTCGGTCTTCGTTGCCAGCCCGCCACACGGGCAGCAAATCTTTCGCGTATAGCAGGCCAACGATGTTGTCAATTTTTTCTTCAAACACCGGCAGGCGGGAAAACCCCGTCTGGATGAACAAATCGGTGGCTTCGGGGAGGGGCGTATGCACCTCAACTGTCACCATGTCAATGCGCGGCACCATGATTTCCCGCACCAGGGTATCGCCAAAACGGACGATGGAACGCAGCATTTCGCGCTCTTCCTGCTCTAAGCGGCCTTCTTGCAGGTTGGCCTGCAGCAGGGCTTGGAGGGTTTCATCGTTGAGGAGCCAATCCGATTCCTGATGGCGGGAAATCAGCCGGTCGAAGGGGGCGGCCAGGGCGGTCATGCGCTGAGCCCACGGGATGACCAAACGCACGGCTTCTGGGCGGCCACGCAGCGCGGTATCCAAAAGCCATTCGGCTGCACCGATGACCAGCGCCACGCCCAAGAGGGTTGCCAACAATTGCCAGGGGGCTGTCAGGGCGAGGCGTCCGGTCCGCAACCCTAAGAAAATCAAGCCCGCAGCGAGGAAGAAGTGCGCCAGCAGCATGCCCAACTGCACCAGCAGGCGCAAGGGGTCGCGGCGGCGCAAAATTTGCAGCAGACGGCGGAAAGACGCTTTGTCGGCTTCACGCAACCGAATGAGGTCTTTGAGTGAAAGCCGAAGCACACAAGCCCGCACGGCGGCCAGGCCAAGATCCAACATCAGAATCAGCCCTAAAAGGTAAACAACCCATAACTCGGTTTCGTCCATAAGCCCTCACGTGATGCGCTTTGCCGTTGGTTATTGTTTCAATTTCCGAATGACCCGTGCCGGCACGCCCACAGCCAGGCTGTAGGGCGGCACGTTTTTGGTCACCACCGCGCCTGCGCCGGTGCGGGCGCCTTCGCCAATTTCCAAGGGGGCCACCAGCATGGTGTCGCTGCCAATGAACGCACCTTTGCCAATTTTGGTGGGGTGTTTGCGCTCCCCATCGTAGTTGCACGTAATCGTGCCCGCGCCAATGTTGACGTCTTCGGCAATGGTGGCGTCGCCAATGTATGAAAAATGGCCCATTTTGACGCCCGGCCCCAGGTAGGCGTTTTTGACCTCGCCAAAGTTGCCCATATGCACGCCTGTGGCAAGGTGGGCGCCTTTGCGCAAATGGCCAAAGGGACCGATGTCCACGTCGTTTTCCACAACTGCGTGCTCTAACACCGAAGCCACAATCTGACAACGATCGCCAATGCGCGTATCAACGACCACGGTATGGGGGCCAATTTCGCAATCTTCGCCGATGACGGTCGCGCCGCGGAGGTAGGTGTTTGGCCAAATCACGGTATCTTGGCCAATTTGCACGGTGGGCTCAATGTAAGTGCGCTCGGGGTCAATCAGGGTGACCCCGGCCAACATCCATTGTCGGTTGATGCGGCGCTGCAGGGCAGCAGCCGCCTCGGCGAGATGCACCCGGGTGTTCACACCAATGGCCTCGGTGGGGTCTTCCAGCCGCAAGGCTTGCACCGAACGCCCTTCGGCCACGGCCAGCCCCACCAAGTCGGTCAGGTAATATTCGCCTTTGGGCGAAAGGGGCAACTTGGGCAACGAGGCCCACAACCACGCTGCATCAAAGCAATAAGCCCCTACATTCAGTTCGCGAAGCCGCTTTTGTGCTTCGGTGGCGTCGGCTTCTTCTACAATTGCCTGCACCCGCCCATCAGGAAAACGCACCACCCGCCCAAACCCGCGGGGGTCGTCCACTTCGACGGTCAACATCGTAATCGGACCTTGGTGCTGTTGTTGGGCTTCCAACAGGCTCCGCAGCGTGTCGGCGGTGAGCAAGGGCATATCGCCGTTGGAAACCAAAACCCACCGGACCCCCGCCGGCACAGCCGGACGCGCGGCTTGCACAGCATGGCCGGTGCCCAGCGGCGGGTCTTGCAGCGCAAAATGCGCCTGGCCAGCAAAGGCCGCTTGCACTTCGTCGGCCGCGTGGCCTACGACGACAATCGGCTGAGCGCCCGTGGCTTGCTGCATTGCCTGCAAAGCGTAGGATAGCATCGGCTGTCCCAACAAGGGATGGAGCACCTTGGGGGTCTTGGATTTCATTCGGGTGCCTTTCCCCGCTGCGAGGACAATTCCAATCACCGTTTCACTCATGCACTCACCTCGTCTGCGATGTGTTGGGGCACCACCTGCACGATGGCCCGGGAAAGGGACGGGAAAGCGGTCAAAAGTTCCCGTTGGAGTGCGTCGGCTTGAGCATGGGCCTGCTCTAAGGGCATGGAAGCCGGCAGCGCCCACCGAACCGCGGCGGTCGTGTGGGCGCCGCTCCGACGCAAATCCACATGCTGGATGCGCCCCGTCGGGCAATGGGATGTCGCGAACCGGCGCACTTCTTCGGCCAACGCCGCGTCACCTTCTTCGGCCGGCAACACCCGCGCGGGCAGCGGCTCCAGGTGGACAATCACCTCTCGCAAAGCCGGAATTTCTGCTTTGGCCCGCGCCACAAACACTTCCGCTTGCCGGTGGGCTTCGCCCAAGGTCACTTCGCCGGGAAATTCCAAATGCATCTCAGCCGTGTAGCCCTCGTCGGGCAGGGCGCTGATGTGTACCTCATGGATGCCCAAGCCCAACCCGTCTGCCAGGCGGCGCAAACGGCTGGTGAAGTCGGCCCAGGGCGTCAGGGGCGCGGTGTCGTCTGCGGGTTCCACATGCACCAAGGCTTCCACCACGCCCGGCACTTCATTCTTGATGCGGGTTTCCACTTCATGGGCCAAGGCATGGGCTTGCTCTGTGCCCATGCCGGGCGGGACGTGAATGTGTAAATCTACAAATGCTGCCGTGGGCTTCCCGCGCGAGCGAATATGGTGCGCGTCAATCACCCCTGGCACGGTAAGGGCGACCTTGGCTACGGCTTGGGGGTCAACGATGGAGGCGTCGGTCAAATACTGAGCGGCTTCCACTAAAATCTCCCACGCTGTGTGGACAATGAGCACCGCAATCAGCATCGCAACGATGGGGTCGAGCCAATGCAAACCCATGCGCACGCCAATCAAAGACGCCACCACCGAGGCTGTCACCCAAAGGTCGCTGGTGGTGTGGGCTGCATCGGCCATCAACAGCTCTGATTGCCAACGCTTGCCTTGGCGCTTTTCCCACCACACCACACCGACGTTGACGGCAAAGGCCACAGCCATCAGGTAGAGGGTGATGGGCTCCACCGTGGGCACACCATGCCGCCAATGGTCAATGGCCTGCATGGCGATTTCGCCCGCGGCCAGCATCATCAACACGCCAATGAACAAAGCCCCCAAGGTTTCGAAGCGCTGATAGCCATAAGGGTGCTTTTCATCTGCTGAGCGCTCGGCCAAGCGCAGCATTGCCAGGCTGATGAGGTTCGAGGACGCATCCACCAGCGAGTGGAAGCCATCGGCCACAACGGAAAGCGCACCCGTGAGCAAGCCCAGGGTGATTTTGAGCGCGGTGACCGCCAAGTTGAGGAAAAGCACCACCCACAACGTGCGGCGCACCGCGGCATTTCGTTCGGTAGATTGGAGCATGGTTTCTCTTGTCATGGTGTCGGTGTGGGTGTGGGGGTTGGCGTGGGAAGAGGCGCGGGAGTGGCCGTGGGTGTGGGGGTCGGGGTGGGGGTCGGGGTGGGCGTCTCGGTAGGCGGCGGTGTGGGCGTGGGGGTCGGCGTCGGGCTGGGGGTGGGCGTGGGGGTTGGCAGTTGGAAGGTGACGTGAATCTCCCGCACCGCGTAGTTGAGGTCGCCTTCGGTGCTGTGCATGTAAATGCGCATTTTAACCGGTTCTTGGGGCAGGTGTTCCCAATCCCAAAAATCCAAAATGTGCCATGTCAGGGCCTTGTCGGGGTTGGGGAAGGGAGACGAGCTCTTGAAAATGGCAATCCATTTTTTCCGCTCAGGCCGCCAGACGTCAATGCGAAAGTCTTTGAAGTGTTTGGTCGCGTCGGCTTGGACGATGAAGTCAATGGGGTCTGACGTAATCACGGTGCCGTCGTGCGGATAGACGAACTCAATGATGGGTCGCGGATCAGATTGGGTACACTTGCGGTCGGGGGTGAAAATCACCGGATTCTTGAAGCCCATCTTCGCCGCCCAAGCCCGGCCATCTTTTGTATTGCGCAGCCATTTGCGCGCCCAGGGGTCGTCCACGTTGAGGGTCAACCACTGGGTGGCATAGAGGCCATCAGGGTTGCATGCGTCAGACTGCCCCAGCTGGGTCCACGTATCAATATCGGCAGGCTTCCACAGGTCTTCCGAAGCCGGCAGCGGCGGTTGGTCGTAGGCGAAAATCTCTGTGCGTGTTTTGGGGCACCACTTGGAAGGCTCGGTGCCCGAAATGGCACAAATGGTATGCTCAACAATGCCCGCGGGGCGGTTGAAGGGGGTTGGGTTGCCGTGGGTCAGATAATTTTCGGCATATTGCATAAACTGAGCCCAAATCGGCGCTGCGCCGGTCAGCCCACTGCTGTTGACCATAGGGCTGTTGTCGGCGTTGCCGACCCAAACGCCCACGGCCAAATCGGGCGTGTAGCCCATCGTCCAGTTATCACGGAAATCGTTGGTGGTGCCGGTTTTGGCCGCGGCCGGGAAGGGCAAATTCAACACCGAATGCAGGCCAAACTCTGGCGCTCGGGCTTGGTTGTCGGAAAGGATGGAGGTGATGAGATACGCGTGTTCCGGTCGCAACACCTGTTCACCCGGAGGCGGGGTGTATTCATACACCGTGTTGCCTTGGTAATCTACGATGCGCGTGATCGCGACGGGGGGCACACGCTTACCGCCATTGGCAAACACGGCGTATGCGCCGGTCAATTCCAAGAGTTTGACCTCCCCACCGCCCAAAGTCAAAGAAAGGCCATAATCGTCACGCGTGAACGTGGTGATGCCTAAGCGTTCGGCCATCCCTACCAAGCCATCTTTCTGCGGGGTGGTGGGGTCGTCGTAAATTCCCACGAATTGGAGGGTTTTGACAGCCGGGATGTTGTACGAATTGGCCAAGGCCGTGCGCACGGTTACCGGGCCGTGGAAGCGCCCGTCGTAGTTCACCGGTTTGTAGGGCGGCCGCGGGTCGTTGGGGTTGCCTGAAGGCGGGAATTCGCTGGGCACATCCCAGATGAGGGTTGCGGGGGTCCAGCCTTTTTCAAAAGCCGCGACGTAGGTCAGCGGTTTGATAGACGAGCCCGGCTGCCGCGGGGCCAAAGCCATATTGACCTGGCCGTGGATGGCCTCGTTGTAGAAATCCGCCGAACCCACCATGGCCAAAATCTCCCCCGTGGTGGGCCGAATGGCCACCAGCGCCCCGTCGGTGACGTGCTTCCCTGCCAGGGCGTGCACCTGCTGCCGCACAATCTCTTGAGCGCGGGTCTGCAAGTTGGGGTCCAGTGTGGTGTAGACCGTAAAACCAGAGCGGTAGATGGTCTGGGGGTCGTAGCGCTCTTCCAGCAAGGAACGGATGTAATTCACCCAATGGGGGAACCGGATGGGCACCTCGGGGGGTGGGAAGTTGTAGGCTTCCATTTCGGCCAAAGCCTGCTGCACATCGGCCTCGGTGACGCAAATCGGATGCACGCTATTGCTCACCTGGATGCACCCTTGCTCTTGGCTGGTCTGATAGAGCAGCCCTAACACCTGGCGATAGCGCTGCATGGCCACTTCGCGGTTGGTGTAAGGGTCATACACCGCCGGCGCCTGGGGCAGGCCTGCCAAAAATGCAGCTTGCGCCAGGGTCAGTTTATCGGCCGTGGTGTGGAAGTAGGTTTCAGCCGCAGCCTCAACGCCATAGGCCAGGTTGCCGTAATAGATTTCGTTGAGGTAGAGTTCCAAAATTTCGTCTTTGGAATAACGCCGCGTAATCTCCATCGCCAGGATGGCCTCGCGCAATTTGCGGCGATACGTGCGCTGCCCGCGCTCGTCGGGCGAAAGCAGCAACGCCCGCGCCAATTGCTGGGTGATGGTCGAGGCCCCCGAAACCACTTCGCCGGTGGTGTAATTTTGCCAAAAAGCCCGCGCGATGGCCCAGATATCGACCCCCGGATGTTCGTAGAAGTTTTTGTCTTCGGTGGCGAGGGTTGCGGCCAGCATATAAGGCGAAATTTGGTCCAACGTCACATAAGTTCGCCGCCCGGCGTGGGGGTCGAGGATTTCATACAACACGTCGCCGTTGCGGTCGAGGATGCGCGTGGTTTCGAAGTGGGCGGCGCGCGCTTTGAGGTCGTCCACGTTGGGCAAAGTGGATGCGATGCTGTAATATTTATAGACGCCAAAGGCAGCCAAACCGACCCCAGCCGCGATGAGGAAGAACAGCAACACCAAAAACGCCCGCACTGCGCAACCCAGGGAACGGCGCCAGAAGGGAGGGCGGGGAGGTGGCTGCCACGGAGGCGGCTGCGGGGACGACGGAGGCGGGGCGCTGACCGAAGTGGACGAGGCCGAGCCAGCCGCAGTCGCGGCGCCGCGGTCCAGGGCCTTGCCAGGCGCGGTCGTGGCCTCCGCGGAAATGGGGAAGCCGTAGGCGTCTAAGGGGACGTGGGTAATCTCGGGGGGTGTTTCCAAAGGGGGGGGCGGGGGCACTGGCGCCGCTACCTCTTCTGAAGGCGGCGGCATTTCGCGCGCGGGCGGCGCCTCGGGGGTTTCGACCACCAAAGTGCGCGCCGCGGCGGGGGGTTGTTCGGGCCGCGCTGGGGTTTGCGGCGCGTGTACCTCATCCGCCGCCTGCGGGGGCGCTTCTGAAGATGGCGTTGAGCCCGCCACGGGGGCGGCCGCGGGTTCCTCGGCCGGGGTCGCCTGCTCCGCCTCGGTCGCTGCTGCCTCCGCACCTTCAGGCGCGGCCTCGTCCGCACCCGCCAGCGCTTGCGCGGCCGAGGAGCCCTCTTCTCCCGCTGCCGCGGGCTCATCGGCCGGTGGTGGGGTGACAAACACAGTCTCGCCTTCGAGCCACGAAGCAAGCGGCAAGGCGTCTTCAGGCAAAGGAACGGCGCTCGGCTCACCCCCTGTAACGCCCTCTTGCGCGTCAGCCGCCTGAGACGGCGACGAACCTTCTTCTATCGGCGCACCGCGGGAAGCCGCCTCTTCATCACGGGGAGAAAGCGGCTCATCCGATAACGGTGTCGGCCGTTCTTCATCACTCACGGCACACTCCACAAAAGTGGTCTTCGCATCCCGTCAGGGTCGGCTGGCCATGATGACCGACCACACGCCGCGAATCACGGTTTCGTCGTGTTGGTTGCGGATGTCCACTTTGATGTCCACCACGCCGCCACCCAAGCGGCGCATGGGCTTTGTGGCGATTACCTCCAACACCACATGGATGGTATCGCCAATGAAAACAGGTTTGGCGAACTTCCAATCGCGAATTTCTCGGAAGGCAATCGTCGTGCCTTCCAAAATGCCCGTCTGGGCAGCCAAACCACTGGCCACGCTGGTCACCAACAAACCGTGTGCAATCCGCTTGCCAAAGGCCGTTTGTTTAGCAAACTCTGCGTCGGTGTGCAGTTGGTTGAAATCACCCGAAAGCCCCGCGAAGGCGACGATGTCGGCTTCGGTGATGGTGCGCCCTGCGGTGACGATTTGTTGCCCAATTTCAAAATCTTCAAAATACATCCCACGCGGTTGGTATTGCGCCATGTTGTCCTCCGTTCGTTCCGCGGAAGGTGAGAGGCGGCTTGGCTCGGCTGGTTGCGCGCCCGGGGTGGCATGCCTGGGCTTGCGGCGAGCCAAAACGCTGCTGCGTAATGCTTACATTATAATGCACATTCCCGCCCTGTGAATGAAAGCGTTTTCATCCAAAAGGCTTCACGCCGGCTCAAGCGCGCTCGCGCGGCCAGGTGTGGGCAGGGGCAGCAGCGCCCAGCTTCGGCCATGCGCTCAAAAATGCGGCTGGGTTCTTCCCGCTGTGCTCCGCCGACACGTGGTAAAATTGTCGTATCATGAACCCTCTGGTTTGTTCTTCCCTTGGCACCATGATGATGCGCCCCAACCAGCCGGCGTGACTGCTGGGCCTGGGCGGTCGCGCATTCCCTTACGGCTTCCTCACAGGTCGGCTTCCTGCCGACCTGTTTCTTTTGCCCTCGCACCTGCTTCATCTCCTAACCCTCGTTTGACCTCGGAGGCCCTTATGAGCGAATACATCCTGGTTGGTGTGGCCTGGCCTTATGCCAACGCCGACATCCACGTCGGCAACCTCACCGGCGCCTATTTGCCCGCCGACATTTTCACCCGCTACCATCGGC
>CAYLRJ010000040.1:0-9895 GCA_964386185.1 uncultured Anaerolineaceae bacterium
GGGCTCGCAGGCCCTCAGTAGGGGCGCCGGTCTCGCCCTCCGTTACCAGGGCGCGGGCATAAGCCCCCCAGGCCGTGCCCGACCGAGTGCCCGCCCCACTGGGGTGGGAACCAGGGTGGTACCGCGGGAGTACGCGCTCTCGTCCCTGCATGGGATGAGAGCGTTTTGTGGTTAAAGCGCCAAGCGCCCAGAATCACCCAACCAACTAACCACCCAACCAACTAACCACGCAACCAACTAACCACGCAACCAAGTAACCAGGTAACCAAGCAACCAGGTAACCAGGCAACCAACACCCAAACCTGCACCCGATGACACACCTTGGGTTACAATGAAGAGAGAAGACACGCCCAAACCAAGCCCACAGGCGCGGAAGGTCAGCGCCTTCCCCAAAAACGCCATAACGCAGCGTCAAACTTGCGTTTTCGCCAAAAAATGCCTTTTTGTAGCCGAGATTGCGCAAAATGACCCTTGCTGAGCTTGCCCATTATCGCGCCGAAATGTTGGCCGTGTGGCGGGCACAACCCACGGCCCTCGCTGCGGCTTGGGAAGCCCTCCCCCCGCACCACCGCGGGCCGGCTTCCCAGGCTCTGGCCGAACTGTGGTGGTGGGAAACCCAAGTCGGCTTCCCCAACCTGCAAGCCCTCATCTCCGGGCGTCCCCCGCGCTTCGTGTTGCCCCCCCGCCCCGCTGCCCCTCCGCCCCCGGCAACCATGCTCGACGATTACCGCCGCTTGCGCGCCCAAGCCTGGGATATGGTGCGCCCTCTCGACGCAGACGGCTGGTCACGACTCGGTCGGCACCCCCATTTTGGGCCGCGTACTGTACAATGGTGGGTAGAACGCAGTCTGGCCGTGGGGCAGCACGCCCTTCGGCAGTTATCTTCTGAGGAGGTCTCCCCATGAGCGAATACGAAACCATCATCACCGAAGTCCATGGACGGGTGGGGCTCATCCGCCTCAATCGTCCCCGAGCATTCAACGCGCTCAACAAACAACTCATGCAAGAGCTCACCGCCGCGCTGGAAGCCTTTGATGCCGACGATGGCATCGGGGCCGTGGTCATCACCGGCAATTCAAGGGTATTTGCCGCGGGGGCCGACATCAAGGAAATGTCTGAGGCGACGCCGGTGAGCATGTTGGTCAGCGGCTACATTGACCTTTTTGACCGCATCCGCCAGGTGAGCAAACCCCTCATCGCGGCCGTCTCAGGCTGGGCCTTGGGGGGCGGCTTTGAACTGGCCATGACGTGCGACATGATTGTGGCCTCCGAAAGCGCTCAATTTGGCCAACCTGAAATCAACCTGGGCATCATCCCCGGCGCGGGGGGAACCCAGCGCCTTACCCGCACGGTGGGAAAATACCTGGCTATGGAAATGGTGCTCAACGACCGCCGCCTGAGCGCCGCAGAAGCCGAACGCTTTGGGCTGGTCAACCGTGTGGTGCCTGTGGAAAGATATTTGGATGAAGCCCTGGAACTGGCGCAGCAGCTGGCCAACCGCGCACCCGTGGCGCTGCGCATCGCCAAAGAAGCCGTCAACAAAGCCCTTGAAACCTCCCTCACCGAAGGCCTGGCCTACGAACGGCGGGTGTTTTATTTGCTCTTTGCCACCGAAGACCAAAAAGAAGGGATGCAAGCCTTCCTGGAAAAACGCGAGCCTCACTGGCAGGGCAAGTAAGCGCCCAAGGCCAGGGAACCCGCCAAGCTCCGCCCGTGGCGTGATGCTCGTTTGCCCAACAGCCTTTGCCCACACGCCCCCTTTATGACCCTCGCGCAAGGCCAAAACCTCAGGCCCCAGCCAAACGCTGGGGCCTGAAAACGTTGCACCGCTTTGCACCCACTGCGCCGCAACGAATGCTCACGCGCCCAAATCGGTCCAGCGCAATTCCTTGCCTTTGGGCAAGTCATGGAGGGCTTTCGTCCCGATGACTTGCTCGATTTCCCACGGCGGAATTGCGCCCGGCGTGTTGGGGCGCAACACGTCAATCATCTCGCGCGTCAAAACCTCACCGGCCTTGATGTCACGCGCCGCGCGCAGACAGCGCCGTTGCACCACATAAGTTTCTTTTTCGTTGCCGGCTACGAATTTATCGCCCGAGCCCAAAGCGCGTTCCAGTTTGCGGGTTTCCTCCACCATCAAAGCCCACTCATCGGGGTTGGTGGCAAACTTGTGGTCGGGGCCTTCGCGGTCATTGTCATCGGTAAAGTGGCGTTCCACCACGCGAGCGCCCAACGCAACGGCGCCCAAAATCACAGCCAGGCCGCGCGTGTGGTCTGAAATGCCCAGCACGACGTCAGGCCACATTTGCCGATACGTTTTCAAAACGTTGAGGTGGATGTGGTCAAAATTTTCCTCACTGGCCGTGTAGTTGGTGTTGCACTGCATCAACACAATTTGGTCGTTGACCTCTTTCACCATGCGCATGGCCCGGGCCACGTCACTAATATCAGAAGCCCCCGTCGCCATCATCATCGGCTTGCCCTTTTGGGCCATATACACCAACAGTTCCGGCCACGACATCAACCCCGAGCCGGCTTTATACACTTCCACATAGGGCTCGATATGGTCCACCGAGTCAAAATCATAGGGCGAAGAGAAGAAGTCAATGCCAACCTTGTCGCATTCCTCTTTGAGGTAGGGCGTCCAATCGCGCGGCAGCGAAGCCTCTTCATACACCTGAAAGACGGGCTTTTTCCACTCGGCTTGGTGGGAAAGTTGACGCCCTAACGAGCGGAAGCCGTAATCAGAAACGATTTTCGGGGCCAAGAAGTGTTGGAACTTGGCCGCGTCGGCGCCGGCCTCTTTAGCCAGGCGGATGAGCATTTTCGCGCGTTCCAGCGAACCATCGTGGTTGGCAGCAATGTCGGCGATGAAGTAAGTGGGGTGGTTGTCGCCAATTAGGCGGTTTCCAATCCGAATTTCAGGCATGGGAACACCTCCGAGAAGGGGAAAGGGGAAGGCTTACGAGGCGCCACGGGAAGGTACTTGCGCCCAACGGCGAATGTGGTCAGGATAGCCCCGCCGAAAGAGGGCATAAAACTCATCCAGGCCGTCTTGCCAGGTGGGCAAAGTGCGCCCCAAGGCCTGGCTTAGTTTTTCGCTCCGCAGGGTGAGGTGATGGGCGCGCGGGGCCGTCAGGCCGGCCTCTTCGACGGTGGCCGGCCGAATCAAGGTGTAATCATACCCAAACTTTTTGGCCACCGCCACACCAAACGAGAACTTGCTGACGCACAACGGGCTAACGAAGTGATACAAGCCCTGCAGGTGGCGATCCAGGGCATCTAAGAGCAAGCGCGCCAAGTGGTTAGCCAGCAGGGGGCAGAAATAGACGTTGGTGAAGCCCAACATGGGGCGCCCTGCGCGCAAGTTGTTGAGGAACCACTCGGCCAAGCTTCGCCGCCCAGAGAGGCTCCATCCAAAGAAATTGACCCGCGCGATCACGGCTTGCGGATAGGCCAACGCCACCGCGCGTTCGCCTTCCAACTTGGTGCGCGCGTAAACGCTTAACGGCCGCGGCGGGTCGCTTTCGGTGTAATTGCCGCGACGCCCGTCGAAGACCGCGTCGGTCGAGATGTGAATCAAAGGCACTTGGTGACGCGCGGCCAGGGCCGCTAACTCACCAGGGACCTCCGCGTTGAGCCGATGGGCCAACGCGGGGTGCTGCTCACACGTCTCCAGGTTGGCCAACGCCGCGGTGTGAATCACGGCTTCGGGTTGGGTTTGGGCCCACAACACGCGCACCGCGTCGGCCGCGGTGAGGTCGGCCTGCACCACCCGAAAAGGCGTGCCTTTCAAAAGCCGCGAACCAACCGCGCCCACGACCTGATGGCCGCGCTGGAGGGCTTCCCACGCTAAATTGACGCCCAAAAGACCGCTGACGCCCGTAATCAACAGCCGCATCGCTTCTTAGCCCAGTTTGCCTTTGGCGTAAGCCTCTTCGAAGGGGCGAATCATCTCCCGAATTTGCTCTACTGTGAGCCATTCGGTATTGGTGTTGCTGGCATAGCGGAAGCCGTCGGGCAGGGGTTTGCCCTTGTCTTGCCAGGCATAGCCAAACCACAGGGCTTGGGCAGGTTGGATGACGAACATGTCATCCAGCTCCACGGTGTGGCGGGCTTCATCTTCGTTGACCAACACTTCGTGAAGTTTCTCGCCAGGGCGAATGCCAATGACCTCGATTTCGGCCTCAGGCGCGATGGCTTTGGCCAAATCGGTGACCCGCATGCTGGGCAATTTGGGCACAAACACCTCGCCGCCTTCCATCTGCTCAATGCAGCGGATGACGAAACGCACCCCTTGTTCTAACGAAAGCCAAAAGCGGGTCATACGAGGGTCGGTGATGGTGAGGCGCCCGCTCGCGCGCTGGCGCAAGAAAACCGGCACTACACTGCCGCGGCTTCCCACGACGTTGCCGTAGCGGGTGCAGCTAAAACGCGTGGCCGTGCCCGCAGCATAGGCGTTGCTCTGCACAAACAGTTTTTCGGCCGAGAGTTTTGTAGCCCCATAAAGATTGACCGGATTGACGGCCTTGTCGGTGCTCAGGGCCAACACTTTCTTCACGCCCGTATCTAAAGCGGCTTCAATGACATTGCTGCTGCCCAAAATGTTGGTCTTGATGGCTTCCATGGGGTTATATTCGCACGCGGGCACCTGCTTCAAAGCCGCGGCATGGACCACAATATCAACCCCCTGCATCGCACGACGCAGGCGGTCGCGGTCGCGCACGTCGCCGATAAAGTAGCGTAAAGCAGGTTGGTCAAAGCCGGCCAGGCGCATTTCGTGTTGTTTGAGTTCATCGCGGCTGAAGACGATGATTTTCTTGGGGTGAAAATCGCGCAGCATGATTTCAATAAACTTTTTGCCAAAAGAGCCGGTGCCACCGGTCACCAAAACCACTTGTTCACGCCAGTTCATCAGAGAAACTCCTCTCACAGCGAAATCATCAGCCCGTGGGGGCTGCCTTTTCATCGTCAGAAGCAGGCGCCGCAGAGGCGTCTTTGCGCAGCACAATCAAAGGGTAAGCGCCTTTCTCGCCAAAAAAATGCGGGAAGCGGTCTTCCAACCAAAAAAGCCCCCGCAACAACCACCGCCCGCCCAGGTGCGGATGGATGAGCGACCGCATTGCCTTGACCGACAGCGCACGCCAGGCATAAATTTCCATTGGGATGTCAGGAAGCATCGCCCGCAAATCGTCGGCCGTGTATTTTTTGACCAAAGTTTTAGCCCGTTGCCACGCGGGGCGATGTTGCTGCAACGCGGTTTGGGCCACGTCGTTGGTATCTGCACGCCGCCCCCGCCAACGATTGAGCCGCCACCGAATGCGGTCGGCCACCCACATCACCGGCTTGAGCCAACGTAGCAGCGCCGCCTCGCCCCAGCCGTTGACCACAACCGCTGTGCTCCCCGGTTTGAGCACCCGATACAATTCCCGATAGGCTTGTGCGTGCTCTTCGAAGGGCAAATGGTGAATGGTGTGCAACGAGACAACGCCATCAAAAACTTCCGAAGCAAAGGGCAAATGCGCCACATCGGCCACAACATACAGGCCATGCTCGCCCAGTCGGCGGCGGGCTTCCTTGAGGGCCTGGATTGAAATGTCGGCACACACCCGATAACGATAACCCTCAGAGTAGGCCAAATATTCAGGATATTGAACCGGGCCAGAGCCGGCATCCAGCAAATAGCGGCCCTGGGGCTTGAGATAACGCTTGACCCGCAAATGGGCGCGGTGGATGTATTCCCGTGAAACCGGCCGCAAATCTTCAAAACGCGCGTTTTGATAAACGCCCTGGTCAATCATTTGCCAGCCGATGCTATCATAAAATGCCCGAACCTGTTGCTTCCAGGTTTCACGCTCTTTCTTTGAAGTCATGCCTTTTCTCCGGGGGCCTCTTCCCACGGCAAGCGGCCGCTGGTCAAGGCTGCAAACGTCTCCTGAAACTTTGGCTCAGCCAAAGCCCGCTTCAAGGGCCAACGGGTCATGTCTTCGTTTTGATAAACCACATGCCACGGGAAGGGACGCGGGTAATCGAAAAAGAAATGGTAGGCATATTTCCACGCCAGCCGCGTTTGGGCTTCAGAAAGCCGATAACGAGATGGCTGGGCCAGCAACCTATCCAACCATTGGTAATAGGAAGCCCACGAATCAGGATCCAAGGTAAAACCGCGGTTGCGGTAGTGGGTTTTGCCTGCGACCACCACGGGCAGGCCGCTCATGGCCATTTCTAAGCCCACGGTGGTGGTAAACACCAAGCCCGCGCTGGCAATCTCCATCAGGTCGTAGGTATTGAGGGGGTCGTCGGCCGCGACCAAATGGATGTGCTCTGGCAAATGGGGCAGGGCTTGACGCACCGCCTCGGCCAAAGAGGGGCCCTGGGTGAGGCGCTCGCCGGGGTGAATGCGGATGACCAACTGGGCTTCAGGGTGACGGGCAAAATAGCGCACGGTTTCGCGCAGCCACTCGGCCAGGCTTTGGCTAAACACCTCACGCCCCAACACCAAACTATCGCCCAAAACATTGGTGGGCAACAAGAAAATCGGCCGCTCATCAAGCCCCAACGCCGCGCGGGCTTTTTCGCCCCCGGCCGAGGCGGTTTGCTGCCACTGGCGGCTAAAATTAGCCCACAACCGCCCCCCTCGCCGCGCGGCAAACAATTCCCGCACTTGCTGCCATTGCCCTTCGGTCAGCGGGCGGTCTCGCACGGCTTCCCAGAGCGAAGTCGTATCTTGCCACATGACCGGGCGGTTCCAATCCAACCAAACCCGCTCGCGCTGCTCGCCAAATTCATACGTCACTGCCGGAATGTCCAAAAACCGCGCCGTTTGGAACGCCGCACCAAACTCCAAAATCATGCCATTGGGGATGATCACCACATCAGGGCGCCGACGTTGCCAGCGCGCGAGCAGCGCCTCGGCCGCCAGCGTGTTGCGCTCCAGCCGCAAACGATAAAGGGGGCTTTGAGTGTCCACCGTTTCGACTTGCAGGGTATATTGCACATCATAAGCCGAAACCTGGGCAATGGCCTCTGCCAGGGCAGGGGGCAGGGAAGCGCGGCGTTCCCGCAAAAGGGAAACCGGCCGCAACATCGGCATAGCCCGACGCAATACCCAGCGCGCATAAGTATCGGAACGCCGCAGGTCAAAACGCGGCACCCGCTGCCGCCATTGCCGATAAGGCAAATAAGCCAACGAAACCTCATGCCCCAGCCCGGCTAAAGCCAAACCCACCCCCGTGGTGTGGGCAATCCAATAATGCAGGGTGGCAAAGATGCACACCCGTTTGCCCTGGGGCGCGTGTTGGGCTGCTTCTTGGGCTTCGCTCACCCATGCGGGCAGCCGCGCCGCGGTCTGACGCAGAGCAAAGCCGCTGATTGGCTGCCCGCGCTGCCGGAGCATCCAATAGGTTTCAGCAGTGAGCGGAATTTGCCCCAAAACATCTTTGAGCGCACGACGGACCGGGATTCTCATGCCTCGACCTCAATCTCCCACTGCAAGCGCGGGCGCACCAAGCCCGGCCGCGGCTCTGGCCATTGGCTCCCTGGCGCGCCGGTGGCGTCCACGGTGAAAGCCACGGCGTTGTCTTCTTGAAAATAACGCTTCACCCGATACGCACTGGCGTTGACCGACACCAGATAGCGCCCCCCGTTCAACAAATCAGCCGGAATGGTGCAGCGGCTGATGTAATGCCCCGCGGGGCGGGTTTCCCAACGGGTGAAGCGCTCGATTTCGTCCGTATCGAAAGAGGTGAAAACGTATTCCCCACGCATGCTCAGCAGATAGACGCCCACCCGCAGCCCTTGAATAGGCGCCTCCAGCCGATATTCCACTTCAATGGTAATCGGCTCAGTGGACCGCACCGCGTCGGTGACGCGGCCTTTGGCGTCTTTGATCCGCAAAGCTACCGGCCGAAAAGGATGAGCCTCAGCCGGGATTTCCTCTTCTGACCAAACGCGCTGCCCCGAGCGCTCTAACGCCGAAGCCAGATACCGATCTACGGCCTCGGGGGTGGGGCCGCGGAACACAATGCGCCCCTTGTCGAGCACAATGGCCTCTTCGGTCAGGTTGAGAATGGCCGACATGTTATGGCTCACAAAGAGCACGGTGCGGCCGCCCTGCGCGACATCGCTCATGCGCCCCAGGCACTTGCGCTGGAACGCCGCGTCGCCCACCGCGAGCACCTCGTCCACCACCAAAATCTCTGGCTCCAGGTGCGCAGCCACCGCAAACGCCAAGCGGACGTACATGCCGCTGGAATAGCGCTTCACCGGCGTGTCGAGGAACCGCCCGATTTCGGAAAAGGCCACAATTTCGTCGAATTTGCGGTCAATCTCTTCGCGGCGCATGCCCAAAATCGCGCCGTTGAGGTAGATATTTTCGCGGCCGGTGAGCTCGGGGTGAAAGCCGGTGCCTACTTCCAAAAGCGAACCCACCCGCCCGTGAATCTCAGCATAACCTTCGGTGGGCTCGGTCACCCGCGAGAGAATTTTCAACAACGTGGATTTGCCCGCCCCATTACGGCCGATGATGCCCAAAACCGTCCCGCGCGGCACCTCAAACGAGACGTGCCGCAGGGCCCACAAAACATCGTCGTCGTGGGGCTTCGGGTGAGGCGAGCGGCGAAACGGCCGCCGAATGGCCTGCGCGAGCGCATCTCGCAGGGTCGCGTAGGCATCCATTTGTAAACCCAGGCGATAGCGTTTGCCAAGGTCGTGAACACGAAGTGCAAGCATAACGAAGGGCCTCAGAGCAAAAGAGATGAAAAAAGGGGAAACCGACCGCTATACACGGTCGGCAAATTGGCGTTCCATCCGCCGGAAGAAAAACAAACCGCTCACAAGCAAAAGCACGGCCACGGCGACCGAAACCCACAACGAGGCGTCAGGGCCGGTGGGCGTATCCAGCAATGCCCAGCGGAAGCCATTGACCACGCCCGCCATTGGGTTGAGAGCATACACCAAACGCCACTTCTCCGGCACCAAAGTGGAAGAATAAGCAATGGGCGTGATAAACATCCAAGCCTGCGTCAAAAAAGGCAGCGTGTAGCCTACATCACGATAGAGGACGTTGAGGGCCGAAAGCCACAGCCCTACCCCCAGCGCGGTGGTCAGCGTGAGCAAGAGAAACGGCACCAGCGCCCACACGTGTGCAGTGGGACGGATGCCATAATAAGCCATCATCGCCAACAACACCAAGAAGGCAATGGCAAAGTCCACCACCCCGCCCAACAACGAAGCAATGGGAATCACCAAGCGCGGAAAATAAACCTTGGTAATCATATTGCGGCTGGAAACCAGCGAACGCCCCGCATCGTTGAGGGCTTTGGCAAACAATTGCCAGGGCAACAATGCCGCATACGAAAAAATCGGGTAAGGCACGTTGTCGGAAGGAATTTTGGCCAAACGCCCAAAAAAGAGCGTAAACACCACCATCGTGAAAAACGGTTGGATGATGGCCCACGCCGCGCCCAAAAAGGTTTGTTTGTAGCGCACTTTGATGTCGCGCCAGGTGAGAAAGTAAATCAATTCCCGATAACGCCACACTTCCCGCAGGTTGAGATCCATCCAACCTCGGGAAGGGCGCACAATGATAACTTCATCGGAAGAAGAGGAAGAGGTCATAAGGCAATCCAAACCTCAGGTTATTTCGTGGCGATGGGCCAAAAACCAATCAACCGTGCGTTTGAGGCCTTCTTCAAAGGGCGTTTTGGCCTGCCAGCCGAAATACTTTTTGGCGCGAGAAACATCCAATGCGCGGCGCGGCTGGCCGTTGGGCTTGGTGGTATCCCACACGATTTTGCCCTGGAAGCCGGTCAGGTCGGCGATGGTTTCGGCCAGGTCTTTGATGCTGATTTCCTGGCCCGAGCCCAGGTTGACGGGTTCGGGGCCGTTGTATTTT
>CAYLRJ010000041.1:0-41037 GCA_964386185.1 uncultured Anaerolineaceae bacterium
AAAAGCAAAATCATCGCAACGCTAC
This sequence comes from uncultured Anaerolineaceae bacterium, assembly GCA_964386185.1. Classification (GTDB taxonomy): domain Bacteria; phylum Chloroflexota; class Anaerolineae; order Anaerolineales; family DRMV01; genus DRMV01. The sequence continues at coordinate 26 of CAYLRJ010000041.1, forward strand.
AACGCCCAGGCCAACAAGACGCCCAACAAGCCCAACAGCACGCCCAAGTGCAAAAACAAATTGCTCTCGCCCACCCAACCAGGGACAAACTGCAAAACGAAATTGAGCACAATCAACGCCATGCCCAACATCAGCAGCAAGCCCTTACGGCGGGCAAAAAATTCCGAAACACGGTCTAAAAAACGATTGAAGGCATCCACCGGGGTCCTCCTGCTATGGCGCTTGCGGGGCGTCTTGCTGACGGACGACAAAAGGCGCGTACCGAGCGACCAAACGGCCGGGGATTCTCCCTCGAATGCGCACGCCCCCACGATGGTGTTGGACCTCTTCCACCTGCCCCATTTCATGGAAAAGCGCGATCAACCCGCCTTGCTCGTAAGGCAAATCCACGGTCACGGGTTCGTAAGAAGCATAAAGTTTGTCGGCCACGGCTTGCAACAATTCGGGGATGCCCTGGCCAGTGAGGGCGGAAATCGCCACCGCGTTGGGGAAGGCTTCCAGAGCGGCTTGGGCGCGGGCGGGGTCTTCGAGCAAATCAATCTTGTTGAGCACGGTCAAGATGGGGATGTGGTCTGCGCCGATTTCCTGCAGGGTTTGCAACACGGCCTCGGCCTGAGCCGAAGCGTGGGGGTGGGTGATGTCAATGACATGCAAGAGCAAATCGGCCTCGGTAATCTCCTCCAGGGTCGCGCGGAAAGCAGCCACCAACGAGGTGGGGAGTTTTTGGATGAAGCCCACCGTATCGGTAAAGAGCGCCAAATGGCCGCCTGGAAGTTCGACCCGGCGGGTGGTAGGGTCCAAAGTAGCAAAAAGTTGGTCGGCGACGTACACGTCGGCGTTGGTCAAGCGGTTGAGCAAGGTAGACTTACCAGCGTTGGTATAGCCCACCAAAGCCACGACGGGCAAGCGGTTTTTGCGTCGGCGGGCGCGATAGCGCTGCCGATGGGCGCGCACTTTTTCCAATTCCTTGCGCAGGTGCGCCATCCGCCGCCGAATATCGCGGCGGTCCACTTCCAGCTGGCGCTCGCCCGGGCCGCGCAAGCCTACCCCGCCCATGCGGCCAGCCCGGCCGCCGCCCCCGCCCGTCTGACGCGCCAGGTGCGTCCAGGCGCGGGTCAGACGGGGAAGGCGGTATTCGTATTGCGCTAATTCCACTTGCAAGGCGCCCTCACGCGTGTGCGCGTGTTGGGCAAAAATGTCTAAAATCAAGGCCGTGCGGTCTAAGACGCGCACGTGGTCGCCAAAATAGGCTTCCAGCTCCCGCAGGTGGCGCGGGGAGAGCTCATCGTCGAAGATGACGACGTTGGCCTGGGTTTCTTCGACCAGGGCCTTGATTTCTTCGAGTTTGCCGGGGCCCACAAAGGTTTTCGGGTAGGGGCGGTCCAACCGCTGGGTGGCCTCGCCCACAACCTCCAGCCCCGCGGTCTCGGCCAGGCGGGCCAGCTCGGCCAACGATTCTTCCAAAGGCAAAAGTTGGGGTTTCCCCCGTAGGGAGACCCCAACCAAGAAGGCCCGCTCCTTGGGTGCCTGTGTCGGGTGGCTCATTTTTTCAGCCATGCGACCAACCGTTCCATGGCCTCCTGGAGTTTGGTGGCATCGGTGCCCAGCGAAACACGCACAAAGCCCTCGCCGTGAGGGCCGAAAATCCGCCCTGGGGTCATGCTGACGCCTGCTTCTTCCAGGGCGCGAGCGCAAAAGGCCTTGCTGTCGGTTTCGCCTTCGGGCAGCGGATACCAGACATACAACGAGGCCTTGGGGGTTTCCACCGGAATGCCGGCCTCACGCAAAGCCTCAACGACGATGTCGCGGCGCTGTTTGTAAATGGCGTTGCGCTCTTCGACCCACGGCCAAATGCGCTCGTCGGTCATGGCTACGATGCCGCCTTGCAAGACCGGCAGGAAGTGCGAGGTGTCTACCTGGCTTTTGTAAACGTGCACAGCCCGCACGACGTCAGGGTTCCCTACCATCATCCCCAAACGCCAGCCCGCCATGTTGAAGGCCTTGGAAAGGGAATTGAATTCCACAGCGACTTCTTTGGCGCCCGGGACCTCCAGCAGGCTGGGCGCTTTGTAGCCGTCGAAGGTCACGTCCACGTAGGGGGCATCATGGGCGATGAGGATGTCGTGTTTGCGGGCAAACGCCACGGCCTCTTCAAAGAAAGTCAGCGGGGCGATTGCGCTGGTGGGGTTGTTGGGGTAGTTGAGCCACAAAATTTTGGCGCGGCGCAGCACGTCGTCAGGGATGGCCTCCAGGTCAGGCAGGAAGCCCTTTTCCGGCAGAAGCGGCAAGAAATAGGGCTCGCCGCCCGCGAGCAACGTGCCCGCGCGATAAGTGGGATAGCCCGGATCGGGGATCAACACAATATCGCCCGGGTTGACCCAGGCCTGCGCCAAATGGAAGAGGCCTTCTTTGGAGCCAATCAGCCCCAAAACCTCGGTGGCCGGATCAACTTCCACGTTGAAACGCCGCCGATAATATTCCGCCACGGCCTGCTTGAACTCGGGCGTGCCGCCATAGGTGGTGTAGCTATGGGTATCAGGGCGACGGGCGCTCTCGACCAACGCGTCAATCACGAAATCGGGCGGCGGCAAGTCGGGCGCGCCAATGTCAATGCGGATAATGTCATGGCCTTGCGCACGCAAGGCGGCAATCTTTTTGCCCAGTTCTGCGAAGAAATAGGCACCAAAGTTGGCGAGGCGATCGGCTGGTTTCATGGTTGCTCTCCTTTCTTAATGTAGGCTGCCAATTTGGCAAAAAGCGAGCCCTTCTCGGCATCCGGTTGCTCCTCTCGGAGAGGCAACAGCACGTGGAAAGTCGAGCCTGGGCACTTCTCTTCATCGTATCCTGGAGATTCCACCCAAATGGAACCGCCATGAGCCTCCACGATGCCCTTGGCAATCGGCAACCCCAGCCCTGGGCCGCCCCCTTTGAAGCGTGTCTTTCCGCTGGAGTGGGTTCGCGGATCGCCCACGCGGCCAAATTTATCGAAAATCCGCTGCTGGTCTTCGGGCGCAATGCCGATGCCGGTATCAGAAACACGGATTTCGATGAAACCAGGCAACAAGCGCCCATCAATGGTGATTTTGCCGCCGTCAGGTGTGTATTTGATGGCGTTCGTAAGCAAATTGCGAAAGACCTGACGCAAACGCTCCAAATCACCAAAGATCATCCGCTCGCTTCCTGGGAAGCGGTGAATCTTCAAAGTCAGGTGCCGCTCTTCCAACACGGGGGCCAGCTCGTCGGCCAAAGCCCTAAAAATTTGCCCCAGCCACACGGGTTGATAGGCCAGTTTGAGCATGTTGTTGTCAATCAGCGAGACATCGGTGAGATCGTCCACAATCTGGCGGATGCGCTCGCTGCCGCGGAAGATGCCTTCCAGCATGGGGTCAATTTGGGCTTTGAGCGTTGGGTCAATCGGCGCCAACGCGTCGCGCAGCATGGCCGCGTAGCCTTCGATGAGGGTGAGCGGCGTTTTGAGCTCGTGGGCTGCCACGGAAATAAAGTCAGATTTGGATTTGTCCAGCCGCTCCAACTCCCGTTGGATACGCTCCAGCTCCGCAACGGTGTGGTCCAACCGAGCCCGCATTTCCTGGTTGGCTGCGTATTCCACCATGTGAAACCAGTAGGGTTGCAGCGCTTCCAGCAGTTGGAGCGTTTCAATCTCAGAGAGTTGCGCTCGCGCGACTTCCAGCATGGCATCCATCAAGGCCTGCAACGCGCCGATGATGGTGATGTTTTCGCTGTTAAGGTCCGTAACCGTTTGGGACCAGACCCAAAGATACAAAATGGAATCCAGCCAAGTGGGGTCATTGGTCTCCACGCTTTGGAGCAAGAGCTCATAGAAGCGCTCCAATTGCGGACGGAGACTCTGACGGGTGGTATCGCCCTGGGCCAACGCGTCAGAAGCGGCTTCCAGCCAGGCGGGATATAGCTTTTTGAGGGTCTGCACAACGTCCATAGTGGCTATAAGTTTACGATAGGTTTTTGGTTTTGCCAAGTCGTGACCAACAAAGTCACCATCGCGGTGTCAAACGGCAAATTCGATCTCCAACTGCTCATCAAGATAACGGTAACGGGCTGAAAAAGGCGGGTGACCGGGGTGCATGGAAAGCACTTTGGGCAGCAGGACGTGCAAGTCTTCGACCAATGGCAGCGAATCCAGAGCGTCCCGGGGGACCCACTGCAAAGTGCCCTCTGCGGAAGCCCGCAAGGGTGCGGCGGGGTTCTCGGGTGTGCCGCGAAAGACGAACAGCAACACGCCCACCTCTGGCGAGGCGTCAATCGTCACCGTGCCACACAACCACAGCGTTGCGGCCCGCAGGCCGGTTTCCTCTTCCAACTCTCGTCGGGCGGCCGAGAGCACATCTTCCCCCCGCTCCACGTGCCCACCCACGCCATTGTATTGGTTGGCCCACAAACGCTTGTGAGGTGCGCCCTTGAGCAGCAGCACCTCATCACCTCGGGTGAGAAAAATCAACGTTCGCGGCACCACGGTATAGCGCTCGCGGCCCGCGTGTTGGGCTTGGGCTGGCATGGTTCTGCTCCGTCTTTTGGAGATAATTTCAAGATCAAATTATACCCGAAAGCCTCAATCCGTGGTAGCGCGACCGGGTGTTTTGGTGCGCGTTTAGCCCAAGCAAACCCGGGCCAATGGAGCCATGATGGCGCCGCGCGACGCCCACGCAGAACACCGAACCGAATAAAAGCAGCGCCCCTTGCGACAAAAGGCAAATTCAGGTAAGATAAAAAGTGTTTATTCAGCCCCGACGCGGGGCAAAATTCCGCCTCAATTTAAGGAGGAGAAAGATGCGTAAGTCCCGAACGCTGTACGTGGTGCTGGCCTTACTGGTGCTGGCTGCGACCGTGCTGGCGGCCTGCAGCAAGAGCACGCCAACACCCGCGCCGACCGAGGCGCCCACCGAGGCCCAGGTTACCGAGGCTCCGGCCACCGCAGCCCCGACCGAAGCGCCCACCGAGGCGCCGACCGAGGCCCCCACGGCTGCCTTGGGCACCGAAGAAAACCCCATCATCTGGGCGCTCACGCCCTCGCAGGACACCCAAAAGGTGCTGAAAGGGGCCGAGCCTATCGCACAATACATCGAGGAAAAGACCGGCTTGGTCATCAAGCCCGTGATCCCCACCGACTATGCAGCCCAAATCGAGGCAATGTGCAGTGGTGAGGCTCAGATGGGTGCGCTCAACACGTTTGGCTACGTGCGCGCCCACCAAAAAGGCTGCGCCGACGTCGCACTGGCTTCGGTGCGCTACGGCTCGACTTCCTACGCTGGCCAAATCATCACCCAGGCCGATTCGGGCATCAAAGAACTCAAAGACTTGGTCGGCAAAACCTTCTGCCGCCCCGACCCCGAATCCACCTCGGGGTGGGTCATGCCCAAGTTGATGATGCTGGGCGCAGGGATTGACCCTGACAAAGACTTGGCCCGCATCGTGGACACCGGCGGGCACGACGCCACCGTGCTCGCGGTCTACAACGGCGACTGCGATGCCGGCGCCACCTTCCAAGACGCACGCGTCTTGGTGGCCAAAGACTACCCCGACGTCAACGACAAAGTCGTGGTCATCGCAACTTCTCCGCCTATCCCCAACGACAACATCTCCTTCCGCCCCGACTTCCCGCAAGACCTGCGCGAAAAGATCGTGAACGCCTTGCTGACCCTCAACGACAGCGACGAGGGCAAGGCGCTGCTCAAGGGGCTGTTCTCCTGGCAAGGGCTCGAGCCGGTGGATGACTCCTTCTACGACGGCTTCCGCCAGGCCCTCGAAGCCGCTGGGATGAGCATCGAAGACCTGAACAAATAACCGCTCGACACTTGAGGCGAGGGGAGCCTGCTTCCCTCGCCTCTTTTTTATTTTCCGCCCCTTCAGGCATTCATGCGAGGGACCCATGCTGATTGTCGAAAATCTCACCAAGGTCTACGAAGACGGCACCGTAGCGCTCAAAAATGTCAGTTTCACCGTGGAAGACGGCGAATTTCTGGTCATCATCGGCCTGAGCGGCTCGGGGAAATCCACCCTCTTGCGGTGCATCAACCGCCTCATCGAGCCCACCGAAGGGCGCATCCTCTGGAACGGCGTGGACATCACCCAAGCCAGCGATGCAGAAATGCGCCGCATCCGCCGCGAGATTGGCATGATTTTCCAGCATTTCAACCTGGTAGACCGCTCGTCGGTGCTCACCAACGTTCTGACAGGCCGTTTGGGCTATCTGCCTTCGTGGTGGAGTTTAATCAACTACTTCCCCCAACGCGAAAAACAGCGCGCGCTGAAAGCCCTGGAACGGGTTGGCATTGCCGACAAAGCCCACAACCGCGCCGACGCCCTGAGCGGCGGGCAGAAGCAACGCGTCGGCATCGCCCGCGCCTTGATGCAAGAGCCGAAAATGATCCTGGCCGACGAACCCGTCGCCAGTTTGGACCCGGTGCTGGCGCATTCCATCTTGGGCTATCTGGAAAAACTCAACCAGGAACAAAACATCACCGTGCTTTGCAGCCTGCACTACCTTGACCTGGTCCAACGCTATGCCACCAAGGTGATTGGCCTCCGAGATGGCGAATTGGTGTATCAAGGCACGGGCGAAGACATCCGCAACATCACCGACGCCGAATTCAAGCACATCTACGGCCAAGAAGCCCAGCGGCTCAGCGTGGGCGGCTAACCATCCTGTGCGTGCAAAGGAGTGACCGTGACCGAAACGACTCCCCGCAAACCTGCCTGGCTCCAGGCCCTGTTGTCGCTGCTGGTTCCCGGCCTGGGGCAAGCCGTTGGCGGCGCCATCAGCCGCGGAATTTACATCTTCCTCAGCGTCACCATCCTCAGCGGGTTGGCCATTTTTGCCGCGGCGCAGCGCCCCCGCTACCCCGACTACACCCTCAGTTATCATGCCTACCTGCGTTTCATTGCCGAGTCTGCGGCGCTGTTGGTCTTTTTGTTGGCCATTTATTGGCTGCTCAAGCGGTATGTGCTCAAGGGCGAATTTGCCACCAACGTCGCCCCCGCAGCCTTTGTGGGGCTGACCGCGGTGGTGCTCGGCGTCGCCGCGCCGGCCATGATCGACACGGTTTTAGCCCCCGAAGAGCAGAAAAAACTGTATGCCCTGACCGCACTGCTCACCGCCTTTGTGGTGGTGGCCATTTGGGTCTGGAACATCATTGACGCCGCGCGCTTACAGCCTGGCCAACGCGCCCCCAGCATGGGCACGTTTTACCTCTTGGTCATCGTAGGCACGCTGATTTTGGGCACACGCATCGTCCAAATCAACCCCGAAAAAGCCATCCGCGAATACAAAGACACCGGTGTCATCCTCAGCCGCATCGTTTGGCCCTGGCGGGTCGCCTTCGACTACAGCGAATCACAACTGGTCGCCGAGGCCAAAATTCAGGCCCCTTGCCCCCCTGGCTCCAACCCACCGCCCGAAAATCAACCCAAAGAAAACGGGCCCTGGATCGTGGTGACCCCCACCTGCGGCGACCTGAGCACCCGCGACAACAAAGGCAAACTCACCTACGGCACCCTGCTGACCATTCGCGGGGGCGGCTTCGTGCCTAACAAACCCGTCCACATCGAATGGGAAAACCCCATCGGCAACGCATTCACCCCCCGCGGCGTTGGCCCCACCGACATTGAAGTCGGCCCCGATGGCACATTCACCACGCAACTTTACATCCCCGATGTGACCATCCCCAGCGTCGCGCAAGGCCCGCAAATTCACACCTTGCGGGTGATTCAACGCGGGGCCTCTAAATTCACTGGCAAACTCAGCGAAGAGATGAAACTGGCCCTGCAAGCCATGCTGGAAAGCATCATGATGGGGCTGATGGCCACCGCAGTGGGGATTGTGCTCAGCGTGCCCCTTTCCTTCTTGGCCGCGCGCAACCTGATGAACGCCATCCACACCACGACCCAAGGCTTCGTAGGAGGCGTCATCGGCTTGGTGGGCGGCGCCTATCTCGGCAGACGCTTAGGCGACCTCATCACACCCTCCTTTGGCGGCCTGGAAAAAGCGCCCGTGCTGACCTTCGTGGTCTACACCATTTTGGTGCTCGGCGGGGCAATCCTGGCTTATCGGCTGCTGAGCCGTGCGCTGGACGCCATAGCCGAGCGGCTGCCAGCCAAAGTATCTCTGGCGGTGGGCGTGGCAGGCATGGCCCTCATTGGTGCGGGCATCGGCTACGCCTTAGGCATCGGATACGCACACGGCATTTTAGGCATCACCCGCGGAGCGGAAGAAGCCCTCCAAGCTGCCCCCCACACAGGGCTGCTGGGGGCTGCCATCATGGCCGTTTTAGGCGCATACTGGGCCTTGCGGCTTGGCACAGGCAGCAGCATCCCCATTGGGCGGATGATCTACACCGCGGTGCGGCTGGCGCTCAACATCGGGCGCTCCATCGAACCCCTGATTTGGGCAATCATGGGCGTCATTTGGGTAGGGCCCGGCCCCTTTGCCGGCTTCATCGCACTGACCATCCACTCTGTGGCAGCCCTCGGAAAGTTGTACTCCGAAGCCATCGAAAGCATTGACCCCGGCCCCATCGAAGCCCTCCACGCCACCGGCGCAACCCGCCTCCAAACCATCGTCTATGCCGTTGTGCCCCAGGTCATGCCCCCCTTCACCGCCTTCACCCTCTATCGCTGGGACATCAACGTCCGCATGTCCACCATCATTGGTTTGGTCGGCGGCGGCGGGATTGGCTTCCTGCTCATCCAATGGATTCACCAATTCCAATACGAACAAGCCGGCTTGGCCGTGTGGCTCATCACCATCACCGTCGCCACGCTGGACTTCATCAGCGCGAGCATCCGCGAAAAAATGGTATAGCACCAGAACCCAGCCATTCCCCCGAAAAGACTACAGCCCCTCTGCGGAGGGGCTGTTTGCTTGGGTGGTATAATCACGCCAATGCGACGCTGGCTGTGGAAATTCGCGCAATGGACCTTCGTAAGCGGCGGCCTCGGAATCGGCCTGCTTCTTGCAACCAGAGGTTGGGTAATTTGGCGTGCCACGCCCTACCTGGCAGCCACCACTGAAGCAGCCCCGCCCAAACCCGTCGCCATCGTCTTCGGCGCCGGCCTGTGGCGCGACGGCACACCGACCCCCATCCTGCAAGACCGCATCGCCACCGCAGCCGACCTTTACCTCAGCGGCAAAGTGCAAAAACTGCTCCTCAGCGGCGACAACCGCTTCGTGTATTACAACGAACCCGAAGCCATGCGCCAATATGCCCTGCAACTGGGCGTGCCCGACGAGGCCTTGGTTTTGGATTATGCCGGCCGCCGCACCTACGACACCTGCTATCGCGCCCAAGCCATCTTTGGGGTCACAGAAGCCTTGGTAGTCACCCAACGCTACCACCTCTACCGAGCAGTGTACACCTGCCGCGCGTTGGGCCTCGATGCCGTGGGCGTGGCAGCCGACCGTCGAACCTACCGCACCGGGCCCTATCTCTATTGGAACCTGCGCGAAATATTGGCCACCAGCCGCGCCGTGCTCGACGTGCATCTCACCCATCCGCTCCCCGTACTTGGGAAGCCCGAACCCATCTTCTCGGAGGATTCCCCATGATCACCCGCGACCAAGCCCTTGACATCGTGCATGAATTCGTTCAAAACCCCAACCTGCGGCGCCACATGCTGGCGGTTGAAGCAGCCATGCGGTTTTACGCTGAAAAATTCGGCGAAGATGTCGAAAAATGGGGCATCACCGGCCTCTTGCACGATTTCGATTGGGAAATTCACCCCACCCTGGAAGAACACCCCGTCGCCGGCGCGCCGATTTTGCGCGAGCGGGGCGTGCCCGAAGAAATCGTGCGGGCCATCCTCTCTCACGCCGACCACACCGGCTACCCCCGCGAAACCCTGATGGAACACGCGCTCTACGCCTGCGACGAAATCACCGGCCTCATCACCGCCGTAGCCCTGGTGCGCCCCTCCAAATCCCTCTACGACCTGAAAGTGAAATCGGTCAAGAAAAAGTGGAAGGACAAGTCGTTCGCGGCCGGTGCCGACCGCGAAGCCATTCGCCGCGGCGCGGAGGAAATTGGCCTCGACCTGTGGGAACACGTCGGCAACGTCATCGAGGCCATGAAGCGCATCGCGCCCGAACTGGGGCTGGATGGCAGCCTGGCCCAACAAAGTTAGGCCCCGCGCCCCGCCCAAGGGCTGCGCCCCCTGCCCGCCCAAAAATATGCTAAACTAATTGAGGACCTTTTGAAACCACGGCATCTTCCCCGCCCTTCCGGCGGTTCTGCGAGCGCTTGCTCGCGGCCGTTCCCCACCGAGGAGGTTTTGCATGATCAGCGGAAAAGGCATGTTTTTATGGAAAATCTATCTGTGCGAAGGCGGCAACGTCGAAACCATCGCCAACCTGGCCCAGCAGGCCGGCCTTTCCCACGTCCTCATCAAAATTGCGGACGGCACCAACATCTACAACTACGACTGGACCAACCATCGTGACCTGGTGCCGCCTTTGGTGAGCGCCCTGCGGGCGCGTGGCATCCACCCTTGGGGCTGGCATTACATCTATGGCCGCGACCCCGCGGGCGAAGCCACCGTGGCCGCCCAGCGCATGCAGCAATTGGGGCTCGACGGCTACGTCATTGACGCCGAAATGGAATTCGAAGCCAGCGGCATGGATAAAGCAGCCCGCACGTTCATGATTACCCTCCGCAACCAGATGCCAGCGGGCGTGCCCATTGGCCTCAGCTCCTTCCGCTTCCCCAGCTACCATCCCGCCTTCCCCTGGAACGAATTCCTCAGCCGCTGCGACTTCAACATGCCCCAAGTGTATTGGGTCACAGCCCACAACCCCGCCGACCAACTCATCCGCAGTGTGCGGGAATTCCAAGCTATGTTCCCCGACCAGCCTATCGCTGCTACCGGCTCGGCATACAAATACGGCACATGGGTGCCCTCTGCTTCGGAAATCCAAACCTTCATGTCCACCGCAGTGAAACTGGGGTTGCTGGGCGTCAACTTCTGGGAATGGCACTTCACCCGCGCTTTAGACCCCAGCATCTGGCGCGCCATCGCGACTTTCTCTTGGCCTTCTTCGCCGCAGCCACAACCCCAAGATATCACCGAAGCCTACATCGCCGCACTCAACACCCACGACCCCGACAAAGTGGTCGCACTCTATACGGACCGCGCCGTCCACGTCAACACCGCGCGCACGGTCACGGGCAAAGAGGCCATTCGCTCGTGGTATGTCTCGCTCTTCAACGACATCCTGCCCAATGCCACCTTCCGCCTCACTGGCCGCTCGGGCACGGGCAATTCACGGCATTTCACCTGGGAAGCCACCTCCTCGGCTGGCTCGGTGCGAAACGGCAACGACGTGTTTGGGCTCTTAGACGACAAAATCGCCTATCACTATACCTTTTTCACCGTCGAACGCTAATCAACAACGCCCCTTTCCTGATGACAAAACGGAGAGCCTCGCGCGAGGCTCTCCGTTGTTTTTGGTTGGGGTTGACAAAATCAAACAGCAGATTATTTGGAAACCATGATGCTGACCTGGTCTGGGCCATCGCCAGCGCTCACCATCACCGTATAGGTTTCGCCTTTGGGGGTTACGACTTGCAGCATCCACCCTGAGTTGTTGTCGCCCATCTTGGAAGCAATCTGATAGCCTTGCTGGGGCAAAGTCTGCTCGAAGAACGCCAACACATCAGCGATGGACGTGCCCGACACAGTATAAATGTTCATCGCGGGGGAGCTCATTTGAACCACCGCGCCGGGCGGCAAGGGGATGGGCGATTGCTGAGCGCCAGCCGAGGCCCCCGGCGGCGGCGTAATCTGAATGTTGGCGTTGATGTCAGAGACTTCGATGCTGACATCGAGAACGGCCGGGACCTTTTGACCGTTTTTGTCAATGTCGCCCTGGAAGTGATACGCGGCTTTGATAATCGTGCCATCAGGCAAAACAAATGCCTCGCCTTGCAAACGCTGGGTGTGGAAGAGCACCGAGCCTTGCCCGGGCAAAGGAATCTGGAATTGCGTGATGGTTTGAGCCACTCCTTGGAAGTTGGTCAAATCAATCGTGTAGTGTTGCACCTTTTGACCGTTGAGCGTGGTCGTGCCTTCCAGCTTCCAGTTGCTCCAAGAATCGGTGGGGAAAAACGCGTCGAGGGCGTCGCCGGGATTTTCGGCCGCGTTGTTGCCGGTGACCGTAATCCAAGAGCCGCCCGAATTCAACCACGTGGTGTTCCCGATGATGACGGCCTCATACACCACCTGGCCGTTTTCCTTGACAACTTCCCGGCTGCTCTGATCAGGCGCAAACTCCCTTTCGATCTCATACAGCGTATATTGCTCGCCCGAGGAAGGCAAACTCAGCTGCACGACTTGATGGGTCCGAAAGCTCTTGAAGTTGCTTTGGGCTGAAGGCACCTTCCACGAAGAGGGCGAAGAAGCCGAGCCGTTTTGTGTGCCGCCTTGTTGGGTGTTTTCGTTGGCGTTCTGGTTTTGCTCGGGCTGCATGGTCATTTGGGCTTGCACAGTCGGCGCAATTTGAGAGGCAAAGGCCTCGGCTGTCGGCGCCAGCTCTTGCGCTTGCTTGACCAAATCAAATAAGCCGCAAGCCATCAAAAGGCTGGCTACAGCAGCGAAGGCCGCCGCCTTCAAAAATACACCGCGAATATTTGATAACATCTTACACCTCCTCCAAACTCCCTGGGGATGGGCCACCAAAGGCCTCTCCGAATATGAATGTGAACGTTTGCGAGACCGAAGGCAACCCCACTCCCTGTCTCGGCAATATTATCTCATGTTTCCCAGATCGTGACAATATCTACACAGTTTTGCGCAAAAATTTAATTCAACAACCAGGCAGCGCGAAACAGCCCGTGAGGGCCGCTCGGCGGGGGCTACAAACTTGCGCGCAACACGTCCGTTTTGCTTGACCCCAACGCAGGTTGCGGATATAATACGCCCGCCAATAATGCGCTGGTGCTGGAACTGGCAGACAGGCGTGGTTGAGGGCCACGTGCCCATCAGGGCGTGCGGGTTCAACTCCCGCCCAGCGCACCAAAGCAAACAGGCCGGTCTTCGCCGGCCTGTTTTTCGTTTGGCTCTTAGCCTTGTCGGGCGGGCACATTAGGCCATGTCGGCATTGTCACCAAACACCAACGCCTCTAACTCCGCCAACGGCACGGCCTTTTCCAAACGGTGTGCGCCAATCACCAGCGTAGGGACGTGACGAACGCCTGCATCTTTGGCCCGTTTGGGGTGCGCGACCACTTCCACGACTTCAATGCGCACTTCCGGGTGCTTTTGCTGAAAAGCCTTCAGCATGCGATTGGTCGGAAGGCAACGAGGGCACAACACAGATTTGTAATACACGATTTTAGGGGGCATGGCTCTCCTCGACAGGCAAAATAAAAAAGCCGCTTGCGCTGACAAGCGGCTGAAAGTATATCATATCTCGGGGGCTATTCTTTAATTTTCAAACGCTGCTCCAGAATGCGCACAAAAGCAGAAAGCATCAAAGTCATGGAAAGATAAAGAAAAGCAACCACGTTGAACGTTTCCATCACGCGAAAAGTGGAAGCCCGCCGCAAACGCCCCATTTGCGTGATTTCGCGCACCGCCAGCACCGTTGCCAAAGACGAATCTTTGAGCAGGGCTACGAAATCGTTCCCCAGCGGGGGCAGCACTCGGCGCACAGCCTGGGGCAAAATGACATAGCGCATGGCTTGAATGTAGGTCATTCCCAGCGACAGCGCGGCTTCCATCTGCCCGCGGCCAATGGATTGAATGCCCGCCCGAAAAACCTCAGCCTCAAAGGCCGCGTAACCCATCGCCAAAGCGATGATGGCGCGCATCTCCATAGGCAGAGCCCGCGTGCTGGCGTGGGTCATTTTGGTAAATAAATCCGCCAAAAGTCCCGCTTGAACGTGCGTTAGCCCCCAGGCGCCCAACGACTTCAACAATTCGACGCTCGCCGGCACCAAGGCAAACGCCACGTAGAGCATCAACACGACCATGGGAATCCCCCGCATGATCTCCACGTAGAGCGTCGCCAAGGTGTAAATCACCGTGTTTTTCGAAGTCCGAGCCAAACCAATAAGCAAGCCAAAAGACACCGCGAAAATATACGCGGTAAAAGTGATGCGCAAGGTGGTCACAACACCGGCCTGAAGATACACAAAGGTGTCGTGATAGTTGGGGTTGGCCATGATCAAATAAGCCAAAAACAGCCCCAACGCAATCAAAATCAACGCCCACCAAGGCACTTTGTTCCACTGGATGCGTGGCTGTTGCCGTTCCTCAATCTGTGATGCTTGTTGCATGCCGTGCTCCTTTGCCAACGAAATTCACCAGCCAGGAAGCGCGCAGGGGCGGGATTGCTCCCGCCCCTCTGGTCATCAACGAATCACTTTACTGAGTCAAGCCCCATTTCTTGTTGAGGGCGTCAAGGGTGCCATCGGCTTTCATGGATTCCAGCGCAGCGTTGACCGCGTCTTTCAGCGGGCTCCCCGGCGGGAACACAAAGCCCAATTGCTCATCCGAGGTCAATTGCCCCAGAATGCGCAACTTGCCCGGGTTTTCTTTCATAAAGCCCGACGCCGTCACATTGTCAATCACCACGCCGTCCACATCGCCCGACAGCAACGCCATGATCGCAGCGCCGAAGTCTTCAAACGATTTCACCCGATCTTCGGGGAAGTTCTTCTTCGCCACAATCTCGTTCGTCGTCCCAATTTGCGTGCCAACCAGCCGGTTCGCATCGGCTTTGAATTCGTCCACCGACTTCACCGGATCATCCGCACGCACCAACAACACCTGCCCAATCGTCACATACGGAATCGAGAAGTCCACAATCTTCGCCCGCTCCGGCGTGATGGTCACACCGTCCGCCAGCATGTCATATTCGCCGGCTTGCATCGCAGGGAAAATCCCGTCCCACGCGGCTTCCTTGAACTCCGGCACACAGTTGATGCGCTTGCAGATTTCCCGCACCGCATCGTAGTCCCAGCCCGCAGGCTTCCCGGTTTCCTTGTCAATGAAGTTGAAGGGCGGATAGGCATTCTCTACCGCAACCGTGATGTGCTTGCCGCCTAAGTCGGGCAGCTTGCCGGTTTCGGCAGGCGCCTCGGTGGGCGCCTCAGTGGCCGCTTCCGTGGGGGCGGCCGTCGCCGGGGCTTCGGTTGCCTCGGCCGGTGCTTGGGTGGCGGCCTCGGAAGGCGCCTGCGTGGGCGCAGTCCCGCCCGAACAGGCAGCCAACAGCGCGGCCAAAGCCACCAGCGCCGTCAAGATAAAATAGATTTTCTTTCGCATACCTTCTCCTCCTGCAAGGGATTACGCGCGCAAGGCGCGAGGTCAAAGATGCGTCTGGTACAATCATACTTTATAATGCCCGAAACACCAAAAGCCTTCCGAAGCCTTTTATGGAATTTTTATACTGACGAGGAGCCAAAATGCTAATTGTGGTTGGTTCGCAAAACCCCGTCAAACAGGAAGCCGTTATCCGAGGCTTTCGGCGCTTCTTCAAGGAAGCCATCGGCACGGTTGAAGGGGTGGCTGTGCCTTCGGGCGTTGCCGAACAACCCATGAGCGACGAAGAGACACGCCGCGGGGCGCGCCAGCGCGCGCAAAACGCCCAGCAGATGCGCCCCCAGGCCGATTTTTGGGTTGGCCTCGAGGGCGGAGTACAAAAGATAGGAAACGACTGGTTTTCGTTCGCCTGGGTTGCGATACGCCACGCGCGGGGTCAATGGGGGCTGGCGCGCAGCGGCAGTTTCTTACTGCCGCCGAAAATCGCCGCGCTGTTGCAAGAGGGCTACGAACTGGGCGTGGCCGACGACATGGTCTTTGGGCTACACAACAGCAAACAACAAATGGGTGCCGTGGGCCTGCTGACAGCCAACGCGATAGACCGCGCAGCGCTTTACGAACACGCGGTGGTGTTGGCGCTCATCCCCTTTGGGCAGGCCTGGCGCGAAGCCGCGGTGTAATTCCCCGCGCCGCCGTTTCACCGCAGCCACGGAAGAGGCTGCGCCAGGGCGATGCCCTCCAACGACACCTGACACCGATACGGCCGCACGAGCACGCCGCACTCGCTGGCTATACGAAGCGCCTCCGAAAATTCGGGGTCGGCGGTGGGATGCGCCGCAAAGGCTACCGCATCTTCCCGCTGGGCCACAAAAACCACCGCCGCCCGCTCGCCAGCCTGCACGCGCTGGCAGAGGTCGGCCAGGTGCCGACGGCCGCGCGCGGTGGGCGCATCAGGAAACAACGCCACCCCATCTTCTACCAAAGTGATTGACTTGGTCTCAATCCACCAGCGGGTGCCGTCCGCGGCGCGCAGCAAGAAATCCGCCCGCCCTGCGCCCAGCCGCGGCTCAGGCTTCACCTCCCACGCCGCCGCGGGCTTCCCCAGCCAAGCCGTAAATCGCCCCTCGGCCAAGGCCACGGCAAACAAACGGTTGGGCAGGCGAGCATCCACCGAAATCAACACGCCCCCTTCGCCCTCAACCAAAACCAAATCGAAAGGGGTTTTGCGTCCTGGGCGTCGTGCTCGCGCCAGCCAGGCCCGACGCCCGGGGCGCCCAAACACCTCGTGCATCCGCCCAGAATTGGGCACGTGTACGGCCACTTCCTGCCCAGCGGCCACCAGCAAGGCCGTTGCCCGAAAACGGTTGTCGCGGCGCAGCAGGCGGGCTTCCTCCAACGGCGGGAAGGTAATCACGCCTCGGCCTCCACATCCACCCCGTGTTCTTTCAGCACCCGCCGCAAATCCGGCGGCTCAAACGTGGGGGGCTTGAGCACTTTGCCGTCTTCCCGATAGATGACGCGGCCGTCAGGCCCGAGTTTGGTCATGTTGCTGCGATGCACCTCGGCAAACAGGTCTTCGGCTGCGTCTTGCAAGCCGTGGCTGATCATCGTGCCCAAGAGCACATACAGCAAATCGGTCAGGGCGTCGGCGATTTCCACCAAATCGCCCGCGGCCAAGGCCTGGCGATATTCCTCCAGTTCCTCTTCCAGCAAAGCCAGCCTCACCGCGGCCACGTCGTCGGGCAACGTCGCGGTCGGCTGCGTGGCATAATACACGCCCATCGCCTGGTGAAAGGCCAACAAGGCTTCTAATTGCTTTCGCATCGTGCGCTCCAATCTGGGGGAAGTCACTTACTGAGCCAGCCAGCGGTCGAGCAGGGCTTGAATTTTGGCAAAATGGCTGCCCTGCCAATAGACCTGCCCGCACTGCTGGCAGCGGTAGAAGGTCTCGTAATAGCGGCGGGTCAAAGGTTCTAACTGAGCCCACACCTCGGCTTTGGAAACGGGCTGCAACAAGCCGTTGCAGCGGGGGCAGCGCGTCAGAGGCTGCGCCAGAGCCGCCGCGTCGAAACGGCGCAACACTTCGGCAACCTGCTCGTAAGGCTCCAACGAGCGCAGCCAATAGCCGTAACGCAAAATCTTGCGTTTCAACAGCCCGCGATCGCGAGTCAACACCACCCGCTCCTCCGCGACGGCCAACGCAGCCAAATCCGCATCGTCCACCTGGTTACGATACCACGTATCGAACCCCAGCAAACGCAGGAACGAGGCCAAACGCCCCAAATGGCCATCAAGGGCAAAGCGGGGTGCGGGCTGCGCTTGCGGCCAACGCTCGCGAGGGCGCCGCGGGAAGACATCCAAGTGAGCGCCATCCGGCGGCACCGCGTGGTCTGGGAAAGGGACGCCATCCGCGCGAATCAGCCCGACTTCCACGTGCGGCACACCCGCGGCCTCAATCAAGTGCTTCGCGGTCTGTGGGCCCTGAAAAGGCATCGCCAGCCTTTGGCCACGACGGCTCGCGGGCAAGAAGTCTTCCAATTCGGCGTAAAAGCGCAAGGTGATGCGAGGCATAAGGCACGCTGAGGGATTACAAAGCAGCCACAATGCGCCGCGGCAGGCTGGGTCCGGCATAGACCAGGCCGGTCAACACCTGCACCAAGG
The DNA here is from genome assembly GCA_964386185.1 of uncultured Anaerolineaceae bacterium. Lineage (GTDB taxonomy): Bacteria > Chloroflexota > Anaerolineae > Anaerolineales > DRMV01 > DRMV01. The sequence continues at coordinate 17,978 of CAYLRJ010000041.1, forward strand.
TCGCGCCAGCATCGAGTTTGGCGCGCGCATCAGCAGGGGTCATGATGCCCCCCACGCCGATGATGGGCAACTGAGGGGCACGGCGATGGATGGTGCGGATGAAGGCGGTGCTCCGCGCGGCCAGGGGCGCGCCGCTGACGCCGCCCGGCTCTCGCTGCCAACGCGCAGGGAGGCCCTCGCGCGCGACGGTGGTGTTGGTCGCGATGACGCCGTCCACGCCCGCGGCCAAGAGCGCGTCGAGCGCGTCGTCCAACTGCTGGGGGGAAAGGTCAGGCGAAAGTTTGACCAAAAGCGGCACCCGCCGCACCGCGTCGCGCTCGGCCAACACGGTTTTCAACAGGTCGGCCAGGGCCTGGCGGGCCTGCAAACGCCGCAACCCCGCGGTGTTGGGAGAGCTGACGTTGAGGGCAAGATAATCGGCCAAAGGGGCAAAAGTGCGCACCAGGGCACGATAATCCTCTGCCGCGCGGTCGTTGGGGGTGGCTTTGTTTTTGCCAAGGTTGACGCCCAAAACCAGGTCCGGCGGCCGCGGGCCAGCCAGGCGGCGGGCTACAAAATCGGCGCCGCGGCCTGGGAACCCCATCCGATTGAGCAAAGCCCGCTGCTCGGGCAAGCGAAAGAGCCGCGGGCGAGGGTTGCCCGGCTGCGGCAAAGGCGTCACCGTGCCCACCTCAAGATGCCCAAAACCCAGGCAGGCCAAACCGCGCCATGCCAACGCGTCTTTGTCGTAGCCTGCGGCCAAACCCACCGGATTCCGAAAGGTCAACCCCCACAAACGCACAGGATGCGCACCAGCCCCCCACCACTTCCGCAAAAGCGCGCACAAGGGGGGTAACTTCCCCACCAGGCGCAACCCGCTCAATGCCAGCCCGTGAGCCCGTTCAGGGTCCAGCCGAAAGAGCACAGGGCGCACAATCTCGTACATTGGCCTTCCCTCAAAAAAAATGCCACCGGGCTGCCCAGCAAGGCCATCTGAAGCCCGCCCCACTGCAACAACCCGCGTCAGGGCACGGGGTTTTGCTCAAAACCCGAACGCCCTTTGAAGCGGAAAAAGGTAACCTGCCCCGGTTTGACGACCACTTCTTGGGTGTAGAAAAAGCCGTAATAATCTACGGTCACATGATAGCGCCCGGCCGGCAAGTCGCCAAACACATAATTTTCGTGATAATAGGGGTCAGAGTGGATGAGCGGGTTTTTGGCGTAGGTGTACGTTCGCCAATGGAAATCCTCGTCTTCCAACGAAACCAAATAGACGATGTTGTGCGGCAGGGGTTGGCCCCAGGTATCCAAAACCTGCCCCACAATCACGCCCCACCCCACCGGCGGCACCAGCCACAACTCGGGGTTGTAGGTCTGGAAGGTGACATTGCCTTTCTCGTTCAACGCGCCCAGGCGCACTTCAAAGTGCAAATGGGGGCCTGTGGTGTGCCCCGTATTGCCCATGCGCCCGATGGGAGCGCCCACCTTGACCCACTGCCCAGGCTTGACCGCGACCTCGCTCAGATGGGCATACACGGTGTAAAGGGTCTGCCCTTGCCAGCCAAAATTATGCCGAATCATCACCGCCAGCCCATACGGGCCTGGCTCACCCGGTCGGCCCGAATTGAGCCCATAGCCTGCCCAAATCACCTGGCCGTCGCCCGCGGCCAACACGGGCGTGCCTGGCTCGCCGGGAATATCCAAGCCGGTGTGCACTTCATTGGAGAAAAACACGCCGCCATAGCGATAATCCACCACGGGCAAGGCGCCATAAAAAGCAGGGATGGGACGTGCGAGGAAGAAATGGTCGTGGGGGGTTGGCGCCCAAGGCACGGGATACATAGGCGGGCGCCAAGGCGTCTCGGGCGTGGGCCCCGGCGTGGGGAAAACCACCGCCAAGGGGCGGTCGGCCGGGGTGGGCAGGGGTGAAGTTGCGGTGACAAGGGGCTGCTCAGGGGTGGGCAAATGCGCGATGGGGGTTGGGGAAGGTGGCAAGGGCGTCGAGGTTGGCGAAGGGAGCACCGTGGCCGCCGGCGTCAGGGGCGCGGTTTCCGGCGCACGGCCACACGCCGAAGCCAACAACAGCACCAACCCGCTCAGCCCGATTGCCCACCGCCGCACTTTAAGCCTCCCTGCGCCCCGAGGCCAACGCCATCAGCGCCTCCAATTGCTCGCGCCGCCCCAGCGCAATCAAGATGTCGCCAGCCTGCAACCGCAAGCGGGGCGACCAATCCACAATGCGCTCGTCTTGATGGCGGGCCACGGCCAAAACGTTGGCCCCCGTCAGCGACCGGATGTTGGCCTCGGCCAACGTCTTCCCCACCAAAGGCGAATGCTCGCCCACGCGGATTTCCTCCAGCCAAAGTTCCAGTTCAGCAGTGCGGAGGGCAGCATCCAGAAAGTCAATCACGTGCGGGCGCAACAAATGGCTTACGATGCGATGCCCGGCCATCGCGTATTCCTCGACCACGCGGTCCGCGCCGGCCCGCCGCAGTTTGCGAGCCGCGGCTTCGGTGGTGGCGCGGGTGACGATTTGCAGCCGCGGGTTGAGTGTGCGGGCGCTGACCACCACAAACAGGTTGTCCGCGTCCGATTCCAACACGGTCACCAGGCCTTTGGCGCGCGTGATGCCGGCTTGTAGAAGCACCTCGTCGTCGGTCGCGTCACCTTCCACTGCGAGGACATTGCGGCGCTGGCAACGCGCCAACACCTCAGGGTCGCGGTCAATCACCACCACAGGCTCGCCCATGGCTTGCAATTCGGCCACCACTTGCTGACCGACCCGCCCAAAACCACACACGACCACGTGGTCCTTCATCGCTGCCAACGCTCTCATACGCTGTCGCTCCTGAAAACGGGCCTGTAACTGGCCGCTGACGATGTAATCAACCAAAGCGCTAAACACGTACGCGCCCGTGCCCACGCCCACCACAATGACGCCGATGGTAAACCAACGCCCCACCGGTGAAAGCGGGCGCACCTCGCCATAGCCCACGGTCGAAAGGGTAATCACGGCCATATAAACCGCTTCGCTGAAAGAGTAGCCTTCCAGACGCATATACCCCAACACCGACCCGCCAAGCACCAACAACACCCACACGGTGAGGCGGATTCGGCGAGCGTGCAACCAGCGGTTCAGCCGAGACACCACGCGCCTCCGAGTTGGGCGGCCAATCAGGAAGCCGCAAAACGGCGCCCGACCGCGGCAATCGAGGCCGCCATCAGCGCAACGCCAATGGGCAAAACATCCTCGTCAATGTCAAAGCGGGGATGGTGATGGGGCGCGTCCAGCCCCTTCGCCGCATTGGCCGAGCCCACAAAGAAATAGCACCCTGGGATGTCATACATCATGAACGCCATGTCTTCCGAGCCCATTGTGCGGTGGGTGGTGTCAATCTGGGCTTCGGGGAACAGGTCAGCCGCGGTTTGGCGCACGACTTCGGTCACTTCGGGGTCGTTGATCACCGCGGGCGTCAAATCGTCCAGGGTGATTTCAGCGCGGCAGCCCATGCCTTGCGCCACGCCATGCACGATGCGGCGAAAACGCATCTCAACCTCACGGGTGACTTCCGGCTCAAAGGTGCGGATGGTGCCTTCCAGATGCGCTTCGGGCGGCACAATGTTGAAGGCCGTACCGGCTTGCAACATGGTCACGCTCACCACCGCGGCTTTGAGCGGGTCCACGTGCCGCGACACCACCGTTTGCAGCGCGCTGACAACCTGAGCCGCCGTGGCCACAGGGTCTTCGGTGAAGTCAGGATGGGCTGCATGGCCGCCTTTGCCTATCACGCGAACGTGGAAACGCTCGGCTGCGGCCATCGCCGGCCCTGGGACAATGCCCAACCACCCCACAGGGCGCTCGTTCCACACGTGCATGGCCAGGGCGTAATCCACCCCTTCCAAAACGCCGTCTTCGATCATTCGCTCCGCGCCGCCCATTCCTTCTTCCGCGGGCTGGAACACAAACTTGACCGTGCCGTGCACCACCTCGGGATGGGCGCTCAGAATGCGCGCCACGGTCAGCAGCATGGCCGTGTGCGCGTCATGCCCGCAGGCGTGCATGACGCCGGGGTTTTGCGAGGCATAGTCGGTTTCGTTTTCTTCTTGAATCGGCAGCGCGTCCATGTCAGCGCGCACCAACACCGTAGGGCCAGGGTGTTCACCCTTCAGCCACGCGACGACGCCGGTCTTGCCGACGCCTTCCTGCACGTCTAAGCCCCATTGGCGCAACGTGCGCGCGACAATGCCCGCGGTGCGGTGTTCCTGAAAGCCCAATTCCGGGTGGCGGTGGAAATCGCGCCGAAGCGCACGGGTGTATTCCAACAAAGACTGGGCTTCTTGCCGAAAATCTAAAGCAGCCATGCCAACCTCCGTTGTAAAGCGGCTGCCCTCGGGGCAGCGGAGAGAATGGTTTGGGGTGTCTCTAAGCGCATCGCCCGCCGGAGCGGGCGATGAAGTGTGTCAGGTGTTGCTGGGCTGCGGGGTGGTGGCTTGTCGAAGTGTCACTTCTTCACCGCGAAACTCGTGTACGGCACCGTCCTCTAAGGCGACCAAAACTGTGCCCTTGAGGGGATACACATCCACCACTTTGCCGTTGCCCAAGGGGGTCTGGACCCGTTTTTTGCGCTTGGGGAGGTGTTTCGCGGCCTCGGCGTATTGCTCGTATTCATAGACCAAACAGCAGCGCAAGCGCCCGCACATGCCGGTGATTTCAGACGGGGTGAGCGACACGCCCTGCACCTTGGCCATTTTGATGGAAACCGGGCTGAAGTCGGTCAAAAATTCGGCGCAGCAACGCACCTCTCGGCCACATGCGCCCATGCCGGGGAGCAATTTTGCCACGTCGCGCGGGCCCAGGCGCCGAAATTCCACCTGGCGGCGGGGGAATTTGCGCGCCAAAGCCGCATGCAGCCGCCGCAATTCGACTTTGGTGTTGCCCTCAACGCCATATAGCAAGGTGAGGTAACGGTCGTCGAACGAGAGTTCGGCTTCGACGAGTTTGAGGTCGCGATAGCCCAGCTCGCGCGCTTTTTGGCGGGCGGCGAGCAAGGCTTGGAGTTCGCGTTGGCGCATCAGCCGCCGCAAGGTCAGGTCGCGGCCGCTGGCTTTGCGGGTTACCGGCCGCCAGCCCTCTTCGGGGGGTTCGGGCGGCTCGGCAAACACTTGCACCACTTCGCCGAGTTGCGTACCGCGCCGACTGGGCACCACGACAAAATCGCCCACCTGCAATTCGGGGCAGCAGGAAGCATCGTAATGATAAATCTTGCCCACCGGGCGAAAACGGATGCCCACAATGTAAGGCGTGGTCATAAAGACGTCACCTACCCGACCAACTTGATGTCAACGGGTTTGGGCTGCGAGCCCTGCAAAGCGTTGACGCTGAGTTTGGCCGCGATTTCCTGGGCCAGACGCGTAAAGGCCTGCGCCACGGGCGACTCGGGGTTGGAAACCACAATCGGCACCCCGCGATCGCCGCCTTCCCGCACAGCCGGATCCATCGGGATGGCGCCCAAGAAGGGCACTTTGTAAGCCTCAGCCAGGCGCTTGCCGCCGCCGCTGCCAAAAATATCCACTCGGGTGCCGTCGGGGAGTTCCAGGTAGCTCATGTTTTCGACCACACCCAAGATGGGCACCTGCAGCTGCTGGAACATCTGGAGCCCGCGGCTGGCGTCATCCAGCGAGACTTGCTGGGGCAAAGTCACAATCACCCCGCCAGAGAGGGAAAGGCTCTGCGCGAGGCTGAGGGGGGCATCGCCCGTGCCGGGGGGCAAATCAACGATCATGTAATCCAATTCGCCCCAATCCACGTCTGTCAGGAACTGGCGAATGGCCGAATGGAGCATGGGGCCACGCCAAATCAGCGCTTGCCCAGGCTTGACCAAAAAGCCGATGGACATCATCTTCACGCCGTAGGCCTCGCCGGGCTGAATGCGCCCGTCTTTGGCAGGCGGCAAATGCTTGACGCCCATCATGGTGGGCACGTTGGGGCCGTAAATGTCAGCATCCAGCAAGCCTACTCGCGCGCCAGATTGCGCCAGCGCCACCGCGACGTTGACGGCCACGGTGCTCTTGCCCACGCCGCCTTTGCCCGAGGCAATGGCCACCGCGTGCCGCACAGGCACTTTCAACAAGCCACGCACGCGGCCATCGTTGGGCACTTCCGCATCCATTTTCACTTCGACTTTTTCGACCCCCGGCACGGCTTCAACGGCTTGCCGAGCGTCGGATTCAATCTTGGATTTCAAAGGGCAGGCCGGCGTGGTCAACACAATGGTAAAGCGGACGGTGCCGCCATCAATTTCCAAGTCGCGAATCATGTTCAGCGACACCAAATCTTGCTTCAAATCAGGGTCTTCGACCTTGCTCAGCGCTGCCAAAACAGCCTGTTTGGTCACTTCGCTCATAAAACACCTCGCCAAAAACGAAAATAACGAAATTCGTGCAGCGTGCCGATTATACCCGACTTTTGGCCTGCCGCGCAGATTTGGCGCTTAGGCCCTTTGAACTTGTAAGAAATTCGCCACTTCTTCGCAGGCTTGCCGATAGGTTTCCAACAGGTCTTGGTCGCTTCCTTTGAAACGGGTAATGGCCTTTTGCGCGCAAAAGGTGCAGCCGCGAATCGCCCGGTGGCTGTCAATGGTGCATGTGGTGCAACGCGCTAAGCGCGTCATCATCAACACAAAACCCAGGTGCTCCACCGACGTGGCCGGCTGACGGCGCACTTCATCCACCAGGGCTTGCCAGGTTTCGCCGCGCAAGTCCCGCAAAGAGCCAATGATATTGGAAGGGAAAAGCAGTTCCAAATGGTCGTACAATGTCCCTCCCCAAAGGATGGAAGACGCCAAGAAACGGAGAAAACCCCGGCCGACCCTATCAGCCCGGGGCGGGGTTGGCGGCGAAGGGCGCGCGCCCTCCGCCGCCAACCAGGGACAAGACAGCCCGCTTCCTACTCCTTCTTCGCTTGCTGTTGTTTGGCTTTCGCGGCTTTGCGCTTGGCCCGGGCTTCAGCGGCTTTGCGCTTGGCCTCTTCGGCTTTGCGTCGGGCTTCCTCTTCGCGGCGGTAGTTGTTGGGGCGGATTTCCGCATAGTACGACACCGGCTTGAGCAAGTCCTGCAAGTGCAAGACGTTGTGGCTGCGGTCGTAGGTGGCCAATTCGTAATTGTGATCCATCTTGATGGCGTCGAAGGGGCAATATTCCGCACACAGGCCGCAGTTCATGCAAAGGTCAATGTCAATGTGGAAATCAGCCGGCTCGGGACGCGGCCGCCCTGTTTTCGGATCGGTGGTGCGCTCAATCCAAATGCACTGCGCGGGGCAAACTTTGGTGCAGATACCGCACGATGTGCAGCGGATCTTCTGCTCGCCTTCATCCGTTTCTTCGTACACCAAGAAAGGCACGAAGCGGAACTCTTCAGGCACCGGCAGTTTTTCTTCCGGGTACTGCACGGTGAAGATACCCTTCACTTCCGCGCTGCGTCGGTATTCGATGCCCTCTTGGGTGTAATAACGGGATTTACCCCGTTTGAAATCGTCAACATAGGTGTCAATCAGGCGCTTCAGCGTGACGCCTAAACCTTTGAGAATTCCGGAACCATCCATGAGGCACACTCCGTGTATTAGCGGTCGGTTTCACCCAACACGATGTCAATCGAACCGAGGATGATTACCGCGTCGGCCACTTTATGGCCTTTGCACATCTCGGCGAGGGCGGTCAGGTTGATGAACGATGGTGCGCGGACATGATAGCGCCACGGGTTGGTCTTCCCGGTGGAGACCACGTAGAAGCCCAATTCCCCTTTCGGGCCTTCGACTCGGCCGTAGGACTCGCCCGCGGGCACGCGGTGTTGGTATTGCTGCTTGCCGGCCACGATAGGCCCTTCGGGAATTTGCTCCAGCGCTTGCTGGATGATGCGGATGCTCTGCCGCACCTCGTCCATGCGGATCAAGTAGCGATCGTACACATCCCCGTGATAGCGCACGGCCACGTCAAAATCGAAGCGGTCGTAAATGCTGTAGGGGTCTGCCCGCCGGACGTCGTAAGGCACACCCGAGGCCCGCAAAACAGGCCCAGCGGCCGAATAGGCGATGGCTTGTTCAGGGGTGAGCACGCCCACGCCTTCGCCGCGGATGCGCACGATTTCGCTGTTGGTGAGGTAGCGGTCGAGCTCGTCAATCCGCCGCGGCAAGCGCTCGAAGGCCAGGTCGCGGATTTTTGCCATCACGTCTTCGGGGATGTCGCGTGCGACGCCACCAAAGCGGAAGTAGTTGACCATCATCCGCGAGCCGGCGACGGCTTCGAAAATATCCAGGATGAGTTCGCGCTCTTCAATGGCATACAACGAAGGGGTGAAGTAAGCCCCCATGTCGTTGAGGAACATGCCGATGGCGAAAATGTGGTTTTGGATCCGGGTGAGTTCCGCCATGATGACCCGGATGTATTCCGCCCGCTCCGGCGGTTTGACGCCGAGCAATTTTTCCACCGCCAGGGCGTAACCAAAGTTGTTGCTCATGGGTGCGAGGTAGTCGAGGCGGTCGGTGAAGGGCATGTTCATGAGCCACGTGTTGCGCTCGCCGATTTTCTCGTGGTTGCGGTGCAGGTAGCCCATCACCGGTTCCAAATCCACGATGGTTTCGCCGTCCAGGGTCACCACCATGCGGAAGACGCCGTGGGTGGAAGGGTGCTGCGGCCCCAGGTTGACCACAATCTGCTCGGTGGGCAAGTCATCGCTGGCTTTTTCGACCCGCCCCAGGCCCTCGTAAATCAAGGCGTTGGAGTTGTCGGGCGTCCACTGGGCCGGGTCAAAACCAGCGGGGTAATCCACGTTTTTGCCAAAGGGGTTGCGGTCTTCGGCCCGGAAGAACTCCCCGTTGGGGAAGCGGCTCTTGTAGGGCTTGTGGTCGGCTTCATAAAACGGCTCGCGCCAATCCTTGCGCAGCGGGTGGCCGTGGAAGCCCTCCCACATCAGGATGCGCTTGAGGTTCGGGTGCCCTTCGAATTTAATCCCCAGCAGGTCCCACGCTTCCCGCTCTTGGAAGTCAGCCCCCGGATAGACCGAAACCAGCGAGGGCACCACAGGGTTTTCACGCGGCACCTGGACTTTGAAGACCAACGCGGGCCCGCCGGTGGTCTTGTAGGCGTGGTAAACCACCTCCATCTTGCCTTCGGGGAGGTAATCCACCCCGGTGACAGAAGAGAGGTAATCATAGCCCAACTCGTCACGCAAGGTTGTGGCGAAATCCTTGAGGGCTTTGGCTTCCACAATGTAGCCCTCGTAGCCCTTGCGCTCATCTTTCTTCACCACTTCAGGGAAGCGGGAAAGCAACACTTCTTCTTCGTTCTGGATTATGACCGTTTGCTCGCTCATGGGACCACTCCCTTAGGCTTGGGCGGCTTCGGCCTCGGCAGCAGCCGCGGCTTCCTGCTCGGCCTTTTGGCGGGTGTATTCGCGAATCTTGTCGTATTCGCGCGGATCCATGATGTCCGGGCCCAACACCGGCACCGGCACCATCTCCGAAGGCTGGCTATAGACCTCTTTGATGGTCTGCTTGTCAATCTTCTCTTGCAGTTTCATCAAACCGTAGATCAATGCCTGCGGGGTGGGCGGGCAGCCGGGGATGTAGACATCTACCGGCAGGTATTTGTCAATGCCCGCGACCACGTTGTAGCCCTCTTTGAAAGGACCACCGCCCGAAGCGCACGCCCCCATCGCCACCACGTATTTCGGGTCGGCCATTTGATTGTACAAGCGCACAATCTGGGGCAGCATCTTCTTGGTCACCGTGCCAGCCACGATCATCACATCAGACTGCCGGGGGCTGGGGCGCATCACCTCCATGCCGAAGCGGGCAAAGTCGAACCGGGCTGCCGCGGTACAAATCATCTCGATCGCGCAGCAGGCCAGCCCAAACATCATCGGCCAGAGGGAATTCCGCCGCCCCCAGTTGTAGATGCGATCCAGGGTCGTGATGGTCACCGTGCCCTGAAGCTCTTCAGGGATATCGTATTTGGGGGAGTTCAAACCCTCATCCTTTGGTTTGGTGCTCATAGACCTTCTCCTCGGAATAGGATGGGACCGTTCAGCCCTGTTCCTCCAGGGTCATTTCCAGCCACTCGCGATACACGTCTAAAAGGATGTCGTCGTTGGCCAACGCGGGGTCGTCGTCAAAATCGGGCAAGGCCAAAATCCAGGCCTGGATTTGCCCCAACGAAACCGCCTCCAAATCAGCGTGAGGATGGGCTTCGCTCAGGGCTTTGGCCAAGGCAAACGTCGCTTCCCAGGTCAAAGGCTCCCAACCCATAGACATGCACCGCCATTTGTGCCAGTTGGCACAATTATACCCGGCTTTCAGGGCGAATTACGCGAATTTTTGTTTGCGAAATTCCAGAGGGGGTCGCCGACGGTTGCGCATTTTCGCGAGCAATCCTTTGCGAAAATACGCGGCTGGGCGCAGCACGGCAATGCGGCTGCCTCGGGCATGGGGCGCCCCCTGCGCCGGTGCGGCCGGCCGCGCGGCCCAAAGTTCACCAAACTCAGCAACGCCGGGCCTGAGCGCGCCCCCTTGCCCGGCCAGTGCAAAACTCGCCCGCCAGGCGTGTGCATCTCGCTGTTGGCTGCGCCTTCCGCGCCCCACCGCGGCTTAGGCCGCGGCCTCATCGGCCGCGCGGCCCTCTTCCAACGGCTCGGCCGACGCACGCGCCTCTTCCGCGTCCTCATCCCCCTGCTGCCGCGGCAACAAAGCCTCGGCCAACACTTCTTCCAGATGCCGCACAGGCACAATGCGCAAGGCCTGGCGGGCCGACTTGGGCACGTCTTGCAAATCTTTGAGGTTGCGCTGGGGCAAAATCACTGTTTTCAAGCCGTGGCGGTGCGCAGCCAGCACCTTCTCGCGCACGCCGCCCACGGGCAACACTTTGCCCCGCAGGGTGATTTCCCCGGTCATGGCCACGTCGTGACGCACCGGCCGTTGCGTGAATGCGGAAATCAGCGCGGTCGCCAGCGTCACCCCCGCGCTGGGGCCGTCTTTGGGCACCGCGCCTTCGGGAACGTGGATATGGACGTCGGTTTTTTCAAAAATCTCCGGGTCCAAGCCCCAGGCGCGGCCGTGGGCCCGCAGATACGAAAGCGCGGCTTGGGCTGATTCCTGCATGACGTCGCCAATTTGGCCGGTAATTTTGACCTCGCCTTTGCCCTCCATCAAGAGCACTTCCACCGGCATCACAACGCCGCCGTCAGCCGTCCACGCCAGCCCCATGGCCATCCCCACTTCATCTTCCTGATCGGCCTCGAGGTCAAAATACACCGGCGGGCCTAAGAAACGCACCACGGTGCGCTCTGTGACGCGCGAAGGGTAACGCTTGCCCTCGGCTTTCAACCGGGCAATTTTACGGCACACGCGGCCGATCTCCCGCTCCAGGTTGCGCACCCCGGCCTCGCTGGTGTATTCGCGAATGATTTTGCGCAACGCGGGTTCCGTAAAATACACCTCGTCGGGCGCCAAGCCGCTCTCTTCCATTTGGCGGGGAAGCAGGAAGCGCCGCGCAATGTGGATTTTTTCCTCCTCCACATACCCTGGAAATTCGATGACCTCCATTCGGTCCAACAAGGCCGGCGGGATGGTGGCCAGGGTGTTGGCCGTGGTGATAAACATCACTTGCGAAAGGTCGTAAGGAATCTCCAGGTAATGGTCAGAAAAAGCGCTGTTTTGCTCCGGGTCTAAGACCTCCAAGAGGGCCGAAGAGGGGTCGCCGCGAAAGTCAGAGCCCAGTTTGTCAATTTCGTCGAGCATAAACACGGGGTTGATGGTGCCAGCCCGCTTCATGGTTTGGAGAATGCGGCCAGGCAGGGCGCCGATGTAAGTGCGGCGGTGTCCCCGAATTTCCGCCTCGTCGCGTACGCCCCCCAAGGAAACCCGCACAAATTTCCGCCCCAAGGCTTCTGCAATGGAACGCCCCAACGAGGTCTTGCCTGTGCCTGGGGGGCCTACAAAGCACAAAATCGGCTGCCGCGGGCGCTTGGGCTTCAGGATGCGCACCGCGATGTATTCCAAGATGCGCTCTTTGGCCTTGGGAAGGCCATAGTGGTGTTCTTCCAAAACCTGGGCTGCATGTTTGAGGTCCAGGTTATCCTCGGTTTGCGCCTTCCAGGGCAAGTCCAAAATCCATTCAATGTAGGTGCGCAAAATGCCCACTTCGGGCGCCATCGGCGGCAACTGCGCCAGGCGCTCGATTTCCTTGAGGGCTCGCTCGCGCGGCTCATCCGGGAGGTTGGCCTTTTCGACGCGGCTGCGCAGTTCGTTGATTTCTTGGGTCCAAAAATCGCCTTCGCCGAGTTCGGTTTGGATGGCCCGCATTTGCTCGCGCAGGTAAGCCTCGCGCTGGGTGCGGTCCATCTCGCTTTGCACTCGGCTCTGAATTTCGTCTTCCAGCTCCAGCCGCGCCACAGCCCGACTGAGGGCCTCGATGGCTCGCTTGAGGCGGGCTTTGGGGTCGGTTTCGCTCAAAAAGGCGAGCATTTCCTCATGGCTGGGAGCGAGGGCCAAGGCAATCAAATCGGCCAGCCAGCCGGGTTGGTCGGCGTTGAGTGCGTAGAGGTAGACTTCTTCTGGCAGCGCGCTGTTGAGTTCGACAAAGCGCTCGAAGTCGCGGCGCGCCAGCGCCATCAAGGCCTGGGTTTCTTCGTCGGCAGGCGCCTCCACCTCCAGAGGGCGCACCCGCACCAAGGGATAAGGGGTGGACTGGAGCACCTCGACCAATTCGACCCGCCGACGGCCCTGCATCAAAGCCGCGTAGGCTTCGTTGGGCATTGCGTAGGGGTAGCCTGTGGCGGCTTCCACGCCAATTGCAAACACGTCGCCCCAGGTCGGGTTGGCTTTTTCCAAATCCCCCATCATGAAGACGGCCAACGTGGTGCCGCCTTCGACGGCAGCCCGCACCGCGGCGACGTTTTCTTCCCCGCTCAAAATCAACGGGGAAATCAAATGAGGCAACACGATGCTATCAGGAAGCACCACCGCGGGCAACGTCACCAAGCCGTCTTCGTCGGGGCGGGCGTCGGGGATGCGGTAAAGTTCTTCGGTCTGCGAGCGGAGCGCCTCGACATCGGCAGAGGCAAAGGGGGTGTCTTCCCAGAGCGGCGCGTCGTCTTCAGGGTAGGCCTCTTCTTCAAAATCGCGGTCGTAATCGTAAGCCATCATCTTCTCACTCAAACAAGGTTTATGGAACGAGTTGCTCTGATTTTGGGCGGGTCAAGGGCTCCCACGGATGGGTGACCAACGCGGCTTGCTGCCACACGCTGCGGGCAGCCGCGGCCGCGAAGAGGCTACCCGTGACCAGCACCACCGCCTCACCGCCAGCGTAGGCAAAGGCCGCCCGCAAAGCCTCTTCCATGGTTGGGAAGGCCCGCGCAGGACGGCCAAACTGATGCGCCAAGGCCACCAGCGTTTCCGGGTCAGCCGCGCGGGGATGGGTCGAGCGGGTCGCGACAATCAGTTGCGCCCGCGGCGCCAACTCGGCCAGCATGCCCCGAATGTCTTTATCGGCCGAGGCGCCAAACACCAAAATCAAAGGCCAATTGGGGAAATATTCGTCCAACGTCAAGCGAATCTGATGGGCGGCAGCGCGGTTGTGGGCGCCATCTACCACCAAGGGCGGGTTGCGATGCAAAACCTCAAAACGCGCAGGCCACCGGGTAGCAGCAAACCCGCGGCGGATGGCCTCTTGGGACATCACCAAGCCTCGCCGGCGCGCGACCTGCAAGGCCGCGTAAGCCGTGGCCGCGTTGTCTATTTGGTGAGGGCCTAAAAGAGGGATGCGCAAGCGGGTGGGTTCCCATTCTTGAAAGCCGCCCGATTCCACATAGGCATCTACCAAGGGCTGCTCGGCGCGATGCCACACAAAGAGCACTTGCCCATCCAAACTGCGCGCCACAGGGGCGTACAGCCAATCGCGCCCCACCTCAACCAGTGGGGCGGTGCGCGCCACGGCCACCGAGCGGATTTTGCGCGCAGCCTCTTCGGGCTGGGGCGCCATCACCACGGGCACACCAGGCTTGATGATGCCGGCTTTTTCACCGGCAATGGCTTCCAACGTGTTGCCCAAAATGGCCGTGTGGTCATAAGAAATCGGCGTAATCACCGACACCAAGGGATGCACCACGTTGGTTGCATCCAAGCGCCCTCCTAACCCCACCTCAACTACTGCTACCTCGACCTGCTGCTCGGCAAAATAAAGAAAGGCCGCCGCGGTGGTCAACTCAAACGTGGTCAGCCCGGCGATGCGCTCGGTCCACGGCTTGAGTTGCGCAACCACTGCGGGGAGGTCACGATGGGGAATGGGGCGGCCGTTGACCCGAATGCGCTCCGCGAAATCTTCCAAATGCGGCGACGTATAAAGCCCCACCCGATAGCCTTGGGCCTGCAAAGCAGAGGCGATGAACGCGGCCGTCGAGCCCTTGCCCTTTGTGCCGGCCACGTGGAACACCGCATACGCGCGATGAGGCTGCCCCAAGGCATCGAGCAACGCTTCCATCCGAGCAAGGTCAAACTTCTCCGGCGCGTTGCGCAAATTGCGGGTCAGGCTGTAATCAATGAAACTATACAAAAAATCCAAAGCCGCTTGATAGGCATCTTCGTGCGAAGCCATGAGCAGATTGTACCCGCAGGGCAAAGGAAGGGCAAGGGTGGCGTCAAACCTCGAAGGAGCCGCAACGATGTTTCGCCCCCCATGAAAGGGGCCGCGCCGTCACGCGCACCAGCCGCGGCACTGCCTTGCGGTTTCCTTCTCTTCCTCTCATCCTGACCCCAAGCAACGGCGGTATAATACCTCCATCTCCCTTGTCCGAGGTCTATCATGTCCCTTTCCGCGGCTTTAGCCTATCTCAAAAACCATGACGACCGCTTCCTGGCTGAACTGGAAGCCTTTTTGCGCATTCCATCCATTTCCACCACGCCTCAGCACCAAAACGACATCGCCCGCGCGGCCAATTGGGTTGCCGACAACCTGCGCGCCATTGGTGCGCGAGACGTGGCGGTCTATCCCACCGCGGGGCATCCCGTGGTCTATGGCGCGCTGCCAGCCCCAAACCCGCACGCGCCCACGGTGCTCATTTATGGCCACTACGACGTTCAGCCGCCCGACCCCCTGGACCTCTGGGAAACGCCCCCCTTCGAGCCCACCATTCGCGGCGAACGGCTTTACGCGCGCGGGGCGACTGACATGAAAGGCCAAGTGATGGCCTCGCTCAAAGCCGTGGAAGCCGTTGCACAGGCCGGGCTTCCTGTCAACATCAAATTCCTCATCGAAGGCGAAGAGGAAATTGGCTCGCCCGACCTGGCCGACTTCATTGCCCAACACCGCGAAATGTTGGCCGCCGACGTTTGCCTCAACCCCGACGCCGGCATGCTGGGCCCAGAATGGCCGACCATCACCTACGCCCTGCGCGGGCTGGCCTACTTTGAACTGCGGGTCTATGGCCCTGACCACGACCTCCACTCCGGCATTTATGGCGGTGTCGTACACAACCCCGCGCAAGCCCTGGCCGAGCTCCTCGCTGGCATGCACGACGAACACGGCCGCGTCACCCTGCCCGGCTTCTACGACAAAGTGCGCCCCCTGAGCCCTGAAGAGCGCCAAGCCCTGGCGCAATTGCCCTTCGACCCCACCACGTTTTTCCTGGAACAGACCGGGGTGCCCCAACTGTGGGGCGAGCCGGAATACACCCCTGTGGAACGCGTGGGCGCACGCCCAACGTTGGAAATCAACGGCCTTTACAGCGGCTTCATTGACAAAGGCGCCAAAACCGTCATCCCTTCTTATGCCATGGCCAAAATCTCCTGCCGCTTGGTGCCCGACCAAGACCCCGACGAAGTAGCCCAGCAACTCCGCGCGTATCTCGAAGCCCATGCGCCAGCCACCATCCGCTGGGAGCTGGACGTCATGGCTGGCGCGCCGGCCTCAATCACCGACATCCACACCCCGGCCGTGCAAGCTTTGGCCAAGGCCATGCAAGAAACCTGGGGGAGGCCGCCGTTCTACCGACGGGAAGGCGGCAGCATCCCGGTCGTTGGGCAAATGCAGCAAATTTTAGGCCTGGAATCCGTGCTCACCGGCTTTGGTCTGCCCGACGCCAACCTCCACGCGCCCAACGAAAACCTCCATCTACCCACGTGGCGCAAAGGCATGGAAGCGCTGGTGCGGTTCTTTTACCAATTTGGGGAGGCCTAACACCGGCAGCAGCCCTGCGCGCCCGGCCTAAAGCAGGGGCTGGAGGGAATGCCCAACCGCCGAACCAAAAGACGGCCAGCCCAGACTGCCGGGCCTCCAGCTCGGCCACCCAGAGCACCCAGCGCGCTCGCGCAGGCGGGTAGGCAAAAGATGGGCAGCTCGGAGCGCTGGGCCGCGCAAGCCCCTTTGGCTAATCACTGGCTATACGAAGCGGCTATACGAAGCACCGCCCGGCCTAAAAACGGGCGCCCGCTTCCCCGGAGAAAGGCCCAGCCCCGCCTCACCCCGCCCTCTCCAGCATTTCATACTGGCATTATTCATTTCTTCCCCCGCCAAGGAGGTAAACATGTCTCACGAAGGCTACCACGAACCCATCCACGAACTCGGTGACGCTACTCGCGACCTGCACCGCGCCATCACGTCCCTCATCGAAGAACTTGAAGCCGTGGACTGGTATAACCAACGCGTTGACGCGTGCAAAGACGAAGAGCTCAAAGCCATTTTGGCTCACAACCGCGACGAAGAGAAGGAACACGCGGCCATGCTCTTGGAATGGATTCGCCGCCAAGACCCCACCTTTGACAAAGAGCTCAAAGACTATCTCTTCACCGAGAAACCGATTGCCCACACCTAAACAACCCGCGTTGAGGAGGGGCCGCGGCCTCTCCTCAACGGGTGAAGGCTGCTTATGAAACGCATGCGACCCTTTGTCTTACTTCCGCTCATTGTGGCCGATACCGCGGCCGAAAACGAGCCCCCCGCGGAAATCAACGAGATTCCCACCGCGGGCAAGAACCTCAAAATGCCCAACTACGGCGGCCAAGCCATCATCGAAGGGGTGTTGATGCGAGGCCGTCGGGCAGTGGCAATGGCAATCCGCAAGCCCGAAGGCGACATCCACATCCACACCGAGCGCCTCAGCCGCCTCTATCAAAGCCCCCTCATGAAGGTCCCCTTCCTGCGGGGCGTCATCGGCCTCTGGGATGCCTTGGTGCTCGGCACCCGGGCATTGACACTCTCGGCCAACGTCCAGCTCGACGAAGAAGAGCAACTGGAAGGCTGGGGGCTTTACCTCTCTTTGGGATTGTCGCTCCTGGTCGGGATTGCCCTCTTTACGCTGCTGCCTGCTGGCTTGGGGCACGCAGCCCAAGCCAAGTTGGGCATCTCGGCGTTTTGGGGCAATTTGCTCGAAGGGCTGGTGCGCCTGGCGCTCTTGGTGGGATACATTTGGGCCATTGGGCTGATGGACGATGTCCGTCGGCTCTACATGTATCATGGTGCGGAGCACAAAACCATCAACGCCTTTGAGGCCGGCGCGCCGCTCACCCCTGAGCATACCGCCCGCTATCCGCTGGAACACCCCCGCTGCGGCACGGCTTTTCTGCTTATTTTGGTATTGGTTTCGGTGGTAGCGTATAGCCTGCTGGGCGAGCAAACCCTTTGGTGGCGCTTTGCAAGCCGCTTGCTGCTGCTCCCGGTTTTGGCGGGCGTCGCGTACGAATATCTCCGCTGGACCGCCGACCACATGAGCAACCGCTGGGTGCGTGCCATTGTGCAGCCCAATCTCTGGCTTCAACATCTGACCACTCGCGAACCCACGCCTGATATTCTGGAAGTGGGCATCACTGCCTTTCAAACCATGCGCCAAGCCGAAGAGGAAGCAGCAGGCACAGCAGCCGATTAACAGCCCGCGACGCCAGTCGCGCACGCGAGCGCGGTTCCTGATGGCAAAGCAAAAGCACCGGCCAAACCGGTGCTTTTTTGCGCGTTTTGAAGGGAAAATTTCGGAGCGTCAGCCCCGCGTCAGCGGCTATGCCGTGGCTTCGCCTTCGGCAGGGGCTGCGTCTTCCACTGCGACCTCTTCTTCCTCGGCCGCGCTGCGTTTAACCTTTTTGGTTGCTTCCTCAACCAGCTCTTGCCCTCGCTGCTGCAAGGTGATGGCCTGCTCTTGCGCCACCTTGGCGGCTTCCTCGGCCTTGGCGCGCGCCTCGGCCAACGCTTCTTCGGCTTTGCGTCGGGCTTCCTCAGCCCGCTTGAGGGCCTCTTCCGCGCTCACTGCCGCGCGGTCTTTAAACTCGACGCCCTTTTCCTTGAGCAGCGTGCGAATTTCCTCGCCCGATTGAGGGGCCATCAGCAAGGCGGCCAAAGCGCCCATCACACCACCAACAATCACACCTGCCAAAAAGGCTCCGAAATCATTATTCTCGGCCATGATTCACTCTCCTTTCGGGTTTTTTCGCTTGCGGCCACGCGCGAATTTCAACACGCCCGCGACACTGCTCACCGCGGCCACGGTTTCGTTAAGTTTGATGACCGGTTCGGCCAAGCGGTTGCTGATGAAGGTCGCGGTGCCTTGCAAAACGTTGACCGTTCGCGCGGTCGAATCCAAAATCGGTCGTACTTCGTGTTGGAGCAGGTTGATGAGAATGGCAATCTGCACGACCAACACGATCAGCGCCAAGCCCACAAGCATGCCTTCTAAGGCCAACAGGATGATAAAAACGTCACGAATGCGGGCTGTGGGCGTGTTGGGGTTCAAGAGATAAATCGTCACCACCACCAACACCGCCAGGGCCAAGAGCCCTGCCAGCACCGCGCCAATGAGCCATTTGCGGCTTCCGCGCGAGGTTTCGGCGCGGGCAGAAGCCGCTTCGGCTTCTTGGGATGGTTCTTGCAAATGTACTTCAGTTTCCATAGCATTTCCATTATATCACAACCCTTGGCCGCGGCAACGCCATCATCGCGCAGCCCTTTGTGAGGCTGCCCGTCTCGTGCCCCACCAAAAGGCAGTGCGCCCTGGGGTGCCAGGGCGCATCAAAGCATTGGGTAGCCAAGCCGTGCTACCACACGCGGCGCAGGCGCGGATTATCGCAAGCCCGACGGCCCACTTTGGCCAAGTCGTACCACTGCTCGCCCAACCGAATGCGCACCACGTCGGCGGTGAAATCTGTGTTGGTCGGCCCGTGGTTGTCGTAAAACCACGAACCCACGCCGTAGAAATCCACCGGCACCTGCAATTGCTCAAAGCGGCGGATTTTCTCGGGTTTGAAGCCGCCCGAGACCACGATTTTGACTTCCTGGCAATAGCGCCGCGCCTCTGCGCGCCATTCCGGCGGCAGCGCCCATTGCTCCCAAGCGTGATCCAGGGCTTCCCGCACTTGCCAAACCAGCCGCGGGTTGACGCCTAAATCCAGCTTGGGGTCGCCCAAGGGTTTGAGGCTGCGGTCGCGCAGATCGCCTGAGGTATCCAGCCGCACGCCAAACAAGCGGAAGCGGGCGGCCTCGTCTGGCTTGCCTGCGTCTTTCAAACGGCGGTATTCCGCAAACATGGCCTCGAGCACTCGCAGCGTGTCGCCAACGCAGTCGTTGTTGAAATCTACCAAGGCAATGCGCGGAATTTCCGGGGGAAGGGTGCGGGCAAAGGCCAGCATGGCTTCGGGAATGTCGCCCAGGAAGCAGGCCAAATAGGCGTGGGCGGTCGTGCCTCCGCCGCGGGCATCCCACCAGGCGCCTTGGGCGTCGGTGGAGATGAAAGGCTGCACCGCGGTGCCAAAATCGTGGTTGTAGCGCTGGACGCCCAGGGCATAGGCGTAGCCATCCAAGGGCTGGACGTCGGGCAGGTCGAAGCGGGCGGGGAAGAAAAGCACCGGCTTGCCGCGGCTGGCCTGCAAAATCTGATAGGTGTTGGTGGCGATGCGGCTGGCGCGAGTCAAATAGCCCAAGGTGATGGTTTCCAGAGGGCCAAAATCACGATAGCGCCCCCGCACCCTCAACACAGGCTGCACGTCGCGCGGGTCGCCGTGGTAGGTCACCACATCGCCGTCTTCCACAGCCCAAACTTGCAACGATTCCGCGGTGGGGATGAATTGCCCGCCTTCCCAAAAGCCTGTGGCCCCTCGCAAAATGGCCAACGCCACATCGGTGCCTGCCACAACCGTGACCCCCGGCCGGCGGGTAAACCATTGCATTTCTACATAGGCATCTCCCACACGGGCTTGCTGCGCGAGGTCAGCGGGCAAACGCCCGTGGCTGCCCCCATAGCGATAGCCCTGATCGGCCAACTTCCGCAGCAAACGGGCAATGTTGACAAAGTATTTATCGCTATAATCTCCGCGCCGAATGCCTTCCCAATCCAAGGCCAGTCTTTCGGCTGCCAGTCGCCGGCCATCGAAAATTGACATGGTAAAGCCTCCTTGTGTGATGCTTGTGTGATGCTGGGTCACCAGGCGCTCGGCCAGGTTTGGGCCAGGGTCTCGGTGGTCACCCGATGCGCGCCGGCTTCCGCAAAACGCGCATAGGCTTGATCGGCCAACGCGGTGAAATCAGCCCCCGGCACCACCACGGGCGAGGTGGTGTCTTCCAAAAGATAGATTTTGGTTATCAGCGCTTCTTTGCCTTCGGCGCGCAGCGTGGTTAGCAAATCGCTCACCGTCCAAGCCACACAATGGCTTTTGGCCTGCCCGGTGATGATCACGGCGTCGAACGTCTCAACCAGGGTCAGCAGGCGCCGATTGGGGGTCGTGAGCGGGCGCCCATCGGGGAAGGCGTTGATTTCAGGCGCCAGCGCAGAGTAATGTTCGGTGAGGGGATGGTTCCCTTTGAGGATGAATTCCGGTTGGGCGTAGCGAGCCATGCTATGGAAGAAAATAGCCTCTTCGACCGCGGGCACCAAGGCGTGCCCAATGCCGCCCAACATCGCGTGGAACGGCCAGATGGTGAGTTGGTATTTGCCGCGCGCAGCCAAAGTGCGGACGTAGTAGTCCAGGTAAGCCTGGCCTTCCTCGGGCGTCAACCCCAGGGTTGCAGCCAAAGCCGGGTTGAAGCGCCACTTTCCCGAGGCGACATCTTCCACCGTGATCATGGTCAGGGGGTCGGGGTGCCGACCTTGCGCGTCCACCACAAAGGGGGCATGGAAAATCTGCATGGGCAAATGGGTGTCGAGGGTGGCGACAATGTGGGTGATGCGGTGCAAATTGTGGTAGATGAAGCGGCAAAGTCGCACATTATCTTCCACTGCCCCCCGCCCCGAGGGCCCGGCGACAAACAGTTCAAAGTCGGGGAGGCAAAAAGTGTTTTGAACGTCAATCAGCACCAAGGCGGTCCGAAAATCATCTTGGGAAGCCGGCGTCAGGTGGTGCTGTTGCGCCCAGGCGCGTGCTTCGCGCGCCCGCTCCTCGTAAGCGACCTTCCAGACCTGCCCCACGGAAGCGGGGCGAAAGTGGGGTGGCAAAGGCAATGCTGAAGTCATTGTCTCTCCTTTGGGATGCAGGCCCTTGGCCTGTGCTGGGGATGCTTCGTGTCAAATATACACTAACTGGCGACAAAATGAAAACGGGCTTTACACCCGTGCGTTCGTTCTGCTTTCATTATACTGGAAGGCGGCAAAAAGTCAAGTTATGGGGGGCGGTTGCTTGGTTGTTTGGGGTAGGATGGGGAACCAATGGTCGTTAAACCAACCATCGCCTGCCTCTCAAGGCAGGCGATGGACAAGAGCGTTGCCACGCGCCGCGGGCTCAGTTCAATTGAGCCTGCATACGCTTCGAAAGCAGCGCTTCCAATTCTTGCACCTTCTTCTTGGCTTCGGTGCGGGCTTTGCCGGTGGAGGATTCCATTTCTTCGCGGGCCTTTTTGAGGGCTTCCAGCAAAGCCATTTCCATGGGGGTGGGGACGTAATCTTCCGCGGCCGCATTTTTGTTGCCGTTGGCGCCGTTGCCCGTTTTCTTGGCTTTGCGCGGCTCGCGGTTTACCTCTTTCATAATCTCTTCGGGTTTCGGCTCCAGGGCCTTCATGCTCAACTTGATTTGGCGCTTGCGGCGGCTCACAGCAATCACCTTGGCCTCGACCTCGTCCCCTTCCTGCACCAAATCGCGCGGGGAACGGATGAAGCCATGCGTCATTTCGCTGATATGCACCAAGCCGGGCACCTCTGCGCCAATGTTGACAAACACGCCATATTTCTCAATGCGTTCCACTTTCCCCTTGACGACCATGCCTTTCTTAATCTCCCGCCATTCCAGATCCAAGGGCTTGATCATGGTCAGTTCCACAATGCCCTTGGGGGTGATGCGGCGCACCCACACATCAACCTCATCCCCCACTTTGACGACGTCTTCGACCTTTTTGACGGGCTCTTCTCGCAGTTGCGAGATATGCACCACAGCAGGTTTATTGATGCCGATATCAACGATCGCCCCCGCTGTGGTGGTTTTGATGACCTTCCCCACAAAGTGCATCTTGCGCTTAATCTCGGTTCCATCGGGGGCGGTTACGGTTTGAACACTCATGGCAACACTCTCCTTTGTGCAAGGTTCGCGAAATCACAGGGCCGGGCGTGGTTTCAGCGCTCGGCAAGAGGCAATTATACCCCCAAACCCCCAAATTAACAAAATTTAAACCAAACTGCAACACAATCGTAACGCTTCCGAGATGTTTACGAGAATTTTACGGGCAAAGGTTGACATTCAACCTCTGCTTTGGTATAAACGGCTCCGATGAAACGCGCAGCCCATTTTTCCCGTCGTAGCCGTCGTACGTACGCCCCCTCCAAGGAGGGCGGCTATGGGCGCGCGGCTTAACCGTTTCCTGTTCATCTTCAGCGTGTGCGCTTAGAAGCCCTCCAAAACGGAGGGCTTTTTGCGTATTCCCTCCCACCTTACCTCAAAGGAGCGCAGTATGTCACCCAAAGCCAAACCCAAGGTCAAAAAAGTCGTGCTCGCTTACTCCGGCGGCCTGGATACGTCGGTCATCGTGCCCTGGCTCAAGGAAAACTACGGCTGCGAAGTGGTCTGCTTCACCGCCGACCTGGGCCAAAGCGGCGAGTTGGAAGGCTTGGAAGAAAAAGCCCTCAACAGCGGCGCC
>CAYLRJ010000042.1:0-16800 GCA_964386185.1 uncultured Anaerolineaceae bacterium
CCTCGGCCGGCTCCAGGTGCTGCTCCAGTTCGGCCAGCCAGCCGGGGTGGGCGATGTCGCCCGTGGCCACCAGGGTGATGCCCTTCTTCAGGGCCCACAGCGCGATGTGGGGGATGTCCAAATCGCGGCTGGTGGCGCGGGCGTAGTGGGAGTGGATGTGCAGGTCGGCGTAGTAGGGGGGTGCCATTGGCGGTTGTTATTTTTGAATTTGAGAGGCAGGGGGAGCAAGGGTGTCGGAGGGAGGCAAAAGGGTTTCAACGTAGCCTCGCACATCCTGACAGCCATCTGTAAAATGCTGGGAAACGTGCAGCCAATCCAATGGCTCTTCGCGGTGGTTTGTCTCCCAGAGGGCGGCATAGATGCAATTGGGGCCGTTGTAATTGGCCAAGGTAAAGCGCCACATATCTTCGTAAGAGGTGACTTCCCCGGGAGGGCGTCGGGTGAGGTTGGTCACGGTTTGCCCTGTTTGATAGCAATGGGCTTTGATCAAATGGGCAAACATGGACAAACTCTCTTCCGCACGATCCAAATCAACGCCGTAAGGACAATTGCTGCATGTCAGGTTGGCTTGCACCCAGAGCGAGCCGTAGAGCAGCTGTTTTTCTTGGGGCGTCAAGCGGAGGTAGCCCTTGCGACACACCCAAGGGAACAGCACCTGGCTGCACATGGTGTTGAAGTATTGTCTATCCCACAGGAAGAGGGTGTCCATGCCTTGGGGTGAAAGCTGGCCAAAGCCCACCTCAATGGTGTTGGCGTAATCACCAGGCCAAAATTGGCTTTCGTGGGCAATGAGGCGTTTGAACAGCACGGCAGGGATGCCTGTTTCCAAGGCGGCTTGGCGTAAGGGTTCGTCAAAGAGGTTTTGCCAATGGGCAACAGCATCTCGGGCGCGCGCCATGCCACAGGGGGTCGCGCCGTCGGCGGTGATTCCCCCTTGGGGGCAGTCGCTGGCGTCAACAATGCCGTGCTGAATCAATTGTTTGGCCAGCAGCGCGTAGGGGACGTCGGTGCTTAGCGCTTGGGGGTCTGAAGGGGTTTTAGCCCAGGAAGGCGCGGGGACGGGAGGGAACGTCTGCCAGGCTTGGGCGCAGGCATCCACGCCTTCGTCGCGCCATTGGGTGCTCAACACGTCAACGACCACGTTTGGGTCGTCTTCCAGAGGTGTTATCCGCACGGAGGCCGAGTATTCGGGCGTGCGGTCTCCCCAACTGGAAGAAGCCCAAAAAGTCAGGTGATAGGTTGTCGGCACGTCTTCAGCCGCGGGCAGCGTCACCACGCAATCGGTGAGGTCGCAAGCCACGTCGGCCTCGGGGGAGGCCTTGGCGTGGATGCCGTTGATGTAGGCTTTGGGGAAGAATTCCACCCCGTGCAGCACGATTTGCACTGGCTGTGGGCAGCGGTAGTGGGGAAGGGAGGGCTGGCAGGCTTGGCTGAGGTGCAGTTCCACCGTCGGCGGAGGATATGAGATGGTGACCGTGTGGGTGACTTCACGCGCACCCACAAACATCAAATAATATCCCTTGCAAGCGGTTGTGGCTTTGCCTTCGGCCGCGGCGGCACATGGCGGCGTGTTGACCCAAGCCTGATACAGATCCCAGCCGCATGCTGAGTAAATCTCTTCGGGGGTTGGTTTGTCGGGGTGGTAAATGCCGATTTGGCACTGCACTTCACGGGGGTTGCCCCACGGCAACAGCCACCAGAGATATTGGGTTTCGGTTTTGGTTTGCTTTTCTTGGCGCGGGGGCACACCCTTTGCGGCTTGGACGGCCACCAAAGGGAAAAGCAACAAAACCACAACAACAATCAACACACCCCTTTTGGACGTTCTCATATAAAGCCTCTCCGACGCTGGCTTTCTTGGATGAGCATTTGCTCCCCGCGCGTTGGAGCGAGTTCCGGTCCCCCTATTATCTCACATTTTTAGGCGCAATGTCGTCCACACAGGCCGTGCTGGGGGGCGTTGGTGGCGGTTACGCCTCGTTTTCGCGCCGCATCAGGCCCTTTTGCCAGGCATACACCGCGGCTTGGGTGCGGTCGGCCAGGTGAAGTTTGCTCAAAATGTTGCTGACGTGGCTTTTCACTGTGCGCTCGCTGATGACCAAGCGTTCGGCGATTTCGGCGTTGCTCAGCCCTTGGGCAATGAGGCGCAGCACTTCCAACTCGCGCGCGGTCAAATCAGCAAAGGCTGAAGGCAGGCCCGCGAGGTTTCCCTGGGCGGCGTGGAGTTCCTGGATGAGCCGCGCGGCCACGCGGGGATGGAGCACGGCTTCTCCGCGGGCTGCCCGCCGCACCGCGTCGGCCAGAGCTTCAGGGGCGACATCTTTGAGCAGGTAGGAAAGCGCGCCGGCTTGAATGGCCGGAAAGATGTGTTCGTCTTCGTGGTATGAGGTCAACACGATGATTTGGGTTCGAGGGCTGAGCCGTTTGACCTCGCGGGTGGCCTCGACGCCGTTCATGCCGGGCATGACCAAATCCATGAGCACGACGTCGGGCGCTTCTCGCATGACCAATGGGAGCACAGCCTCGCCCGAAGATGCTTCGCCCACCACTTGAATATCGGGTTGGGTTTCCAGAAAAGCGCGCACCCCTTGCCTCACGACGGCGTGGTCGTCCACGATAATCACGGTGATTGTTTCAGCCATGATTGCCTTCCCAAAAACAGGTTAGAGGGGGACTTGAATTTCCAGGCGCGTGCCTTGGCCTGGCTGACTTTGCAAAACGAGGGTGCCGTGCAGCGCTTGGATGCGCTCGGCGATGCTGGTGAGCCCCAGGCCACGCGGGGTTTCTTGGGGGTCGAACCCGCGTCCGTTGTCGCTGATGACCAGGCGCAGGCGTTGGTCTTCCCAGCCCAGGAAGACGGTCGCCTGGGTGGCTTGGCTGTGGCGCGCCACGTTGGCCAGGGCTTCTTGCACCACACGAAACAGAGCCTGCTCCACAGCCAGGGGCAAAGGGCGCTGATGTTGCACCTGCAAATCGGCGGCGATGCCGGTTTGTGTTTCCCACGCTGAGAGGTAGTCTTGCAGGGCGGCGACCAGGCCTTTGCCTTCCAGGGCGGCGGGGCGCAGTTGGCGAATGAGGGTGGTGAGTTCGCGTTGCGCTTGTTGGATTAGGGCTTCGGCTTGTGCAAGGGCTTCTTGGGCCTGCGCAGGATGGGCGGGAAGATGCTGCCGGGCAGCCGCGACTTGCATGCCGGCGGCGAAAATTTGCTGTTTGACCGAATCGTGTAAATCGCGCGCCAGGCGGTTGCGTTCTTCCAGGGTGGCGAGTTCCTGGCGGGTTTGGAGGAGGTTTTCCAGTTGCTCGGCCATGTGGTTGAGCCGCCGGGCCAGATAGCCCAATTCGTCGTGCGAGGGGTCGCGCACGCTGACCGAGAAATTGCCTTGGCTCCAGGCGTCGGCGGCGTGCGAGAGGGTGTCTAACCGTCGGGTCAGGCCGCGCGCGGTGAGAAAACCAAAGAGGGTGCCCAAAAGGGCGGCAAACAGCGTCACGGCCGCGGCGCTGGGCAGCAGGGTTCTCAGCACCATGCGGGGCCATTCCCACGCGGAGGCCGGCCATGTGATGACAAACACCAGCGCGCCTACTACGCTGCCTGCATCGTCGCGCACCGGCGCGGCCGCGTATAGTTTTTGGTTGGCTTGAATGCCCAGTTGGCTGCTGCGTTGTTCGCCTGCCAGGGCGCGTTTGAGCACGGTCAGCGCCTCTGGAGGGAGGCATTGTTGGGGGGTGTCTGCCTTCGTACAGGGCCCATCCGCCGGGTAAACCGCCACAATGTGCGGGGTGGTATCGGCCAAGAGGGCCCATTCCAAACTGGCGGGGTCTAAATTGAGGTTGATTTGCTCGTGGGGGGCGTTTTCCCAGCCGATTTTGCCGGTGCGCACCAGGCGCTCTAACCAGTTGGTGAGCAGAGGGGTGTCGGGCGGGTGGGCTTCCAACGCGGGGGCGACGTCTACCAGGGCGTCGCTCATGGTCGGGATGAGGAAGCGGCTGAGGGTGTTGGCGCGGGTTAATACCACCATCGCCACCGCTAAGAGCACCATTTCGATGAGCAAGATGGCGCCCGCGGTGACCAGGGTGTAGGAGAGGGTGAGTTTCCAACGGAGGCGCATGGGCAATAGGGGCGGGGCATGAGGGGTGGGGCACATTCATTGTACCCCACCCAGCGAATTTCAGGCGCTGATGTCTTGCTTGCGGAAGGCCCACCAAGCCACACCAAGCCCCAGGGCGGTGTAGCCGAGCAGCAGGACCGCTGCCCATCCTGGTGATAACAACGGCGGTGGGGCTGTGGTTTGCGTTGGGCTCATCATCAGCGCGGTTTCCGAGGGCGAAACCGCGCGCATCACGCTTTTGGAGAGCAGGCCGGGCAAAAAGCGCACCACCCGCGCGACTGTCGGGGAAACCAACATCAAAACCTCAGCCGCCAGATTTTCGACCAGCAGGCTGTAACCCAGGCCGACCCCAACGGCCACCATGCTCGAACGGGATAGCACGGCCACCGCGAAGGTCAGCGCGGCGTAGGGCAAGAGGGTCAGGGTGGTCTCGAAGATGCCTGCGACCACATGCCCCCAAGGCACAGCGTGCCAGGGAAGCCGTCCGGTGGCTTGCCAGGTATAAATGCCCGTGGTCACACTGCCCGCCAAAAGCGCCACCAACACCAACAGCAACAATGCAGCCACAATCACGCCAAATTTGGCCAGCAGATAGGCTTCGCGTTTGACCCCGCGGCTCAGCCACAAATGCACCGTGTGCCATGTGTATTCCTGGGCTACCAGCGCGCCGACCAACACGGCGACAAACAGGCCGCCTAACTCACCGCCGTTGGCAAAAGTCAAAGCCATCAACACGCTCTGCGGCCATTGCAGGGAAGCCCGCAGGGAAGCGAGCACGGTGGGGGGCACCCCCTCCAAATTGGATTGAGCCAGCGCGGCGATGAGGGCCACGTTGAGGGCTATGACAAGGAACGCCAACAGCGCCAAAATCACCCACAACAGTGCTCGCCCGGCCAGTTTGCGGGCTTCGATGCGCAACAAGGGCCAAAGCATGGTTTGCGTCGTCATCTTGCTCACTCCTGGGGGTGGGAAGGGGTGGTGTGGGCTACGACGTTGAAGAAGACGTCTTCCAAATCGCGCCGACCGGCCAGCAATTCGGTCACCGCGCCCTGGGCTACCAAGCGGCCGCGGTCGAGGATGCCAACCCGATCGCAAGTTTGCTCGATTTCGTGCAGCAGGTGGCTGCTCAAAAACACGGTGGTGCCCTCGGCGGTCAAGCGGCGCAGCAGCTCGCGCATCTCGGCCATGCCAATGGGGTCCAACCCTGCGGTCGGCTCATCCAAAATCAACAGCCGCGGCCGATGCAGCAGCGCAGCCGCCAGCCCCAAGCGTTGTTTCATGCCGGTTGAGAAGCCTTTGACCTTGCGTTCAGCCGCTTGAGCCAGCCCCACCTGCGCGAGCACTTCGTCAATCCGCCCTTCATCCACGGTAGGGTATAGCCTCGCCAACAAGCGCAGGTTCGCGCGTGCGGAAAGGTAAGGGTAAAAACCCGGCTTCCCTACCAGCGCGCCCACTGAGCGCAACACCGCGGTGCGTTCGGGCGTAACCACTTCGCCTAACACCCGCACTTGCCCACTGGTCGGACGCAGCAGCCCCAAAATCATGCTGATGGTGGTGGTTTTGCCGGCGCCATTCGGGCCCAAAAACCCAAAGCATTCCCCTGCCAATACGGTCAGGCTCAAATCTCGGACGGCCTGCACAGCGCCAAACCGTTTGTGTAAATGCTGGAGTTGAATGACAGGCTGAGCCATGAGCATATCTCCTACACCGAGGTGTCTTCAGCATACCTGGTTTTGGCGCGCGTGCCATCGTCGCTCAGGCGGATTTCCCCCTGTCCTCCAGAACGAGCAATGGGAACGCTGGCATCCTCCCTCAGAACAACGGATTTCCACCCCGCAGCGGAAGCCAACGCCTTGCAAATGAGGTAATATGTATGTAAAAGGGGCGTGCCCTCGGCCAGGCAGGCGTGAAAACAAACGCTCCAAGGCCAAGGGGCCAAACAGCACTGTTGGCATCCAAGCGGTTTCCCCGCCTCTTCAAAAATCACCCCGCCGCCGCGCTCTGAGCGCTTTTAGGAGGTCTCTCGTGAACGATTCCCAAACTGTCGCGTTGGAAAGCATCATCCGTGAACTGGAAGCCCAATTAGGTCAGGAAGATTTGGAAAAGGCCCAATATCAGCAACGGATGCGGGCTCTGCGTTTCTTCATCACCCTGCTGATGCCGGTGGTCTTGGTGCTGGTGTGGTTGCCTACGGGCTGGGCTGTAGCCCTGCGCGACGCACTCCACGGCAATGCCACCTGGTGGCGAACGTGGCTCACCATTATGGTGTTTATGCTTTCGGAAAGCCTCTTGTTTTTGCCGGCAGCGTGGTATTTCGGCTTTTATGTGGAAAACCGCCTGGGCACGAACCGCCAATCGTTGGGCGGTTGGCTGTGGGATACTGCCAAGCAGAGCGCAGTGAATATTTTGCTCCAGAGTTTGCTCTTTGTGGGGATGTATCTCGTCTTTCGGACGTGGCCGCACCAATGGTTTTGGGGGGTGAGCGTGTTGGTGGTGGTTTTCCTGGGGTTGATGTATTGGTTGCAGCCCTTGCTCTTGCGTCTGCAATATAAAGCCGAGCCTTTGGACGACCCCGAACTCAACGCCCGCCTGAAAGCGTTGTTTGCCAAGGCCGGGGTGCCTTACGCGGGCGTGGCGGTGATCAAAGCAGGGGAAAAGACCTCACGCAGCAACGCCGCGCTCATCCCCAAAGGGGCGGGCACGCAGGTGGTGGTGTTTGACACACTGCTGGAAGCCACCACCCCGGAAGGCATCGAAGGCGTGGTGGCCCACGAGCTGGGGCACAAGGTCCATCGCGATTTGGCCAAATTGATGGTATTGATTGGGGTCATGTTAATCATCGCGCTGGGGGTAGGCTATGCGGTGTTGCAACGCCTCGGCACATTAGGAGGGCTGCAAGGCCCTACCGACGTGGCCACGTACCCCTTGTTGGCCCTCATCATCGCGTGGGTATCGGCTGTGATGCAGGTGGCCCTCAACGCTTACAGCCGCAAGATTGAATACGCGGCCGACCGTTTTGCCGTTCACCTGACCGGTCAGGGAGAAGTTTTCACGCAAGTGTTGATTTTGCTGGCCAAACAAAACAAAACCCTTCCCCAACCCCCGCCCTGGGTAGAAATTTTGCTCTACAATCATCCCAGCATTGCCCACCGCATTCAAGCCATCAGGATGGAAGCAGGGCAAAGGTGAACGGTGGTCTTCTTTGAAGCGTGGGGGGAAGCCGCGGCTGGTGCGGCTGCAGGGTGGTGCGCTGGCCTCAAAGGCGGCGCGGCATGGTGTGCGGTTGGGCGGGGCAGCCAGGGCTATGGATGGCGGCATGGAGGGCGCTGCAGACGGCCATTGATGGTAAAATAACGCTGTTTTGACCAACCGTTCGGTAAGTCGGCGGGATTTGGGAGGTGTCGGGTGAAGCAGGCCTCGCGAAGCAATCCGGTGCTGTGGGTGCTCTTTTTGGGCGTTCTCATGGCCGCGCTGGACATAGCCATCATCGGCCCTGCCTTGCCTGCCATCCGCGACGGTTTTGGCGCCACGGATCGGCAAGTGGTGTGGGTGTTTACGGTTTACCTGCTCTTCAACCTCATTGGCACGCCGTTGATGGCCAAACTTTCAGACCGTTTGGGGCGGCGCGATGTGTACATTGCCGATATTTTGCTCTTCGCCATTGGCTCGGTGATTGTCGCGCTGGCTCCGACGCTGACGTGGGTGATTGTAGGCCGGGCAGTGCAGGGGTTTGGCTCAGGGGGGATTTTCCCGGTAGCGTCCGCGGTCATTGGTGACACCTTCCCGCCCGAAAAACGGGGCCGCGCGTTGGGAATCATCGGCTCGGTGTTTGGGGTGGCCTTCCTGGTGGGGCCAATTCTGGCCGGTGTGGTGCTCCGGTTCTTTTCCTGGCACATGCTGTTTTGGGGGCCGCTTCCCTTTGCGTTGTTGCTCATTCCTTTGGCTTGGCGCTGGCTGCCCACAAGCGGCAAACCCGCCGCGGGGAAGGCCGACATCTTGGGCATGCTGTTGCTCGCGGTCATTCTCATCAGCCTGACCTACGCCCTCAACCAGCTCGACGCAGCCCACTTGGCCTACAGCCTGCGCTCGCCACAGGTGGTGGGCTTCCTGTTTGTGGGGGTGGCCCTTTTGCCCGTCTTTGCCTGGGTGGAACGCCACACCCCCGACCCCATCATCCACCCCGCGCTCTTTGGGAACCGTCAGTTAGTTTTGGCCAACGCCTTGGCCTTTGGCGCGGGCGTGATTGAAGGCAGCATGGTGTTCATCCCCGCGTTGGTGGTGGCGGCCTTTGCCGTTTCCGAATCGCAAGCCAGTTTCATGTTGTTGCCCATCGTGGGGACGCTTTCCATCGGCGCGCCGCTGTTTGGGCATCTTTTGGACAAACTGGGCTCCAAAACCGTGGTGCTCATTGGCACGGCGTTGGCGGCTGTGGGCACGGCGATTTTGGGCTTTCGTGACCTTGACAAAATCACTTTCTACTTTGCGGCCGTGCTCATAGGGTTTGGGCTTTCGGCCCTTTTGGGGGCGCCGTTGCGCTATATCATGTTGAGCGAAGCGCCGCCTTCGGAGCGGGCTTCTGCCCAGGCTTTGATTTCCATCATGACCAAGGTTGGGCAAATGCTCACCGGTGCCATTGTAGGGGCTGTGGCTGCCAGTTTGGGCGGCGGCGTGGTGGGCTATACGGCGTCGTTTCGGGTGCTGGGCGGTTGGGCGTTGCTGCTGTTCCTTTTGGCGCTGCTGCTCAAACCTCGCGAGGCCGAACGCCAAACCTGGCGGGCTTCCTAAAAATCTTTTTTCTAAGCATTTGGTAAAAAAACTCGCACAAGGTCGGGTGGCTGGTATAATTTGGAGTGTCTTCACAAGACAACCGGGCACTGTGAAGTGTCTGGGGTGTTTTTGTGCTTAAGAACCCTGCATACTTCCAGGGGCCCAAAAGGGAAGCATCCCCCAGCCCCTTTTCCCCTGCAAGGTAAGCGATTCGAACGGAGGTTCCTGTGGATCCAACCCCTCGTAGCAATCCCAGTCGGGCTTCGACCCTCTATCTTTTCATCATCCTCGCCATTGCCGGCCTGATTTGGTACAGTTTTGCCGGTCAACACGAGCAAACCAAGCCCCTCTACATCAACCAAGTGGCCGCCGATGTGCAAGCGGGCAAAATTACCCGCATGGTTGTCAAGAGCACCGATGTCACGGTCATTTACAAAGATGGCACCAAACGCAGCGTAGCCATTGACCCTGGGGAAAGTTTCATCCGCCAATTGCGCGATTTGGGCGTGACGCCTGAAGACCTTTCCCCTGAGCGGGTCAAAATTGAAATTGTCCCGCCCAGCGTCTGGCCCGACATTTTCACTGGCATCATGTATGTTTTGCCCATCATTTTAGTGGTGGGCATGTTCTGGTATTTGATGCGCCAGAGCCAAGCCGGCGGCAGCGGGGCGCTTTCCTTTGGTAAATCGCGGGCGCGCATGTTTACTGGCGACCGTCCCATCGTGACGTTCGACGATGTCGCGGGGGTAGATGAAGCCAAAGAAGAGCTCCAAGAGGTGGTGGAGTTTCTCAAAGAACCCGAGAAATTCCTGGCCTTGGGCGCTCGCATTCCCAAGGGCGTTTTGCTGGTTGGCCCGCCCGGCACAGGGAAGACCCTGTTGGCCAAGGCTGTGGCGGGTGAAGCCGGGGTGCCATTTTTCTCGATTTCCGGCTCGGAATTTGTAGAGATGTTTGTGGGCGTTGGGGCGAGCCGCGTGCGCGACCTATTTGACCAGGCCAAGCGGCATTCCCCCTGCATTGTCTTTGTGGACGAAATTGACGCCGTCGGGCGCCAGCGCGGCGCTGGTTTGGGCGGTAGCCACGACGAACGCGAGCAGACCCTCAACCAGCTGCTGGTGGAAATGGACGGCTTCGACAGCGACACCAACATCATCGTGATGGCCGCGACCAACCGCCCCGATATTTTGGACCCCGCGTTGTTGCGCCCTGGCCGCTTCGACCGCCGCGTTGTCCTCGACCGCCCCGACATGCGCGGCCGAGAGGCCATCCTCAAAGTCCACATCCGTGGCAAGCCCATCGCCCCTGATGTGGACCTCAAAGTATTGGCCCGCACCACCCCCGGCTTTGTCGGCGCCGATTTAGAAAATCTGGTCAACGAAGCCGCGATTTTGGCCGCCCGCCGAGGGAGCAAAGTCATTGAGCAGCGCGACTTTGAAGAGGCCATCGAGCGCGTGTTGGCCGGCCCCGAACGCAAAAGCCGTGTCATCAGTGAGGATGAAAAGCGCATCGTGGCCTACCACGAAGCCGGCCACGCCGTCGTGATGAATGCCCTCCCCGAAGCCGACCCGGTGCACAAAGTCTCCATCATTGCTCGCGGCATGGCTGGAGGCTACACCCTCACCCTGCCAGAAGAAGACCGCACCCTGCTTTCGCGGCGCAAGGTCTTTGCCGATATGGTTGGCCTTTTGGGTGGTCGCGCGGCCGAAGAGCTGGTGTTTGACGACATCACCTCTGGCGCTGCCAACGACCTGGAGCGGGTCACCCACTTGGCCCGCACCATGGTGACCCGCTGGGGCATGAGCGAAAGCCTGGGGCCCTTGGTCTATGGCAAGAAAGACGAGCTCATCTTCTTAGGCCGCGAAATTGCCGAGCAGCGCGATTACTCCGAAGCCGTCGCCGAACAAATTGACGCTGAAGTGCGCCGCTTGGTCAACGAAGCCTACCAACAGGCCCGCAGCATTCTGCAAAAATATCGCGACAAACTCGACGCCGTTGCCCAGCGGCTGCTGGAAGTCGAAACCATCTCGCGGGAAGAATTCGAAAAAATCTTCCCGCCGCCAGTGCCCAAACGGGCAACCCCCAAACCCAAGGAAACCGCAGCCTAAACACCACCCAAGACAAAAGAGAGCGCCTTCCCCAAACCATCGGGAAGGCGCTTTTTTTGTGGCATGCGAATTCTGTTCAAAACCTTGTTTACCAGCCCGTTTTTGACTATAATGCACCGCCACGGCGGTGCATTGAGCCTTTGGGCTCACACCGCTTTTCGTTATATCTCCCAGGCTGTTCTGTTCACAGCCATAGGAAGGGGCTATGAGCACAACCTACCTTACACCCGACGGATACAAGAAACTTCAAGAAGAGTTGGAATATCTCCGCACGGTCAAGCGGCAAGAGGTAGCCCAACGGCTCCACGAGGCTTTGGCCGAAGGCGGTGAACTCATCGAAAACGCTGAATACGAAGCAGCCAAAAACGAACAAGCCTTTGTTGAGGGGCGCATCCAAGAATTGGAATACCTCTTGGCCAACGCCCGGGTTGTGGAAGGGGGCGGGTCGGACGAAGTGGGCATCGGCAGCAAAGTGACCATTGCTTATGACGACGGCAGCCAGGAAACCTACACCGTCGTAGGTGCAGCCGAGGCTTCCCCGCGTGAGGGGTTAATCTCCAACGAATCACCGTTAGGGAAGGCCCTCATGGGGCACAAAGCCGGCGACGAAGTCGAAGTGCAAGCCCCTGATGGCACGTTCAAGGTCAAAATCGTCGAAGTAGCCTGAGTGATACCCATCCCCCGGGACGAGACCAAAAGCCCCAGCGCTCGCAAGGGGCGCTGGGGCTGGCTTCCTGGGTGCTGCAACAAGCCTGGTTCAGCCCGCAGGGCGCGGTGCGACCCCAGCGCGGGCCTGTTTCCACAAGGCTGGCGAAGCCGCGGCCAACAGCGGGAAGTTGCGTGTTTGATAATCCACCCCGGGTTGCAAGGGGAAGAGGGGGAAATCACCCAGCGTTTGCCAAAATCCACCGGCTTCAGAGAGCAAGAGGGTTGGGGCGGCTAAATCCCACACTTTGGGCGTGGCCTGCAGTGCGGCGACGGCCACGCCGCGCGCGACCATTGCCAAGTCGTAAGCGGCAGAGCCGAGGATGCGCGTCTTCCACGGCCATGAAAGGCGATAGCGCCGCACCGAGCGAGAGCAAAGCAATGCCAAGGCCGTGTTGTGGGCCGCGTTGATGCCTCGGGTGTGGATGGGCTCGCCGTTGCGGGTTGCCCCCTGCCCTCGCACAGCCACAAAGAGTTCGTCGGTCATTGGGAAATACGCCACGCCCACGGTCGGTTGCCCTGCTTCCAGAAACGCCAGCAGCACGCCCCACAGAGGCAGCCCTAAGGCAAAATTGGTTGTGCCATCCAGCGGGTCGAGCACCCAAGCCTCTGTGATGTCGGCAAGGGCGGTGGTGCGCTCTTCGCTGAGCACGGGCACGCCCGGGAAGGCGGCTTCCAGCGCGCGCGTGAAGGCCTCATCGGCGGCCAAATCGGCGTCGGTCACCAGCGAACGGTCGGCCTTCCGGCGGGGATGGTTGCGGTTGGCCTCGAACCGTTGGGCCAGTTGGCGCCCGACCTGGAGGGCCAGGCCTTGGGCAAACAATGCAAGGGAAGACGAGGGCATCACACACGCTCCTGAGGGGGCAGCCAAACCAAAGCCCCCAGGGCCAACACCGCAAACGCCGCGCTGAGGGCAAAAGCGGTGTGCAAATCCCATTGGTCGGCAAAGAAGCCTACGGCCACCACGGCCAAAGGCCGAGAAATGAAACTCAATGCCAAATATGCGCCATTGGCGGTAGCCCGGTGGTTGGGGGCATAATCTTGCACCAGGGCCATCAACACCGGCTGAAAAGAAAGGGCCGAAAAGCCCAACAACGGCAACCAAGCCAGCCGCCACATGCTTTTGGTGAGCAAAAAGCCGGCCGCGGCCACGCCTGAAACCAATACGGCTCCCACAATGGTGGGCACGCGGCCCACGCGGTCGCTCAGTGAGCCCACCACCAACGCACCCACCACACCAAAGGCCTCATACAGCCAGGCGAACGCCAGGCCGCTTTGGGCTTTTGTGAGGCCGGCTTCGTTGAGGAACGTGGGCAAAAACGTGCCCAGCGCCCCGAGCAGCATGCTGCGCCCTAACACCAACGCCGTCAGCGGAATGGCCAAACGCCGCAAAATAGGCCACAATTCACCCAGGGGGCGGCGCGCGATGTGGACTTCGATTTTGCGGACCTGCCAAAACAAAATCAGCGATACCCCCCAGCCCAAAACCAGCAACCGCGGGAGCCCTTCCAGCCCCCACATGCCCACTGCCCACACTGCCAGCGTGGGGCCCACCACGCGCCCCAACTCACCGCCAGCCATGAAGAAGCTCATGCCTCGGCCTG
Source organism: uncultured Anaerolineaceae bacterium (assembly GCA_964386185.1). GTDB lineage: Bacteria > Chloroflexota > Anaerolineae > Anaerolineales > DRMV01 > DRMV01. The sequence continues at coordinate 13,288 of CAYLRJ010000042.1, forward strand.
TTTGTTCTGGGGCCAGGTGCGCCACCAAGGCGGGCGCCGGCGCGTGGAACGCGGCGACACTGAAGCCGGTCACCAACAAGAGCGCGGCCAACGCCCAGTAGTTGGGCATGACGCCGACCAACACCATGCCGGTGGCTGTGGCTGCTGGGGCAAAGGCCACAAAATAGCGTAGGGAAGTGCGCTCGCTAAGGTAGCCGATGAAGGGGTTGAAGATGGATGGCGCCTGCAAGAAAGCCGTGAGCGCGCCGGCTTCGGTATAGGTGAGGGCAAATTTGTCAATGAGCCAGGGCAGCAACGGCGCTAAAAAAGCCGAAAACGTGTCGTGAATGAAGTGCCCCGCGGCAACAGTGAGCACTGCCAAATAGGGAAAGGGACGCGTGCGTTGGGTATCCATAGACTTTTTGCAATTCAAAAGTGGGCAGCCAGCCCACGCGCAAGGCAGCCCCAAGGCTCGGGATGGCTTCGCCCAGGTTGACGGGCGCAAGATGGCCCCCTTCTCGCATGGGAAGCCGAGAAGGGGGCATCGTAAGACTTTCTCGCATGGCCCCAGAGCTGCCAGCGTTGGAGGGTGGCCTTATTTCACCAGGGCGATGTAATCTTGGTCTACAGGTTGCGCGTTGGTCAAGCCCAAAACGCGCAGCAGCGCCGCAGCCAAGCCGGCTTTGCGTTCTGCGTCGCGGCGGCTCCATGTGCGGCTTTTGACTTCCAAAAACGTGCCCAGCGGCGGGCGGGTGACTCGATCCAGGTTGATGAAAAACTCCGTGCCTTGGAATTTTACTTTCCAGCGCAGGCGGTCTTTTTCCACCACGTGCTCGTCGGAAGGCTGGAAGTATTCTCGGTAAAAGCGCAAGCTATGGGTCGCGGAGGCCAGATAGCGGCTGCGGCTGAGCAGCACCGCGCCGGGGAAGGCGTCTTCATGGGCTGGCCCGATCAGGGTCAAACGATAGCGCACCCGCGAAACCGAGCCGTCGGGTTCGACGAATTCGTCTTCCCGATAGCGCAGGTAGCCCTGCTGGGGGTCGTCGAAGGCAAAGTAAACGTCGTATTCCCGATAGTGGCGCCGATAGACGATTTCCAGGTCTTCGGCTTGCTCGATGGCTTGGACCACGGCGTCGGGGTCTTCGACTTTGACTTTGAGTTGCACTTCGAAGCTTTCGGCTTCGGTGGCGCCTTCGATGGCCAAAAGTTTGGAAAGCACCGACTGCTCGCGTTGGATGAGGAAGGCGTCGATGCGGCGGGCGTAATCGTCGGCTTGGGCTAACAGCTCGGCTTCGTTGACGGTCAGCAACTGGCGTTCGCGCATCAGCCACTGGCCATCCACCATGACGTCGGTCACGTCGGTAGATTTGGCGGCATAGACCAACTGGGCGTAAATGCCGTCGGGGTTGCGGCGGAAGCGAGGCGCGTTGTGCAGGGGGGTGATGTCAATCAAGATGAGGTCGGCGCGTTTGCCGGGCTCTAACGAGCCGGTGAAGTCGCCCATGTGGAGGGCTTGGGCGCCGATGCGGGTGGCCATGGCCCAGGCTTGTTTGGCCGGCACCACGGTGGGGTCGCCCGTCGCGCCTTTGGCCAGCAAGGCGGTGAGGCGAATTTCCTCAAACATGTCCAGGTCATTGTTTGATGAAGGGCCGTCGGTGCCGATGCCGACGTGCAAGCCCAGTTCCAGCATCTTTGCCACCGGCGCGATGCCGTCGGCTAACTTGAGGTTGGATGTGGGGTTGTGGGCGACGCCGACGCCCCAATGTTGGAGGGTGTGCATTTCCCCTTCGTCAATGTGTACGCAGTGGGCGGCCAAAACCTTGGCCTCGAAAACGCCCTGTTTTTTGACATAGGGGATGACCGGCATGCCGGTCGTCGCACGCATATCTTCCACTTCTTGCGCGGTTTCGGCCAAGTGGGTGTGAAGAGGCACATCGTATTCCAGCGCCAATTGGGTCGCGGCGTGCCAAATTTCGTCGGTGACGGTGTAAGGGGCGTGGGGCGCGACCGAGGGCACAATGAGCGGATGCCCCTTCCAGCGTGCGATGAAGTCGCGCGCATATTCCAAGCCCTCTTCGTAAGAGCGGGCATCTGGCGAGGGGAATTTGAGCACGGTTTCCGCAGCCAGGGCTCGCATGCCGGCTTCAGACGCGGCTTTGGCGACCTCTTCTTCGAAGTAATACATATCTGCAAACGTGGTCACCCCCGAGCGGATGAGTTCCGCCGCGGCCAATTTGGTGCCCAGATAGACGAATTCCGGCGAGACGAATTCCCGCTCAACGGGCATCATATAGCCCAAGAGCCAGACATCCAGCCGCAGGTCGTCTGCCAGGCCGCGCAGCAAAGTCATGGGCACATGGGTGTGGGCGTTGATTAACCCCGGAGAAAGCACTTTGCCGCCGCAATCGTGGGTTTGTTTTGCGGCATAGGCTGCGGTGATTTCAGCCTCGGGCCCCACTGCCACGATGGTGTTGCCTTGGATGGCAACAGCGCCGGGCTCATAAATGTGAAAGTTTTCATCCATCGTCAAGACGATGGCATTGGTAAGCAGTTGATCGACTTCTTGTTTTGGCATGGTCACCTCGTTGCAAAAGGGGATACACGCTTGCCAAGCAAGCGCGAAAAGTCAGGGTTGGAAGATTTGGAAGTTGTCGAACAGCACGTCGGTGCCCGAATTTTGCAGCGCACCGGCCACCAGCCCGACGGTGCCGCCTGCTCGTTTTTCGACGGTCACTTCGGCCAAGGGAACGCCGTTGGCGCTAAAGCGCAAAGTGTCGCCTACGCATTCGGCCTGGAGATGGTTTGGGGCCTTTCCTGGATGCAGCGCTTCAGAGGGCTGCAAACCTTGGCCCAGCCATTCCAGGGAATCCACGCCCAGGGGCATTTTAGCGATGCCAAATTCGGCCTGGGGCGTAATGAGGAAGACAAAGGTTTCGCACCGCAAGCCAAAAACACTCTCAGCAGGGCCATCTTGGAATTGGACATCCGCGACAATGATGGCGTCGTCCACCTCAGGCCAATGCATCTGGCCGTTTTTCCTCTCCGCGGCTTCCACCCAGAGGATATTGGGCGTTTTGATCCACATGCGATATTGGCCGTCCTGATAGTCCATCAAGGCGTCACGCATGGCGTAGTGCTCCCAGCCGCTTTCGGGGTTGGAGAAATCGTCGGAATAGAGCGGCATGGGCGTGGCCGTAGGCAGCGGTGTTGGGGATGGTGCCACCGTGGCCGTAGGGGGAAGGGGCGAAGGTGAAGCGGCTGGCTGAGTTGTTGGCGGCTGGGGAGGGGAAGAGGGCGTTGCAGGTGCAGAGGCACAGGCCGCCATTGCCACACTCCACAAAACAGCGACCACCACAAGAGAAGACCCAAAGCGTTTCATGTTAAAGTCCTTTCAGGGCGGCCACGATGCTGCTATGACCAGGGAACAATGTTGCGTTGATTATACGCCAACTGTGGCAAATCATGTAGTGCCCTTGGCATCCAATTCGGCGCAATGCTTTTGTCTTTTGTAGTTGGTTACTTGGTTGCTTGGTT
>CAYLRJ010000043.1:0-25317 GCA_964386185.1 uncultured Anaerolineaceae bacterium
CTGGTTCACCGCGGAGGAAGAGGACGACCCCTACACCCCCTCAGGGCGGGTGCGCCACACGCGGGTGCTGAAGCGTCCCGAGCACCCTTTGGGCACGGCCTGCGTGTTTTGGCTTCCGCCGGACGGGCGCTGCGCGTTGCAGGTCGCGGCCGAAGCCCAAGGCTGGCACCCGTGGACGCTCAAGCCCTTTTATTGCGTGCTCCACCCGCTGGATTTGGACGAGGAAGGCCGCATCACGCTGGACGACCCGGAAGCGCTGCTCAACACCCCCGGCGGCTGCGTGCGCCGCGCCGCGGAAGCCCGCCCGCCGGTGGAGATTTTCGCCGCGGAGTTGGCCTGGCTCACCCAAAACACGCCTCCGCCCCACCCAGCCTCACACGCCCCCGACGAGCAGCCCTGAGCCGTCTCCGGCCAGCCTGGCACGATAACGGCCGTGGCCTCTCCCGCGCCCAACCGCAACGAGGGGCCAGTAGGCGTTAAAAGGTTGACAAATGCCCGCTTTAGGGTAAAATTCCCCCCGCAAGCCGAAGTGGCGGAATTGGCAGACGCGCTGCGTTCAGGGCGCAGTGGGCCTTGCGCCCATGTGGGTTCGACTCCCACCTTCGGCATCGCCCACCTGTTGGCAGGTGGGCTTTTCTTTTGCGGTATAATTGGCGGCGTTCCTGTACGCCTTGCCGCCGCATCCTTGCGTACGAGGTGTTCTATGCCTGACAAGAAAAAATGGATCATTGGGATCGTTGCAGGTTGGATTGTCGCCAGCCTTGTCGTTGGCGTTGCCGTGGGGATTTTCCTCAAACGGCTCTGGACCAAACCCCTCAACCCTGGGCTGCCCACTTTGGTGCCTACAGCCACCCAAGGGGTGATAGCTACGGAGGCTCCCAAGGCCACCCCCACCGCGGGAAGCACCACGCCCACCGACACCCCTGTACCAACGGCGACGTTTACGCCTTCCCCCACGCCTGAGCCCATGTGCGGCGGCCCGGCCAACATGGTCATCCTAACCTTGGGCACCAACCGAGGGTTCTACGACCTGGCCGACGTGATTCGCGTGGTCAACGTGGACTTCACCACCGGCGACGTGTACATCGTCCCCCTGCCGCGCGACTTACTCATTCAACTCCCGCCAGATGCGACCACATATCCCAGCCCGCAAAAGCTCAACGAAGGGTATTTCCTGGGAACGCCAGTATGGCAATGGGGTGCAAACGAAAGCGGCGGGGCCGCACTCATGGCGCAAACCCTGGCCTACAACTTCGGCATCTCGTCGGACCGCTACGTCGTGGTCAGCGGGCAAGGGTTCCGCAAATTGGTTGATGCTCTGGGCGGGGTGCAGGTCTATTTGCCCGCGCCCGTGGTGGACAAAAAACAACACGCCGACTTCCCGGCCGGCAACCAAGTGTTGGATGGCTATCACGCCTGGCTGCTGGCGCGGATCCGCTCCGACGTGGGCGACTTGGGGCGCATTGATCGCCAAACCATGATCCTCAAATCGCTGCTGGCGCGGGTCACCAGCCCGGCGATCTTGCCCAAACTGCCCGATTTGGTCAACCTTTACAAAGCTTTGGTGCTGACGGATCTTTCACCGCAGGATATTTCGCAACTCATCTGCCTTTTGCAGCAGATGGACGACCCCAAAGCCCACTTCCATTTTTACTCGGTGCCCAAAGACCTGCTCGAAGAGACAGGCGAAATCATCTACATTGGGCCCAACAAAACCACAGTGCCGCAGGATGTGCTCATCTGGGATGAGCGTTACAAACAATGGCTGCACGACGCCCTGCAAGGCAAAATTGCGCCGTAGCGAAACCAGGGCTTTGGGTGGTTCCCAAAGCCCTTTTCGCTGAAATCTCGTTGGGTTCACCCCAGAGGGCCTCGCGTGGGTAAGGAGTGAGCGATGTCGCGGTACGGCTGGCGAGTTTTCTGGATTGTGGTTGCGCTGTTTGCGCTTTTGGTGATGGCCGCTTTGGCGCGGCGCATTACCATCACCCAACAACTGCAGCGCGATTTGGATCAAGCCGCGACGGAATACGCCGTTGTCGCGGCCACGCACACCGCCCTCCAAACCCAAATCGCCCGTGCCACACAAGGGCTCGACGTGGAGCCCACCTTGCGCGCCGAAGGGATGGCGCAACCCGGGGACGAAATCATCGTGCCCGTGCCGGTTGGCACCGCAACACCCCAAGCGATGCCCAGCCACACATCGCCCACGCCCACGCCACAACCCCCGCCGTGGGAAATCTGGTGGCGCCTCTTTTTCGGTCCTCTGGAGTAAACGGCCTTTTTCCCTCCCCCGGCGGTCGTCCGGGGGAGGCCCGCGTCCCTCCACCAACCCGCCCTTCGAGGCCTTTGAAATGCGTTTTCTTCGCTGCTTTTACGCTGGCTGGCGCGACAATGAGCTTTCCCTCAGAGCCGCCGCGCTGACCTACTACGCGGTGTTTTCAGTGTTCCCACTGCTCTTGCTGCTCAGCAGCGGCCTGGGATGGCTCCTCCAAGACCCTGCCCGCCAGCAACAAGCCATCGAAACTTTCATGGAAATGATGCCGCGCGGCAGTGAGGCCATCGTGCAATTGCTGCGGGAAATCGCGTTTTCGCACCGCGTGCCCGATGGCGTGGTCGCGCTGAGCTTGCTGTGGTCGGCTTCGGGCTTCCTGCGGGGGCTATTGACGGCGATTGTCCGCATTCACGACGCCAAGCCCAGCCGCAGCGGTCTGCTGCTGCGGGCGTGGAGCATGCTGCTCATCGGCCTGCTGATTCCCGGGCTGTTGGGCACTTTGGCGCTGCTCTCGGTGGCGGTGCGGTTGGTGGAAATCCTTCCTCTGCCGGGAGATACCGCGGTGCTCAAGGTTTTGGCCCACCATGCGACCCTGTTTGGCATTGCCAGTTTGGCCTTTTATTTGATGCTGCGGCTTATTCCTACCCAGCGCAGCCGTCGCCTTCACTCTGCCTTGACGGCACTCCTCACAGCCGGCGCTTGGGCAGCCGTCAACAACGGCTTTGCCCAATACCTCACGACCAGCCTCAACCGCCTCAACCTCATCTACGGCTCCATCACCGCGGTCATTGCTTTGATGCTTTACATCTACCTGGTCAATCTGACTATTTTGGCAGGCGCGCAAGTCAACGCCGTGCTCCGCGACCTATCCACCTGCCAGCCCGAACCACTGCCACTGATCGAGCGCCGCTCGCCACCCGCCACTTAGCCTTGCTTGCCCCCTTTAGGAAGATTCCATAAACTGCACATACACCCCTTTTTCACGCAACCAGTCGAGGGCTTGATCTACCATTTCGTCTTCGCCCCGCAGTTGCAGCTCAATCCAACCGGCCTCAGCCCCCACCTGGGCACGCAAAATGTTGACGGTGATGTCAAAACGGCGGATGAGTTGATTGAGCACCGGCGCCCGAAGCAAATCAGGGGGATAAACCAAACGCACAACAGGCTCTTTCATGACGACCTCCTCCTCGCACAATCGTGTGCGAAAACCAGGTGCTTATTCCGATTTTAGCACAAAATCCAGCCCTTGCGCTTCGCGCGAAGCCAATTGCCCACAGCCAGCCTGAATGTCAATGCCCCGCCGCAAACGCACGGTACAAGGCACTCCGGCCTGGGTCAAAACATCACAAAACGCCCGCGCCCGCTGCCGCGAGCTGGCTTTGCCCGCATAGCCCTGGGTCGGGTTGAGGGGAATCAGGTTGACGTGGGCCAGCATCCCCCGCAGCAGCGCGGCCAGTTTTCGGGCTTGGGCTTCGTCGTCGTTGACGTCACGAATCAAGGCCCATTCGAACGTCACCCGCCGATGGGTGGCCGCGAGGTATTCCCGAATGGCTTCCAATAACATCGCCAGGGGATATTTGCGGTTGATCGGGATGAGGGAACTGCGCAGGTCGTCGTCGGCCGCGTGGAGGGAAACCGCCAAGTTGACCTGGCGCCTTTCGCGCGTAAAACGCCGAAGCTGGGGCACCAAGCCCACGGTGGAAATCGTCATGCGGCGAGCGCCCAAGGCAAAGCCCTGAGGGTGGTTGAGGATGTCAATGGCCCGCATGGTGGCCTCATAGTTATGGAAAGGCTCCCCCATCCCCATGAAAACAATGTTGGTTACCCGCTCGCCAGATTGCCGCAACCAGCGCGCATAATACAACACCTGAGCGACAATTTCGCCCGCGCTGAGGTTGCGCCGCAGCCCCATTTGCCCTGTGGCGCAAAAAGCACAGCCCATCGCGCAGCCGGCCTGGGTGGAAATGCACAACGTCCGCCGGCGGATGTAACGCATCCGCACTGTTTCAATCTGAACACCGTCGGGCAGCCGAAAGAGGGTTTTGTGGGTTTCGCCGTCGGTAGAAGTCAAAACCGCCGCGGGTTCCAAGGGCTGAAACGCAAAAGCATCGCCCAAGGCCGTGCGCAGGCGCTTGGGCAGGGTGGTAAATTCTTCAGGTTGTTGCCAGAGATGCCGGTAGAGGCCTTCCCAAATCTGGCGGCCGCGATAGGCGGGCTCGCCTTGGGCTGTGACCCAAGCCGTCAGTTCGGGGAGGGTCAGGTCGTAAATCAAGGGTGGGTGGGTTGCCTTCATCAGCGCGTCACCACGCGTGTGCCTTGCCAAGTGCGCTCACGGGCCAGGAAGTCAACCACGGCTGTAAAATCAGGGGCGATGAGGTCAGGAGAAGGCCGCCATTGCATGGCCTGCTCTCGGGTCGTCACCCCCGAAAGCACCACGGCCGTGCGGCAGCCCGCGGCCTGCCCGCCGGCGATGTCGGTTTCCAGGCGGTCGCCCACGACCAAGGTTTCTTCGGGGCGCGTGCCCAAGCGCTCTAAGGCCATCTGAAAAAGCAGGGGTTGGGGCTTGCCTACGATGTGGGCTTTTTGGTCGGTTGCCGCTTCCAGGGCCGCGATGAGGGCGCCCGCGCCAGGCACCAAGCCCTCAGGGGTGGGATATGTGCGGTCGGGGTTGGTGCCGACAAACAAAGCGCCCCGCCGCACCAACAACGCGGCTTCCCGCAATTTGGCATACGTGCCATGCCGATCGAGGGCCACGACCACCGCGGCCACCTCGCGCTGGTTATCTTGGTTTGTGTTTGCCGATGCTGGGGCCGCCTGCGCCTCGGTTTGGGTTTCGTTGACTATGCGAAACCCCGCGGATTTTAGCGTCTGCACCAGGCCCTCTTCCCCCAAAACATAAACCGCCGCCCCCGCGGGTACGGCCGAGCGCAAAAAGTGCGCCGCGGCTTGCGCTGAGTTCAAGATGCGTTCTGCACTCACTTCCACGCCCAAGGCGCGCAGTTTCTCGACATATTGGGCCACTGAGCGGGTGGCGTTGTTGGTCACAAAGACCGAACGCACGCCCATCGCATCCAGCCGCGCAAACAAGGTCGGCAAGTCGCCCAGGGGTTGATGGGCGCGCCACAGCACGCCATCCATGTCTAAAATCAAACCTCGAATGTTTTGCATTGCTGGCCTCTTGTGCTTTCCGAAAAATCACGCCGCGCTGAGCCCAGGGCCAACGCGGCGTGGTGGAAGACGTTTTCAGAGTTCTGCTTTGGGCGGGGGCTCTAAGACTTTGTCCACCAAGCCGTATTCCGCGGCTTCCTGGGCGCTCATGTAATAATCGCGCTCTGTGTCGCGTTCAATGGCTTCGATGGGCTGCCCGGTGTGGGCGGCGAGGATTTCGTTGAGCCGCGCGCGCAAGCGCAGGATTTCTTTGGCCTGAATTTCGATATCCGAAGCCTGGCCCTGGGCGCCACCCAACGGCTGGTGCATGTGGATGGTCGCGTGGGGCAAGGCGTAGCGCTGGCCTTTGGTGCCCGCTGCCAACAGCACGGTGCCAAACGAGGCGGTCAGCCCTACGGCCACGGTGCTGATGGGGTTGGTAATCATTTGCATGGTGTCGTAAATGGCCAGGCCGGCGTAGATTTGCCCACCAGGCGAGTTGATGTACATTTGGATGGGCGCTTCAGGGTCTTCGCGGTTGAGGTAGAGCAACTGTGCGACGATGAGGTTCGAAACCTGGTCGTTGATGGGCGTCCCCAGGAAGACGATACGCTCTTTCAGCAGCAATGAGTAGATGTCGTAAGCCCGCTCACCACGGCCGGAGCTTTCGATGACCATCGGAATCACCGCTTGGGGGTCAAACATGAGGCACCTCCTCGCCTATGCGTCACCGTCGTCGGCAGAAGCAGCCGCTTCTGCGGGGGCCTCGGCCGCCTCGGGTTGGGAAGCCGCTTCTGCGGGGGCGGCAGGCTCGTCGGCCGAGGCTGTTTCGCTTTCGGCGGCCGCGTCGGCTGGGGCTGCGGCGGTCTCTGCGGCTGCCTCGTCCGCCGCAGCTGCTTCCGCGGTTTCCTCCGCGGCTGCTTCGGCTTCGGTTTCGGCGGCTTCCAATTCGCCTTTGGCCAAGGCAATGACATATTGCTGCGCTTTAGACATCAGTTCGTCCAACGCTACCGCCTGCAGCATGTCTTGGACAAAGCGCTGATCGCGGGCCAGACGGCGGGCGTCTTTGGGGTCCATGTAAGCCAACATCTGCCCCAGTTGTTGCCGAGTGGCTTCGATGACCGCGTCTTCATCCACCGAGAGTTGAGCGTCGTCGGCAATGGCCGAGAGCACCAAGCGGCGCTTGACGGCCAGTTCGGCCTCGGCGCGCAGTTCTTCGCGCAGCGCGTCTTCGTCGGTGCCGCGCGCTTCCAGGAAGGCTTCCCACGTCATGCCTTGCCGCTCAGCCTGCCGCTGGTATTCTTTCAGACGCTCTTCGATTTCCTCTTCCAGCATCTGCGGCGGGTATTTGATTTCCGCTTGGGCGATGATGGCGTCCAGCGCTTTTTCCAGATATTCGTTGTCGTATTTGGAGCGTTGGGCTTCGCCATATTGAGCGCGCAGGGCGTCGCGCAGTTGGTCAATGGTTTCGTATTCGCCAAACTGTTGGGCAAATTCATCGTTCAGTTCGGGCAGTGCCCGGGCTTTGATTTCGGTTACTTCGGCTTTGACCACCACCGTTTTGCCCCGCAGGTCTTCGTCGTCGTCATCTTCGGGGTAGGTGTAGGTCAGGGTTTTGGTGTCGCCCACCTGCGCGCCGACAAATTCTTCGGGGAAGCCCGGGTAAGGCCATTCGCCGTCGTGGGGTTCCTTTTCAATCAAGACGGGATGGTTTTGGTCCACAAACAGGGGCTCGCCCTCTTCTTGGCCGGCTTCGTAGGCTTCGACGTTGACGTACACCACATCGCCCACTTCCGCGGGGCGCTCGACCGGCTCTAACACGGCAAACATCTCGCGATAGGCGTTGAGGGCGTTTTCAATGTCTTTTTCGTCCACCTCCGGCGGCTCATAAGGCAGGCGGATTTCGCGATAGTTCCCCAGCTCCACATCGGGCGCGAGCGGCACCAAGAGTTTGAAGGTCGGGGGGTCCAACGAGACAATTTCCTCGACCTTGCCTGCGGCGTAGGGTTTGATGCCCGCTTCCTGGAGGGCTTGGGGGTAATATTCATCCAGCAAGGCGTCAATGGCTTCGCCTTCGATGGTTTTTTCGCCCACTTTCCGCACGACGATTTCATAGGGGGCTTTGCCAGGGCGAAAGCCGGGAATTTTCATGCGGCGTGAATATTCGCGGGCAATGCGGCGCTTGGCCCGTTCCAACGCTTGAGTCGGCAACTCCAGCGTCAACAAGGCTTGGTGGTCATCACGAATTTCGGTTGTGACTTTCAAGGCTCTAACCTCACAAAGGGGATCGCAAATCAACGCGGCCAATTATATCACCGCCGGCCATCTCGGCCAGCGGTTTCGGGCGCGTTGGTACGGGAAATGACGTTTTCCAATGGGCATGGTGGGACTCGAACCCACACGCCTCGCGGCACCAGATCCTAAGTCTGGCGCGTCTGCCAATTCCGCCACATGCCCCAGGCGGGCTTATTATACCCTAACCTGACACCACGGCCTAAGATTTTCCTGGCACGGCTCTTGCACGCTTGAGGGGCAACACTCGCTTCATCCCTTGACGAAAGGAGTTCGTGATGCACACCTTGACGCCTGAAGAAATTCGCATGTGGATTGGCGGCGTGGTCTTCCTGCTGGGGATTGGCACGTTCGCCATCGGCATCTTTGTCTTAGTCGTTCGGGCAATGAACAAAGACATTCAACGTGTGGCTGCCCACACTGCCCGCCTGGCGCAAAAAGGCATCATCGAAGATGCGTCGGGCCTGGTGGGCAACGCCTCTGCCTTGGTCACCGCGCTCACCCGCCTGGTGCAGACCACGGCCGGGGTTGGTGTTTCGCTGATTGTTCTGGGCCTCGGGCTCATGTATGTTGCGTATCAATACATTCTCCCTCTCTCCTAAATAACACTTTCGGGATTTGCCATGCCCACGATTTTTCTTCCTGCGCTTCAAGACCATCTACCTGCGGATGTCTTTCCGTGGGTAGCCGCCGCGCTTCTTCAAGACCCCCTGGTGTGGGAAGCGCTCCACACCGGGCTCGGAGAACAGGCGCTGGCGCAAAGTGATGGCGACCCGGCTGCGTGGTCGCCGGGGGCGTTGGCCCGGTTGGCGCTGGAACACGCGGGTTCCAGCGACGACGAACTGCCTCAAGCCCCGCGCACGCTGACCCAAGCCGCGCAACAGGCCCTGCTGCTGCAACAGATTCGCCAGGAGCAAGGGCACTGGGGCGGCCTGGCCGATGTGCTGAGCGAAGCGCCGCACCATTGGCTCACAGCCATCGCCATCGTCTATGGTTGGGCCGAAGACCGGGCAGCCCTGTTGCACGCGCTGGCGACACTGCCGCGCGGGGGCACCTTAGGGCTCCACGCCATCCTCAGCCAGCCCTTCCCGCCCGAAGTGCAAGCCATTCACCTGGCCGACTTCCTGCGGGTGGTGTCTGCCGACCAGCGCCCCAGCCTGCTCTGGAAATTGCAAGCGCGGCGGCCGCACCTGGCGCGCCAAGCCGCCCAAAACCTGCCAGCCACCGGCTTGCCCAAGCCTTATTTGGCCTGGCAGCAGGCCGCACAATATTGGGTCACAGACCAAACCGAAGCCGCGCAACAGGCCCTCAACCTCGCGTGGGAAGAAACCCGCAAGCTCACGGCTGCGCTGGCCGCCCATCAGGCCTGCCTGGCCGAGCAAATGGGCGACCACACCACCGCGCTCACCGCGTGGGAACAAGCCGTCGCGGCCGAACCGCAATCGGCCATTTTTGCAGCTCGCCGCGCGCTGGCGTTGCACCGCAGCCGCCGCAGCGACGAAGCCCGGGCAACCTTGCCCGAACACCCGCAACACCCTGCCCTTTTGGCCGCAGGCGCCCAAATTCTCCAGGCCGTCCATCCGCAAACGGCCCACCAATATGCGCGCCAAGCGCTGGAAGGCGCAGACCACCTCTCCGACGCTTTGCTGGAAACCCTCGTCGCCGCCCTCAAGGCCCTGGGCGACCTCCCCGCGGCCGCCCACGCAGCCCAGCAGTTGGTCCATCGCCGCCCAACCGACCTCGAAACCCTGGACGAGGCCGCCGCCTTGGCGCAAACGGTAGAATCTTGGGCCACCGCCTTGGAATTCAGCCTGCTGGCCCACCATGTTGCGCCCTCGGCCGAGCGCCTCCGCCGCCTGGCCCAGGCCCAACAAGCCCTCGAAATGTACCCCCAAGCCCTGGCCGCGTGGCAAACGCTCACCGCCTTGCCCGAAGCCACCGCCGACGACCACCTGGCCCACGCAGAATTGGCCCTCCAACTGGGCCAAACCGACGAAGCCCTCCAAGCCGCAGAAGCCGTGCTCGCCCACAGCCCCCAACACCCCTTGGCCTTGACCATCTTGGGCAAAGTGGCCGCCGCACAAGGCGAACCCGAAAAAGCCCGCCGCCTGTTGGAAGAGGCCGTGCAGCAGCGCCCTTCCAACGCAGCCCCTTACCTGGCGCTGGCGCAAGTGCTGGCCGCCCAAGAAGGGCCCTCCGCGGCCTTGGAAACCCTCCAAACCGCAACCCACGCCCTGCCCCAAGAAGCCGAACCCCATTACCAATTGGGGCTCTATTACCTGGAAAGCCACCGCCCAGCCCACGCCCGCCAACCCCTGGAAACCGCCCACCGCCTGGCCCCACAACGCACCGACATCGCGCTTGCATTGGCGCGGGTCTATTTGGCCTTGGGGCAAGCCGAAGAAGCCCGCCAACTCCTCAGCCGTTACCACTTCCAGGAACAACGGCCCACCCCCAAAATCGCTCGCCTCTTGGCCAAAGCCCACCTCGAGGCCCAAGCCCCCCAAGAAGCAGCCGCGGTGCTTGCTCCCCTGGCCCAACGGGCTGACGCATCGCCCGAAGACCTCTTTACCTACGCACAAGCCCTCCTGGCCGCGCACACCGACCCCGACCGAGCCGAAAGCGCGCTCCAAACCGCGCTTCAGCGGCTGCCCGACGACGAGGAACACCGCCTCTTCCGCGCCGACGTTTTGGCGGCCTTGGCCGAAGCCCAATTGGCCCAAAACAAGCCCGAAGACGCGCTGGCCACCTATCGGGAAGCCCTCCGCCTGCTCCCCGACGGGCACCCTCAACGCCAACAGCGCCTGGCGCGCGGGCTGGCAGAAACCGCGCTTTCCCTCCGCCGGCCTGAAATCGCCTTGGCCAGCCTGGAAGAAGCCCTGCAACAAGCCCCTCAAGATGTCACCCTGCATCGGTTGCAAGCCGAAGCCTATCGGCAAGCCGGCTTTGCAGAGCAAGCCCTGGAAGCCGCCCGACAAGTCTTGGCCCTCAAACCCGACGACCCCGACACCGCGCTTTGGTATGCGCGCCTGGCCCACGCGCTCGGCCAACACCGTCTCGCGGCCGAAAGCCTGCGCCCCTGGCTCGACCAAACCGCCCAACACCCGCAAATTGCCCTGCTGCTGGCGCAAATTTACCGAGCCCTGGGCGAAGAAAATCAAGCGCGCGCGGTGTTAGAGCGCCTCATCCAACATGCCGACCACATCAATGCCTCAGAATGCGCCCAAGCCGGTGAACAGTTGCTGGCGCTCCAACAACCCACCCTGGCCGCAACCTGCCTCCGCCGCGCGGTGCACCACCCCCAAAGCCCACTCGCGTGGCACCTCACATTGGTGCGCGCCCTCCAAGCCCAAAGCCTCTGGGACGAAGCCATCCAGGCCGCCCAGGCCGCCCTCCAGCAAGCGGGCAACGCCGCCTCGCCCAAGGAAGACAAAGAGCACCGCGCCGCGCTCTACATGGCCATTGTGCAAAGCGCGCTGGCCAAAAACGACCTTCAGACCGCTTCCCAAACTTTAGAAGAAGCCCAACGCGAAGCCAACACCCCCACCCTCCAACGGGCCGCCCTCACCCTCTGGCGCTCCCTGGGGAACTACGCCCGCGCGCTCGACGCCGCCGAACAGTACCTGGCCGAACACCCCACCGATTTGCGGGCGCGCGCCCGCGCAGCCGAACTGGCCGCGGCCTTGCTCGACCCCGCGCTGGCACAACGCTTCCTCCAACCCAGCCACACCATCTCCGACGAGCGCAACACCCCTCCCGTGGTCACCGCGTACCTCGCCATCGCGGCCGAAATTGCCCTGAACGAAGGCCGCGAGGTCGCCGCCGCGGAAATTACCACCACCGCCCTGGAATACCTCCCCATCGTAGATGACCCCGCGCTGCACGCCCACCTCGCCGCCCTCCAAGCGCGGCTGGCAGCCCGCCGCGGGGCACACGAAGAAGCCCAAAACTTCCTCGAACAAGCCCTGGCGACCATCCAGCCCGTGGGGCTCACTTCCGAAACCGCCAGCGCGTGGGCAGGGCTCGCTGAGGCAGCCTTGGAATGCCGCCAGTGGGGCCTCGCGCAAGACCTCGCCCAACGCCTTCATCAAACCTGCCCCCACGATGCATCCGCAGCCCTGCGGGTCGCCCGCTTTGCCGTGCTCACAGCCGAAGCCCAAGCCCGCTGCCAAGCCGTAGAAGCCCTGCGGCAGGCCCCCGGCGCAGACGCCCTCGGCGAGCACGCCCAAGAAAAATGGCAACAAGGGCTCCAAGGCGCCCAGCAGGCCCTCGCCGAAAGCGCCATTTCTACGCCCGAAAACCACCCCGCACTGATACGCTGGCAGGCGCGCGGCCAAGCCATCTTCCAAAACCAAGTGACTCAAACGCTGCTCACCGAACCCACCGCGGCCGACGTCGCCGCAGCCCTGGGCGTGCTGCAACGCCGCCAAAAACCCATCGGCGACCTCCCCTTGGCCCACGGCGACCATCCGTTGGTGCGCTTCCATTTGGCCCTGGTGCTGGAACACGCCGCACAGCCCGATTTCCCTGCCGCGCAGGAACACGCCCAGTTCGCTCGCCAACACCGGCCACACTGGGCAGCCGCCCACTTCCTCACGGCGCGCACCGCCTATCGCGCGCGCGCCTATGCCGTGGCCAACGAAGCCATCGAAGCCGCACTCGCCCTTCAGCCCGACGAACCCCGCTGGCACGTGTGGGCTGCCGAAATTGCCCTGGCCTTGGAACAACACGCCCCGGCCGCCGAACATCTCCGACAGGCCATTCGGCTGGAACCCGACCAGCTGGCGCACTACCTCCGACTGGCTGAGACCTACCGCGATGGCGGCCAGCCCGAGCAAGCCCTCCAAGTGCTCGAAGAAGCCCTGCAAACCTTCCCCACCGAAGGCGCACTGCACCTCGCGCTGGCACAAACCCTGCATCGGCTGGGGCAACTCGACCGCGCCGCCTACCACGCCGACAAAGCCATCCGCGCCAACCGCCAGGCCGAAGCGCCGGTGCTCTTGCGGGCCCAAATTGCCCTCGACCAACACGACCCAGCCACCGCGGAAAACCTGATGAGCCGCTGGCTGGAGCAACACCCCCACCATCCCGACGCAACCCTCTACCTCGCCAAAGCCCTTCAGGCCCAAGGGCGGGCCGCCGAAGCCCTCCAAATAGTGGAAGAAACCCTGCCTTTCGCAGATAGCGCCCTGCCGCTTTACATCTTGCGGGCAGAACTGCTCAAACAAGTGCATGGCCCCGCAGCCGCGGTTGAAGCCTGGCGCACCCTCTTGGCTTCGCGGCCCGAAGCCCCCGCGCTGTGGTTGGGGCTGGCCCAAGCCCTGGCCGAAGCCCACCAAAGCGCCGCCGCCCAGGAAGCCGCCCACAAAGCCCTCCGCCGGGCCGACGAACTCTCACCAGAACAGCGGATCCAACTCCACCTGCTCTTGGGCAGCCTGGCCAAGGAACGCGGCGATTTGGATTTGGCCGTCCACCACTTCAGCGAAGCCCTCCAAATCGCCCCCGACAACCTCGAAGCCCTGCTCAAACTGGGCGAAACCCAAATGGCGCGCCAGCTCTACCGCGAGGCCTTGGAAATCTTCACCCAGGCCCAGCGCCTGGCCCCCCACGACGCTCGGGCATATTACCAGGCCGGCTTGGTGTACAAAAACATCAAAGATTACGAACAAGCCGAAGCCATGTTCCGCAAGGCCGTGCAATTGGACCCGAACGACGGCCGCGCCAAACGGCAACTCCGCAGCATCACCGTCGTCAATTTGCTCAACCGCCCCACAGGCATCAATCTGCTCTAAGATTGCCCCCTCCAGGCCTTTTGCAAGCCCTGTGTCCTAAGGTACTCTATGACGAACACAAACTTCCTCCCCCGTTCACAATGGCTCACGCTACTGCGCACCGGCATCAGCACGGGCGCGTGGGATTTCGTGCGGCAAGCCGCAGACGCTTACCTTGCCGTCGTGCCCAACGACTTGGAAATCCGCCTTTTGCAGGCCGAGGCGCTGCTCGGCTTAGGGCAGCCCCAGCAAGCCTGGGACATCGCCACCGCGGTCGCCGCGGCAGACCCCGAAAACCGCCTCGCGCACAGTTTACGCTGGCGGGCGCTGCCCTCCGATGCGCCTTTGGAACAACGCGCAGAGATTGCCGGTGCGCTCACTGCCCTGGGCACGCCCCCCCAAGGCGCGGTTTCGCCGGCCTGGGGGCAAGCACTTCGTCAGGCTTACGAAGCCCTGGCCGCGCACGACTTGGAAGCGGCTCAACAAGCCCTCTTCCCTGCGCTGCCAGGCAACGACCACATTGTGTTGCTGGCCGTTGCGCACCTCAAACTGGTGTGGGCGCAAAATGACTGGGCCGCGACCCTCCACCTGGCCCGCACGTATCATCGGCGCTGGCCGCAAGCGCTGCCCATTCGGCTGATTTTGGCGCACCACCTGGCCGAAAGTGGACGGGAAACGGAAAGCGTTGCGCTGCTCCATCAAGCCGCGATTGACGACCCCGCGGGCGAGGTGGTGCGTCGCCTCTTCGGGGAAGGCCATCCCTACCAAGCGCTTTGGGCGGGGCGCCTGGCCGCACCGTTGGAAATCCCGCTGCCGGCTGCGGTGGCAGCGGCGCTGGGGCGCAACCGCCTTCCCGGCGAAACAGCCGTTGGTGCGGACAAAGCCGCGGCGGCCGCCTCTGCTCCGACCGCCCACGCTGCCGCCCCAACCCCCGCGCCCGCGCCGCAACCCCGCGCCGAAGACGCCGCGGCTCCAACGCCAACGCCGCGCAAAACCCCATCCAAGCCCCGGGCCGCTGCCCAACCCGCACCCAACGCCAAGCCGCGACCTCGGGGGGCGGCTTCCCGCAACAAGCGGGCTTCCGCTGGCAAAAAAGCCCGCCGAGCCAAAAACCGCAACGCTCAAGCCGCGCATACGCGCGCGGTCAAAGCCGCCCTGGCCGAAACCGCCCGCAAAATTAAAATGCCCCATTTGGCCGACGCCGATGGCCGTTTCCCGGTGTATGTGGTGCTCACCACCCAGCAGGGGCTGACCCAACGCTATGGCTCGGAAACCACAAAGGTGATTTTGGCACACTTGGAACGCCTGGTGCAAAGCGTGGACAACCGCCCCGACTGGAGCGCCCTCCTCCTCGTGGCCGACGACCCGACCTCGGCCCGAGAACACGGGGTCAAGCCCGTGCCTGCGAACGACCCTTGGGCCATCAAGCGGCAACTGGCCGCCCTGGACGAAGCCCTCAAGCGCAAGGGCAGCATGGTCGGCGCTCTGCTCATCGTAGGAGGGCACGAAGTGGTGCCTTTCCATCGCTTGCCCAACCCCATCGAAGATGCCGACGACGTCGTGCCTTCCGACAACCCCTACGGCGCGCTGGATGAGAACTACTTTGCCCCGGCCTGGCCGGTGGGGCGTCTTCCCGGCAGTGCAGATGGGGACCCCGGCTTGCTGCTCGGCGCGCTCCGACGCTTGATTGCCGATCACAGCCAACGCCGCGAACAGCTGCCGTGGTATCGTCGGTGGTGGATGGCCTGGCGGCGCCGCTTGCAAGGGCTGTTGCAGCGCCATCCCTCCAGTTTGGGCTACACGGCCGAAATATGGGCTGAGGCCGCCAAGCACGTCTTCCGCGAAATTGGCTCGCCAAAAGCCCTGTGGGCCTCCCCGCCCTTGCAAGCCACGGCTTTGGGCGTGCTGCCCCGGGCGCGGCTGGGCTATTTCAACCTCCACGGCTTGGCCGACGCACCGGCTTGGTATGGCCAGCGCGACCCCTCGACCAGCCCCGAGGGCGCGCCCGATTACCCCATCGCCCTGCGCCCTGAAGACATCCCCAACCACGGCCAAGCCCTGGAAGTGGTCTTCACCGAAGCCTGCTATGGCGCTTATCTGGACGGCAAAACCCCGCGCGAAGCCATTAGCTTGCGCTTCCTGGAAGCAGGCACGCGCGCTTTCGTGGGGGCCACGGT
Source organism: uncultured Anaerolineaceae bacterium (assembly GCA_964386185.1). Classification (GTDB taxonomy): domain Bacteria; phylum Chloroflexota; class Anaerolineae; order Anaerolineales; family DRMV01; genus DRMV01. The sequence continues at coordinate 15,660 of CAYLRJ010000043.1, forward strand.
GACAGCTTATGGCGCTGTGGAGCCCCCCTTGGCTGCCGCGGATTTGCTGGGGCATCTCTTTTGGCAACGGCTCAAAGAGGGTTTGCCAGCCGGTGAAGCCTTGCGCCAAGCCAAATACCTCTACGCCCGCGAGATGCACCAGCGACAAGGCTTTTTGGATGGCGAAGACCAAAAAACGCTCATCAGCTTCGTGCTGTACGGCGACCCGCTCTACCAGCCCTTTGCCACGGGGGCAACGCTGGCCAAAGGCGGCGTATTGCGCCCGCGGCAGAGTGTACGCGTCCAAACCAGCCATGAACATGTCGAGGGCGACGTCACTCAATTGCCGCCCCAGGTAGTGCAGCAAGTCAAAGCCTTGGCCAAGGCCTATTTGCCCGGGGTCAATGGCACGCAAATGCTGGTGGCCGAAGAAAGCCTTGCCGTGGACACAGCCGCCAAACGCAAAGGGCACAAGCAAACCCGGCTGCAACGCAAGGTGGTGGTGGTCACCAAAGAGGTGCCGGTGGCTTCTATCAAACACCGCCATTTCGTGCGCGTCACGGTGGATGCGAAAGGCAAGGTGCTCAAAGTCAGCGTTTCGCGCTAAACGCCGTTTCTGACGGCTTCATTGCGGCAAGAGCGGCCTGAGAAAGGGCCGCTCTTGCCGCGCGAAAGGACATTATCGGCTATAATGCTATAAAATCTTAAAATCCTTTTCCCTTCCCCGTTTTGCTTCCTGCCTCGCGCCAGCGGTCGCTGTTGGCTTCCCCCTTTTCGGAGAGTGACCATGAAAACCCTGCGCCATGCCTTCTCGCTCGTTGTGCCTTGGCTGCTCTTGCTTGCCGTGGCCGGCTGCAGGTCTGCGCTTGCGGCCTCGCCCACCCCATTGCTGACGCCCACGGCTCCTCCTTCGCCCTCAGCACCCCCTGAGCCCACAGCCACACCCCCACCCCCCACAGCCACCGCGACGGCAACCTTGCCGCCTTCCCCCACGCCCGACCCGCGCTACGGCACCCTCACGATGGTAGAAAACGACGTCAAAGCCAGCATCCGCGCAGATATGGAACCCATGCCAGCGGCCGAAGGGCTCAAAATTTTCGTCACCGGCAAGGTCATCACCGGCGACGCCAGCCGAGCCGAGCTGCAACTTTCGCCCGAAGAAACCCTGGTGCGCGTCGGCGCTCATTCGCAGTTTGTGCTCAAGGAGCGCTTCCAGGAGGAAGAAAAGACCACCCTGCGCTTGCTGTTAGGGAAACTGTGGGTCATCCTTCGAGGTGGAACGTTGGATGTCGAGACCTCGAGCGGTACCGCGGCCGTGCGGGGAAGCCTGATGAGTGTGGCCTACAACCCAGAAACAGGGCAAATGACGGTCACTTGCTTAGAGGGCCATTGCGCGCTTTCCAATGATTTGGGGTCGGTGGATTTGGTGGGCGGTCAGGCCGCCTCGATTTCCGCCCTCGGCCAGCCCCCCACCCCGCCGCGCCAGATATACCCCAACGAATTGCAAGGCTGGTTAGACATGGCCGCGGACGTCGCTTCCCAATACATCCCCCCAACCCCCACCCCTGTGCCCAATTACATCGTTTACCATCTTTACAACGCGTGCAGTGAGGTTTGGCATTGGCGCTTCTTTGGCCCTAAACCCGTCACGTTAGACATTCCGCCTGGCAAAACAGCCGTTGGCACGCTGGTGGGCGGCACTTACACCGCCATTGACTGGGTGGGCGCTGACATCACCAAAATTCATCACACCGGGCCCTTGCCGCCCGGCGGCGAGCTCAACGTGACGTGCCGCTGACATAGCCCCTCTGCCCAGCGAGCCCCCACCTGCACCAGCGCAGCGGAAGCCGCCCTTCTTCGCTCGCCGGGCCGGGGAACGAAGCGGCGGCTTCCCCCCTCAAAAAGCACAACCCCGTGCGCGCTCCACCAACGCACGGGGTTTCCTTATGACATGAGAGGCTGCCCACAGCGCGAGGCGCGGCAAGCGCTACGACGATGGCGCAGCCGCTGCCTTGCCGCCCACCCGCACCAGCGGGAACACGCCCAAAACCAACACGCCCAAAATAGCCAGCGCCGGCCCCACGCCCCACGCATCAGCCATCCAACCCAGGAACACCGCCATGCCGGAAGCCAGCAGGGTCCGTACCACCGACTCTACCGAAAGCCCCGAAGCCATCACCTGGCTGTCAATTTGATCGCTGACATACGAAACATTCATTGGGCGCCGGACGTTGTGCAAAATGTAAAAGCCCAAAAACGCAATCACCGCCAAGAGGGTAGCGTTCAGCCACGTGGCGACCCCCGCTAACATGAGCATTCCAACACCCAGCAAGTACGAAACATTGATCGCCCGTTCCAAATCGCGAAAGCGTCGGCTGAAGCGGTCTGCATTGCGAGAAGCATAGCTGGTGCTGAGATAAATCAGGAAATACACCACCCCAATGACCACCGCGCTGCGCTGCTCGCCGCTGTAAGCCAAGAAGATGGGCAAAGCCAAGGCCATGCGCTCTAAGATGGGCTGGAGATAATCTTTGGTCGCTTTGAACAACGCCATCAAAGTAGCGCTGTTGAGGATAGCCCGCGCAGCATCGGGGTTTTTGAACATGGAGACAAAAGCCCGCGCCGTGGTTCGGGCTTGGGTGCCTAATTTATCCCAACGCAGTTCGGCCAATTCGCCGTCCAATTCTTTGGGGTAAGAAAGCAAATTGAAGAAATCTAACACATAAGGCACAGCGGCAGCGAGAAACATCACCCGATAATTGCCGGTGTAAAAAGTCAACGCCGCGGCAATCAAAGCATTGATGGCTGAGCCGAATTGCGAAGCCGCGCGCGTACGGCCATAGTAGGAGACCTTGAGATGGGTCAAGCGATTGATTTTGAGATATTCCAAAATCAAGGCTTTGTGGGTGCCTGAGCGAAAAGCCTCGCCAAACGCGAAAAGCACCATTGCCAACGCGAACCACCAAAAACCGTGCCCCCAAAAGAACACCCCAAACGAAATCAAATAAGCCCCAAAGGCCATCAGCATGGCCTTGCGCCGCCCAATGGCATCGGCAAACACGCCTGTAGGGACTTCGAGGAGGTACGTCGCGGTGTCGCGGATGGCATAAAGGGTGCCAATCAGGGTAAAACTCATGCCCGCGTCGCGCAAAAAGAGGATGAAGAAAGGCTCAAAGAAACGCAAATTTTTCAGGAAGCCATACAGCGCAAAGCGCGGAAACATGGCATCCTTCCACCAATTAAAGGAAGTCTCTCGTTGGGAACGCATGGTCATATCACCTTTTCAATCCAGTGAGATAGCGTGGCCGCATCCGTCGGGGCACGGTCCGACACCAGCCAAGCCAAGAACTCCACATTGCCTTTGGGGCCCAACACCGGGGAACGAATCAGCCCCTGCACAGACAAGCCAATCGTCTGCGCAAAATGCAACACCTCGGTCAGCACGCGGCGATGGACCGCGGGGTCGCGAATCACACCGCGCCCCCGCGCGGCCTCACGGCGTCCCGCCTCAAACTGAGGTTTCACCAAAACCAAAAACGCCCCTTGGGCTTCCAGCCAACCTTTAGCGACCGGCAGCAAGACTTTGAGGGAAATGAACGAAGCATCCACCGTGACCAACGACACAGGCTCAGGAAGTTGGGTCACGTAACGGGCGTTGGTCCCTTCCATGACCACCACGCGGGGGTCGTTTCGCAACTTCCAGTGCAAGATACCCTTGCCCACGTCAATTGCATACACTCGGCTCGCGCCATGCTGAAGCAAACAATCGGTAAAGCCGCCGGTCGAAGCCCCCACGTCGGCACACACCCGCCCTGCCACTTCCACTGGGAAGGCCTCTAAGGCTGCCTGGAGTTTTTCGCCGCCGCGCGACACGAAACGGGGGCGCTGCAACACCTCCAACGCGGCATCGGCCGCCACTTTGACCGCGGGCTTGACAACGATTTGCCCATTGGCCCGAACCTGCCCCGCCAAAATTAAACGCTGGGCTTGCGAACGGCTTTCGGCAAGCCCCTGTTCCACCAACAAAGTATCAACCCGTTTTTTCGTCGCCATGTCATGCCTTGTGACTTCCCGAGGTAGGTTAATTGTAACCTGAGTTGCGCATCGCGGGTGGCCTTTCCGCAAAGCAAAGTGCGCGCACGCCCCAGGCAAGGAAAGCCGCCAGCCGCCAGGCAATGCCAATTGCCTGGCCGAGCCCGCTGCTCGCCCAATGGGAAAAAGCGCCGCTCGCGGCCTGAACGCCCGACGGCCAGAAAGACACCCAAACAAACCTGACCGAACTGCAGAAGCATTTTAGACGCCTGACCCGCCTAAAAGATACGCCTTAAAGAAACAATAAAATAACGACTTCTTTCCTATAGAGGCTTCCATATAAATACGGTACAATAAGCGTGAAAAAATGCCTCCGAGCAAACCATGACCCTTGCTTTGTCAACCAAGGCCGATTTATTTGGCCTTCCGACGAATTCAAACTTGGGGAAAAAGCCATGAAACACTTGCAACGACTTCTACCACTTCTCGCCTTCCTTATAGCAAGCGTGCTGGTGGCTGGCTGCACCAACGCGCCAACGCCAACTGCTGCGCTTCCTGCCGCGCCGACGAATACCCTCGCGGCATTACCGCCTACCAACACATTGCTGCCACCCACGGCAACGTGGACAATGGAGCCTTCAGCCACGCCCGACGAGCGCTTTGGCGTGCTGACCCTGGTCGAAAACGAAGTGCAAGCGCGCGTCCGGCCGGGCGCTGACCTCGAACCCGCCCGAGAAGGGCTCAAGATCTTCGTCGGTGGCGAGCTGCTCACCGGCGCCGACGGCCGCGCCGAACTTCACTTGCTGCCCGAAGACACCATTGTGCGGGTCAACGCGAATTCCCACTTCGTGCTCAAAAAGCGCGACCCCGCCACCGCCACCACGTCGCTCAAACTGCTCTTCGGCAAAATCTGGATCATCCTCAAAGGTGGCTCGCTGGACGTGGAAACCCCCAACGGCGTGGCTTCGGTGCGCGGCAGCATCATGAGCGTGGAATACTACCCGCAACAGCAATCCATCACCGTCGTCTGCCTGGAAGGCCACTGCGCTTTCGAAAGCAGCCAAGGCACAGTGGAAATGACCACAGGGCAAATGATTAGCATCAGCCCTGTCACCCCCCAACCTGTGAGCACGCCCAAAACCATGAACCCCGACGAATACAAGCACGAACAAGAACAATTGGAATCGTGGGATAAACCCTCCCACGGGCCTTCCAAAACACCTTCGGCGACCAAAACACCCCACGCCAAAATGACCCCCACGCTCATTCCCACCGTGATCTACAGCCCAACGCCATAGCAAAACCATCGCATCGCCATACGGCCTCCCATAATCTCAGAGGGCTTGCCGCCACCCCCGCGGCAAGCCTCTCTGGTTTTAAGCCAGGGAATCAACCCGCTCATCCCCTGACCAACAGACCATCCAAGCCACCATCCAAGCCACCTCAGCCCAACGCCTGCCCAATCAACAACGCCAGCCGGGCCCGCAAAACGCCCGCCCCGAACCCCACCCAAGAGACGCTGCCGCTTCACGGCTTCCCTCAAAAGAAACCTTGACGCGACCCTACAGCCAAGGTACAATCGGGCGCAACGCCGCAATATCATAAGAATAATTCAATTGATATGAGGATTTTTCTGTGACCGATTGGGAGCAATACGCCTTACTGCAATACCTGGCCAACCTGGCTTCCCGCAACGGCGCCAACAGTCACCTGCCATCGCTCAAAGAAGTGGGGGACGAATTGGGCTGGAGCATCACCCGTGTGCGCGAGGAATTAGCCGTAGCCAAGGCCTTGGGCTTCGTCGAAGCCCGCCCCAGAGTCGGCCTGCGGCGGCTTCCTTACACCTTTACCCCTGCCGCCTCCCTCAGCCTGCACTACGCCCTCGCCCTCGACAGCAAAACCTACTTCCAACAATTCGCTGACTTGCGGCAAAAAATCGAAGCCGCTTACTTCAAAGAAGCCGCTCGGCTCCTCACCGACGAAGACAAAGCCCACCTCAAAGAACTCATCCAAGCGGCATGGCAACAACTGAGAGACGAACCCATCCACATCCCCCACGCCGAACACCGCGACCTGCACCTCACCATTTACAGCCGCTTGAACAACGTCTTCGTGCAGGGCCTGCTGGAAGCCTACTGGGACGCTTACGAATCCGTGGGCTACAACCGCTACACTGACTACGCCTACCTGAGCAAAGTATGGGAATATCACCAGCAGATTGTGGACGCAATCTGCGCAGGTGATTACGAAGCCGGCTACCGTGCACTTTTAGAGCACACCGAACTACTCTACCATCACCCGATCAAAGGGAACCCCAGTGAACCTCCGGCATCGCCGGAAAAACTCAAGGAGAGATGAGGTTATGGCCACACAAACGCAACCTGCCTCTGCCCCCGGCTCGGTGGTGAACGACTTTTCCATCACCGTGAGCACCGTCAACGGTACGGGGAGCCAAACGTCCAACCTGACCATCCAACGCGCCATCTTCAAGATGGGCATCCCGGTTTCGGGGAAAAACATCTTCCCCTCCAACATCCAGGGCCTGCCCACCTGGTACACCCTGCGCGTCAGCAAGGACGGTTGGTTGGCCCGCCGTGAAGAGCACGAAATCGTCATTGCCATGAACCCCGCCACCATCAAAGACGACATTGAAGACGTCATGCCTGGCGGCGTGCTCTTTTACGCTGACCATCTGAAACTTCCCATCCAGCGCGACGACATCGTGATGTACCCCATGCCGGTGAAGAAACTTTCGCGCGAATCCGACGCCCCCAAAGGCCTGCGCGACTACGTCGCCAACATGGTTTACGTCGGCGTCTTGGCCGAAATCATCGGCATCGAACTGGACAAAATCCACGCCGCGTTGGAATTCCACTTCAAAGGCAAAGAAAGCCCCATTGCCCTCAACTACAACGTCATCAAAGCCGCGGCCGAATGGGCCAAAGAAAACCTGGAAAAGAAAGACCCCTACCGCCTGGAGCCCATGGACGCGACCAAAGGCTACATCATGGCCGACGGCAACACCGCAGCCGCCCTGGGCGCCCTCTACGGCGGCGTGCAGTTTGTGGGCTGGTATCCCATCACACCGGCCTCCAGCCTGGTCGAAACCATGAACCAATACATCCCCAAACTGCGCAAAGACCCCAAAACCGGCAAAAACACCGTGGTCGTCATCCAAGCCGAAGACGAACTCGCGGCCGTCGGCATGACCATCGGCGCAGGGTGGGCTGGCCTCCGTGCCATGACCTCGACCTCCGGCGCAGGCATCAGCCTGATGAGCGAATTCATCGGCTTAGCCTACTACGCGGAAGTGCCCATCGTGGTTTGGGATGTGCAACGCGGCTCGCCCAGCACCGGCCTGCCGACCCGCACCATGCAAGGCGACATCACCCAAGTGGCCTTCATCAGCCAGGGCGACACCGACAGCATCATGCTCTTCCCCAAAGACGCCCAAGAAGCCTTCGAATTTGGCTGGCGCGCCTTTGACTACGCCGAACGCCTCCAAACCCCCATCTTTGTCATGAGCGACCTGGACATCGGCCAAAACCAGTGGATGGTCAAACCCTTTGAATACCCCGACCAACCCATGGATCGCGGCAAAATCCTCTGGGAAGAAGACCTGGAACGCTGGGAAAAAGAAGGCAAAGAATGGGGACGCTACCTGGACGTGGACGGCGACGGCATTCCCTACCGCACCGTGCTCGGCAACAAACACCCCAAAGCCGCCTACTTCACCCGCGGCACCGGCCACGACGAATTCGCCCGCTACAGCGAAGACCCCGAAGTGTGGACCCGGGTGCTCAAACGCATCAAAAAGAAATACGAAACCGCTCGCAAGATCCTGCCCAAACCCATCCTGGAAGGCATGGAAGGCGCGCCCTTCGGCATCATCGCCTTTGGCTCCAGCCACCCCGCCGTCCAGGAAGCCCGCCACTACCTCAAAGAAGAAAAAGGCATTGCCACCGACTACCTGCGCCTGCGGGCCTACCCCTTCTCAGAAGAAGTGCGGGAGTTCATCGCCAACCACGAAAAAGTTTACGTGGTCGAGATGAACCGCGACGGCCAAATGCGCCAACTCCTGCAACTGGAAGTCCCCGAAATGGCCGACCGTCTGGTCTCCGTGGCCAAGGGCGACGGCCTGCCCCTCACCGCCCGCTGGATCATGAACACCATCCTGGAAATGGAAGAGGAGTAAGATCATGGCAAAGACAAATGCCCTCGGCCTGACCGTCAAAGACTACAAAGGCGCCCCCACCACCCTGTGTCAGGGTTGCGGCCACAACTCCATCCTGAGCCAAATCATCTCGGCCATCTTCGAAGAAAACCTGGCGCCCGAACAAATCGTCAAATTCAGCGGCATCGGCTGCTCTTCCAAAGCCCCAACCTACATGCTCAGCCGCTCTTTCGGCTTCAACGGCCTGCACGGCCGCATGCCCTCCCTGGCCACCGGCGCCCTCTTCGGTGACCTCTCCCTCATCGGCATTGGCATGAGCGGCGACGGCGACTCCGCAGCCATCGGCATGGGGCAATTCAAACACATCATCCGCCGCAACATGCCGCTGGTTTACATCGTCGCCAACAACGGCGTGTATGGCCTGACCAAGGGGCAATTTTCCCCCACGGCCGACCGCGGCCTCAAACTGAAAAAACAAGGCGTCAACCCCTTCGAACCCGTAGACATCTGCATGGAAGCCCTGGCCTCCAACGCCACCTTCGTCGCCCGCACCTTTGCCGGCGACCCCAAGCAGGTCAAAACCCTCATCAAAGCCGCGCTGCACCACAAAGGCATCGCCATCCTGGACATCATCAGCCCCTGCGTGTCCTTCAACAACCAGCCCACCGCGACCCACTCCTACGAATGGGGCAAGCAGCACGAAGTCTTGCTGCACGAAATGCAATTCATCCCCAACGCGCAGGAAATCAAACTGCAGGGCGAAATGCAGCCCGGCGAAATCCGCGAAGTGACCATGCACGACGGCTCGGTGCTGATGCTCAAACAAGTGGAACGCGACTACGACCCCACCGACCGCTTCGCGGCCATCCGAGCGCTGGAAGAAGCCAAACAGAAACACATCCTGCTCACCGGCTTGCTCTACATTGACACCGAACGCCCCGCCCTGACCGACCTCTACGACCTGCCGGACGACGTACCCTTCAACCGCATGCCCGCAGAGCGCCTCCGCCCCGCGCCGGAAACCATGCAAACGGTCAACGACCTGATGTTCTAACCCCTGCTTTCACCCTGACCTAAACGACACCAGCGCAGATTGTCTCCTCTGCGCTGGTGTTTTTTGTTTCAAATCAAATGTCACAAAGCCATTCCAAACGAACGCCGACACACACCCAACTACCCAACACAGCCCCAAACGGAGCAACCCTATCGCCCATACAGCGTGTTGAACTCGGCCAGCCGCGCCAAGGCGTCTTCGGGCAGGGGCGCGGTCATCCGCCAGGCCCAGTTGCCTTCGGCCCGGCCGGGGTAATTCATGCGGGCTCGGTTGTCCAAGCTGAGGACGTCTTGCACCGGCGCAATAGCCCATTTGGCCACCGAGCGCCACGCCGCGCGAATCAAATCCCACGCGACGTCGCGGCCATCGGTGGCGAGGTAGCGGCGCAAGAAATCCCGCTCGCTTTCCGAAGCCCGCTG
>CAYLRJ010000044.1:0-23328 GCA_964386185.1 uncultured Anaerolineaceae bacterium
CGAGAGCGGCCCTGATTTTCCCAGTCGTAACACACCCCCACAGCAGACCGAGCCCTGACCGCCCGCAATTCGCAATTCCTCATTCGCAATTCCCGCGCCCACCCTCATCCCCCTGTATCCCCCTTCTCCCAGAGGGCGAAGGGGGATAGGGCGAGGCACGCCTCGCCCCTACGCAAAAAATCGGCGGAAATCGGTGTCAATCGGTGGATCTATCTGCGTCCATCTGCGTTCCCTTCACCACCGCCCCAAAATCACCCCCGCCTCCAACCCGCAATTCGCAATTCCTCATTCGCAATTCCCGCGCCCGCCCTCACCCCCGGCCCCTTTCCCAAAGGGAGAGGGGAGCGCCCTCGCCCCTACGAGAAAATCGGCGGAAATCGGTGTAATCGGTGGATTTATCTGCGTTCATCCCTTTTCATCTGCGTGCATCTGCGTTCCCTTCACCACCGCCCCGAAGTCACCCCCGCCCCCAGCCGCAATTCGCAATTCCTCATTCGCAATTCCCGCGCGCACGCCCTCATCCCCCTGTGTCCCCCTTCTCCCAGCGGGCGAAGGGGGATAGGGCGAGGCACGCCTCGCCCCTACACAAAAAATCGGTGCAAATCGGTGTCAATCGGTGGACCCATCTGCGTCCATCCCTTTTCATCTGCGTTCATCTGCGTTCCCTTCACCCCTGACCCCAAAATCACCCCTGCCCCACTCCGCCATTCGCAATTCCTCATTCGCAATTCCCGCGCCCGCCCTCACCCCCGGCCCCTTTCCCAAAGGGAGAGGGGAGCGCCCTCGCCCCTACGAGAAAATCGGCGGAAATCGGTGTAATCAGGTGGATTTATCTGCGTTCATCCCTTTTCATCTGCGTCCATCTGCGTTCTTCTCACCACACCCCAAAATCATCCTCGCCCCCAGCCCGCAATTCGCAATTCCTCATTCGCAATTCGCTCCCCCCGCCCTCACCCCCCAAGGCAGAGGAGGGCCAATAAAAAAGAGCCGCTGAAAGCGGCTCTTTTCAGTAGCGGGGGCAGGATTCGAACCTGCGACCTTCGGGTTATGAGCCCGACGAGCTTCCACTGCTCCACCCCGCAATGTGCACTTGCCTTCACAAGGCAGGCGCAATTATAACAGCCTCAACTGATGGCGTCAAGGAAACCTACACCACAATTTAAGCCCGGTTTGGGTCGCTTCTTTGGCTATGCCTTGGCTGAGGCCAAGCGGATGGCCAGGTCGCCTGGCTTATTTGTCGCCTCGGGAAGGCTCGCACCTAAGGCGTGCGGCTGCCGCGCTTCCCTCAGGTCAAAATCCGCACCACCGCGGCCACCACCATCGTGACCGCTACCCCCACCCCCAAGGGAATGGCCGCCGCCAAGGCCGCCCAACGTTTGCTGCCGGTTTCCTTATAAATCGTCAACAAGGTCGTGGCGCATGGGTAGTGCAACAGGGTAAACAGCATCATGTTGACCGCGGTCAGGAGCGTCCAGCCGTGTTGGCCAACCAACAACTGGCGCAACGCGTCCCAAGATGAGACTTCAATCATCATCCCTGCGCCGCTATACACCATGATCATGGTGGGCACTACGATTTCATTGGCTGGAATGGCGATCAGGAAGGCCAGCAAAATCACGCCATCCAGCCCCATTAGCCATCCCAGCGGCTCCAGGAGATGGGCAAGGTGCTGCGCCAGGCTCACGCCATGCAGATGCACATTGGCCAAAAGCCAAATGAGCGCGCCGGCCGGTGCGGCGACTGTTACCGCGCGCCAAAACACGAAAATTGTCCGCTCAATGAACGAAGTGTACAGAATGCGCCATAAGTTGGGCCGGCGATAGGGGGGAAGTTCCAGCGTGAACGCGCTGGGCTCGCCTTGCAAAATCGTTCGGGAAAGCACCCACGACACCACCAGCGTAAACACCACGCCCAAGAGCACCACGGCCACCACCGTGCCCGCGGCCACCAACGATGTCAAAGCAGGGGAAAACGAAGCAGCCACAAACACCGAGGCCAACATAATCAAGGTGGGGAACCGGCCATTGCACGGCACGAAATTGTTGGTTAGGATGGCAATAAGCCGCTCTCGAGGCGAATCAATCACGCGAGTGCCAATCACGCCGGCCGCGTTGCATCCAAAACCCATCATCATCGTGAGGGCTTGCTTCCCGTGGGCTCCTACTTTGCGGAAGAGGTAATCCAAATTGAAAGCCACACGCGGCAAATATCCCAAATCTTCCAAAAAGGTGAAGAGGGGGAAGAAAATAGCCATCGGCGGGAGCATCACGCTCACCACCCAAGCCACGCTCCGATACACGCCATGCCAGAGGAAGCCTGTCGCCCACCAAGGGAGGCCCCACTGCTGGAAAAGGCTTGCGCCCCAATCTTCCACGCCAAACAGCAGCCGGGCCAGCAAATCTGAAGGATAGTTGGCCCCCACGATGGTGATCCAGAAAATCAACGCCAACAACCCCAGCATGATGGGGAGGCCCCACAGGGGCGAAGTGACGATCCGGTCAATGCGTTGGTCCCAATCCCAAGGGCGGCGGTCGTCGGGGTATCGCACTACCTTGCGAGCAATCTGCTCGGCTTCGGCATACAGCGCTTGCACCATAGCATCGCGGAAGTTGGTGCTCAGCTTTTGGCGCAGGCGATCGGCCTCGGCCAGGACGTCTTCGGCGGTGATTTGCGCCTGGGGTGCAGATGAGCGGTGGCGAGGGGTTTCAGGCATGGTCATGTTCCTTGCACGGCCATTTTGCGGCTGCTTTTGCGGGTGTGTTGTTGCTGGCGCTGGACGAGGTCGCGCAGCTCACCACTGAGCAGGGCCTGCCGGATGCGCGCGTCGCCATCCAACAGACGCATGGCGATCCAACGGGCGTTGGGAATGCCCGGCACCACCGCCTCGATCATGGGCACCAGACGGGCGACGGCTTGTTCCACTTCCGCTGAGGCCTGGACACGCCGCGGGCGCGTCCGTATTTCGCCGCGAATGACGCCTTCCACAGCCCGCAGCAACTCGGCCAGCCCTTCCCCTTGCCGCGCGGAGATGGGCACGGCAGGCACACCTAAGGCTTTGCTCAGGGCGCGCGTGTCCACTTGGATGCCTTTGCGGCGGGCTTCATCCATCAAATTGACCGCGACCACGGCCTTGGGGGTGATTTCCAACACCTGGAGCACCAAATTTAGGTTGCGTTCCAACGCGGTGGCGTCGGTGACCACGATGACGCAATCGGGCTGGCCAAAAAGGATGAAGTTGCGAGCCACTTCTTCGTCTTCGGAGGCTGAGAGCAGGGAATAGGTCCCTGGCAGGTCAACCAGTTTGTAGCGCACACCATTGAAGCGAAAGCCCCCTTCAGCCCGGGTCACGGTTTTGCCAGGCCAATTGCCAGTATGTTGGCGCAGGCCGGTCAGGGCGTTGAAAAGGGTTGACTTGCCTGTGTTAGGGTTGCCAGCCAGGGCTACGACGTAATCGTAATCGCCAGTGGCGATGCCCATTTGGGCCAGTTGGCTCTTGGCTGGGCATGAAGCGCAAGCAGGACGCATGGTCGCCATCCTCAGGGTTGGGGCTGGGGGGAATCAGGCCGCACCCATACGGCCGCGGCTTGGTCGTCGCGCAGGGCGATGGTGGTGCCTCGCACGCGGTAGGCCCGGGGGTCGCCGAAAAAGGGGCGCAACACAGGCACGACTTCGGCGCCCGGCGTGAGGCCTAAATCCATCAACCGCCGCCGGGTGAACCCCTGCAACCACGGCGCAATGTCAACGACTTTGGCGGTTTGCCCATCGGGAAGTTGGCTCAAAGGGATGGCCTCGGGGGGCGGTTGGGCTGCGGTGTGGTCGGGCGCGACGTAGACGTTGGCTGCGACGGCCGGCGGAAGGCGGTAAGAGCGCTGGCCGTCGGAAAAGCGGAGTTCCTCGCCGGTGACGGCTTCCAAGACAATGGGCTGCCCCAGGCGCACGCCCGCCCGCAGAATCTGCTCCAGGGCGCGGGGCGGTTCGTCTTCCAGGTGGGTGACCACGCCAGGGGTCTGCAGGGGCCAGGCGGTCAGCGGTGTGCCTTGGGGTTTGGGGGGAAGGCCGCCCCGCCGCGGGATGGGGTCGCCGTGGGGGTCCAGGCGGGGATGCCCGAGATGGGCTTCCAGGTGGTCCAAATCTTCTGGGGTGGCGGCATGCTCGCGGCGGTGGGCCGCGCGGTGGATCACAGCCAAAGGCAAGCGGGCTTCGTCGGCTAAGTAGCGTTCCCACAGGCGGTGGGCGCGCAGGACGTGCAAAGCCCAGCGCCGCCCTTCGGGGGTGAGCGCCAAGGTGGTGCCGTGGGTGTGCAGCAGGCCGCGGGCCTCCATTTCGGCGACCAAACGCAGCGCTTTGCCCCTCGGCAGGTGCAGCGCCCCGGCCAGGGCTTCGACCGAGGGGGGATGGCTTTCGATTTCGCGCTCCAAAAGATATTTCAGCGCGTCTTCCACTTGGGCACGATGCCGCAAGGTTTGTCGCGCATGCCAGTAACGCCAGCCGATCCACCCCAACAGGCCCGCAGCGACGATGAGGCCGAGCCAATACCCTTCGTGCATTGCTTTCCCTTCCAGCATTGCAGCGCAACGCGTGTTGTGTTTCAAAGTTTATCACCACCCTGGCGTTGAGGGAACATCTTTGCCCAGGGTCGCTTGGTTGCTGGGGCCGCGTTCTCTGCTCTTCATTCGCTCCTCGGCCCAACCCCAAGATTGCACACTTGACACAAACTTTTTCCTTGTGGTATGCTCAAACCGTCCCCCGTGGGGGCGGTTTCTATTAAGGAAAGCGCGCAGCCGCGCGCTCAAGGAAAGTGGTTGTGGATTTAGAAGAGCGCCTGGCTTGGGTAGGGCTGAGCATGGTCAAAGGCATCGGCCCTGCTCGGTTCCGCCGTTTGTATGCCCATTTTGGTCGTGCGGATGCGGCTTGGCAGGCCCCTCTGTCGGCTTTGCGGGAGGCGGGGTTGCCTCCCGCGGTCGCCGCAGGGCTGGACAAATTGCGTCGCGCGGTGGACCTGCACGCCCTCTGGTCGCGATGGCAGCGCCAGGGTATCCATGTCTTGACGTGGGAAGACGCGGCCTATCCTCACCGTCTCAAAGTCTTGGAACACGCGCCCCCGGTGCTCTACGTGCGCGGGGCGTTACAGCCCGAAGACGATTGGGCGGTGGCGGTGGTGGGCACGCGCAAGATGACGCCTTACGGGCATCAGGTTGCCGAGGCCGTGGCGAACTTGTTGGCCGAGCATGGCGTTACGGTGATCAGTGGTTTGGCGCGTGGGGTTGACGCCGTGGCCCATCGCGCAGCGCTGCGAGCAGGCGGGCGCACCTTGGCCGTGTTGGGAAGCGGCGTGGATTGGATTTATCCTCCCGAGCATCGGCGCTTGGCCGAAGACATCGTTGCCCAAGGGGCTTTGCTGAGCGAATATCCACCGGGCACAAAACCCGAGGCCAGCAACTTCCCCCCGCGCAACCGCATCATTGCCGGCCTGAGTTTGGCCACCGTGGTTGTGGAAGCCGGCAGGAAAAGCGGCGCCCTGATCACCGCGGCCTTTGCGGCAGAGCAAGGGCGAGAGGTGTTTGCCGTGCCTGGCAACATCTTCGTGCCCCAAAGCGAAGGCACCAACTGGTTGCTGGCCCAAGGCGCACGCCCCTTGACCGCGGCCGAAGACGTCCTCACCGCGTTGGATATTGCCCTCCTCCCCAAGCGCCAAGCCGCGCGCAAGGCGCTGCCGGCCGACCCGGTCGAGGCCAAAGTGTTGGCCTGCTTGGGGCCGGAGCCGCGCCACGTGGACGAAATTAGCGCCCAAAGCGGCTTGCCTGTGGCCCAAGTGAGCGCCACCCTGGCCTTGCTGGAACTCAAAGGCCTTGCGCAAGCCGTGGGAGGGATGAAATACGTCGCAGCCCTTTGACTTGAGAGGTGGTGGTCATGTTCCCGAATTTTCATGCAATCATCATGGCCGGAGGCAGCGGCACACGCTTGTGGCCGCTTTCACGCCGCCGGCAGCCCAAACATCTGTTGGCTTTGCTGGAATCATCAACCCTTTTCCAGGGCACGGTAGCCCGCCTGCAGGGCATGTTCCCGCCCGAACGCGTCTGGGTCGTGACGGTGAGCGAGCAGACCGAAGCCTTGCAGGCCCAAGCCCCCACCATCCCGGCCAAAAACTACCTGCCGGAACCCGCCCCCCGTGGCACGGCCTCGGTGGTTGGCCTGGCTGCCATTGCCCTCCAAGCGAGCGACCCCCAAGCCGTGATGGCTGTGCTCCCTTCAGACCATTACATCCGCAACGTTGCCCGCTTCCATCGCTTACTGGAAGCCGCTTACCTCTTGGCCCAGGAAGGCTTTTTGGTCACCTTGGGAATTACCCCCACCTACCCAGCCACCGGCTATGGGTACATTCAGCGCGGCGAGCCCCTGGGCGTGTACGCCGGCCTGGAGGCCTACCGCGTGCTGCGCTTCAAAGAGAAGCCCGACCAGGCCACTGCCGAAGCCATGCTGGCCCAAGGCGACCATTCGTGGAACTCGGGCATGTTTGTCTGGCGGGTTGATGCCATTTTGGCTGAAATTCGCCGCCAGATGCCCGATTTGGCCGCTGCTCTGGATGAAATTGCCGCGGCCTGGGGCACCCCTCAGCAGGATAAGGTGCTGCAACGCGTTTGGCCAACCCTCCGCACCGAAACGGTGGACTATGGCATCATGGAAGGCGCGCAGCAGGTTGCCGTCATCCCCGCGGAGGGGCTGGGCTGGAGCGATGTAGGCAGTTGGGAATCGCTGTTTGACCTCTTGGAACCCGACCGGGAGGGCAACATCCTCCGTGGTGGCGTGCACATTGACATAGACGCCCATCACAATTTGGTCTTTGTCCAGGAAGGGCAAGCGCAAAAACTTGTGGCCCTGCTGGGCGTAGAAAACATGGTGGTCGTAGAAACCGCCGACGCGCTGTTGGTGTGTTCCCGAGAGCAATCGCAGCGGGTGAAAGAAATCGTCAAAGCCCTTCGATCCCAAGGGTTGGAGACTTACCTATAACCCATCAGCAAATTTTGGGCAAAGTGCGCCAATTGGCACGTTGTGCCCTTGAAAATGGAGGTTTTCGTGGAAGCCTATTGCGTCAAGTGCAAAACCAAGCGTGAAATGCAAGACCCCAAACCGGTTTTCACCGCCGCAGGCACCCCCGCCACCGAAGGGGTTTGCCCGGTTTGTGGCACTAAAATGTTTCGGATGGGGCGCACCCCCGCCCATGAAGGCTTGACCCCTCCCCCTGCGCAAGCACGGAAACGCAAGAAAAGCAAAAAAGAAACCAAACGCAAAGGCAAGTTAGTGATTGTCGAATCGCCGGCCAAAGCCCGCACGGTGGGACGTTTTTTGGGCAAAGGCTACACCGTCAAAGCCTCGGTCGGCCATGTGCGAGATTTGCTCCGCTCACAGCTCTCAGTGGATGTCGAAAACGACTTCAAACCCAAATATCGGGTGCCCAACGAAAAGCGCAAAGTCGTCAAAGAGATCAAGGCTTTGGCCGACAAAGCTGAGGAAATCTACCTCGCCACCGACCCCGACCGCGAAGGCGAAGCCATTGCCTGGCACCTCATGGAAGCCACCGGCATGGCCCCCGAACGCACCAAGCGGGTGGTTTTTCACGAAATTACCAAGCCTGCCATCGAAGAGGCTTTTTCGCACCCGCGTGGTTTGGATATGAACCTGGTGGACGCGCAACAAGCCCGCCGAGTGTTAGACCGTTTGGTGGGCTATACCCTGAGCCCTATCTTGTGGCGCAAGGTGCGCAGCCGCCTCTCTGCTGGGCGGGTGCAGTCTGTGGCCTTGCGGATGGTGGTCGAACGCGAGCGGGAAATCGAAAACTTCACCCCTGAGGAATACTGGACCATTGACGCCGAATTCCAACCCGAAGGCCTAAAAAAGACCTTCGTCGCCCGCTTGAGCAAAATTGACGGCCAGGAACCCCGCCTTCCTGACCAAGCCACCACGCAGGGCGTGGTCCAAGACATGCAACAGGCGACCTACAAAGTGGCTTCGGTCAAACGGGGCCAGCGCAAACGCCGCCCATCAGCCCCCTTCACCACCAGCACCATGCAACAAGAGGCCTCGCGGCGTTTGGGCTTTACGGCCCGGCGGACCATGGCCGTAGCCCAGCAACTCTACGAAGGGATTGACGTCGGCGAAGGGGGCAGCACCGGCCTGATTACCTACATGCGCACCGATTCCACCAACATTTCGCCCTTAGCGCAAAAAGAAGCACGGGCCTACATTGCCCAACGCTTTGGTGAGCAATTTTTGCCCGAGAAGCCGCCCCGTTACCGCACCCGCGCCCAACGCGCGCAGGAAGCCCACGAAGCCATCCGCCCCACGTCGGTGTTGCGCACCCCCGAAAAGGTCAAATCTTACCTCACTCGCGACCAATATCGCCTCTATCGTCTTATCTGGCAGCGGTTCGTTGCCTCGCAAATGGCGGCCGCAGTGTACGATACCCTCTCGGTACAAATCGAAGGCCGAAGCCCCACCCACGTTTACCGGCTGCGGGCTTCGGGCTCGTCGGTGCGCTTTCCTGGCTTTTTGGTGCTCTACGAAGAAGCCAAAGACGAAGAC
Organism: uncultured Anaerolineaceae bacterium; assembly: GCA_964386185.1. GTDB lineage: Bacteria > Chloroflexota > Anaerolineae > Anaerolineales > DRMV01 > DRMV01. Next base: position 8,581 of record CAYLRJ010000044.1, read on the forward strand.
ACCCAAGAAGAAGCCAACATTGCCATCCCTCAAGCCATTGCCGAAGGCCAAAGCTTGAGGCTGCTCAAAATCATCCCCGAGCAACACTTCACCCAGCCCCCGCCCCGCTACACCGAGGCTACCCTGGTGCGAACCCTGGAAGAAAACGGCATCGGGCGCCCTTCGACCTACGCCCCCATTCTCTCTACGTTGCAACAACGCGGCTACGTCAAGCGGGAAAACAAACGCTTGGTGCCCACCGAAACCGGCGTTTTGGTCACCGACCTGCTGGTAGAGCACTTCCCCGATGTGATGGACGTGGGCTTCACCGCTCAGATGGAAGAAAAGTTGGACAAAGTCGCCGCGGGCGAAACCCAGTGGGTGGATGTGGTGCGAGCGTTTTATTTGCCCTTCTCAAAAGAGGTGGAAGCCGCAGAAAAAGCCATCCCTGAGATGAAGCAAGAGCCCGAACCCATTGGGCGGAAGTGCCCGAAATGCGGCGGTGAATTGGTCGTGCGGTGGGGGCGTTACGGCAAGTTCATCGGCTGCGCCAACTTCCCGGAATGCCGTTACACCGAGCCGTGGCTGGAAAAGATTGGGGTGAAGTGCCCGAAATGCGGCGGCGAGATTGTAGAGCGCCGCACCCGACGCGGGCGGATTTTCTACGGCTGCGCCAATTATCCGGCGTGTGATTTCACATCGTGGAAGCGGCCTCTGCCGACGCCTTGCCCGAAATGCGGCGGGCTGTTGGTGGTGGCCAATAAATCTTCGGCGCAGTGCATTGCTTGCGGTGAGACCTTTGCCCTGGAAGAGGTGACGGCCGCGGAAGAGGAAAGCGCGCAGATGCCCGCGGCGCAGACGGCTGGCACATAAGTTGCACAAAAACCAAAGGAAGCCCCCGCAAGCCGAGCAGTTGCGTTTTCGGCCACTCTGGGCTACAATGAGTAATAATGTTTTTGCAAAAGCGCAGGGGTTGAACAACGCCGCGCGATAATATGGTTTCATGTGTTTGAGGAGAGGTGCAATGGAAAATACGAAAACCACAAAAAGCCTGCTGAGCAACCCACTGGCCACGTCGGGCATCGCTGCTGCCATTGCGTTTGTCATCGGCGCTATTTTTGGGTTGGTTGTTTTGGGTTGGTGGCTCTGGCCCGTCAAATGGGTTGATGCCTCACCCGCTGATTTGCGCTCAGACTACAAGTCCATGTATTTGCAAATGGCTATTGAAGCCTATGGGCTGACGGGCGATGCCCAGGCAGCGCAGGCCCGTTTCCAGGCGTTAGGTGCGGATGGTCCTAAACTGCTCAAGACCATGCTGGCCAACCCGCCTTTGGATGTTTCGCCCCAAACCATCGAACTCTTTGCGCAGGCCGTTGGTGTTCAACCTGGCGAAGTCACAGCCGGCGGCACACCTGCCGCGGGCGGCGAGGTGCAGCTGACGCCCGGGGCTGAAATGACCCCGGTGAAGCCCACGGAAAAACAAAGCAGCTCGAGCCTTTTCCGGGTGGTGTCGTTGTTGTGTGGCGTGAGCCTGCTGGCCATCATCTTGGCCGCGGGGCTGTTGTGGTGGCGTTCTCGCCAAGGGAAGTTGACCGCCTCGGGCACGCCGGCGCAACGCGCTCGGGTGATGACCCAAACCGCGGAAAAGACGGATTATGAAGCCGAAGGCCAAGAACCACCTTTGGCGCAGTTCATGACCACTTACGTTCACGGTGATGACCTCTTCGACGATTCCTTTAGCATTGATGCCCCCTCGGGCGAGTTTTTGGGTGAATGCGGTGTGGGCATCACCGAAACCATTGGCGTGGGTGAGCCCAAGCGGGTGATGGCTTTTGAAGTGTGGCTGTTTGATAAGAATGACATTCAGACGGTGACCAAGGTGTTGATGAGCGAACACGCTTACAACGATGAGGCCACACGCCAGCGCTTGGCCGCAAAAGGCGATCCGGTGATGGCTAAACCGGGTGAGAAAATTGTGTTGGAAACCGCCAAATTGCAATTGGTGGCGCGGGTGGTGGATATGGCCTATGGGGAAGATGCCCTGCCCGAAAACAGTTACTTTGAGCGCCTCACCTTGGAATTGGCCGTGTGGCCCAAGGACGAAATTTAGGCTTTGGCGCCCTTTCCAAGAAAAAAAGAGGCCGCACCCGCGGCCTCTTTTGCTTTTTCTGAGGTGAGGAGGGGGAAGGACAAGCGGTTGCGGCTCGCCAAACCCCACTGGGATGAGGAGCGTTGCGCCTCTGGCCCAAAAACCAACGGCGATGGTGTGGTTCCTTTCCATCGCCGTGGGCGTTGCAACGCATCGCTGCTTCGGGCAAGCGCCGTTTAGTAAGTAATCTCTAAAATCTTGAAGCGGAGGGTGCCGCCTGGGGTTTCAACGGTCACTTCGTCACCCACTTTGTGGCCCAAGAGGGCCTTGCCAATGGGCGATTCGTGGGAGATTTTGCCCTCGCGTGGGTTGGCCTCGGCCGGCCCCACCAAGTGGTAGGTCTCGGGCGGGTAGGTGCCTTCCTGGATGGTGACTTTGGCGCCCATATCTACGATGTCTTTGTGGCCGTTGTTTTCAATGATTGTGGCTTGACGGAGCAGGGCTTCGATTTCTTGAATGCGTCCTTCCAAAAAGCCTTGTTCCTCTTTGGCGGCGATGTAATCGGCGTTTTCCGATAAGTCGCCCATCTGGATGGCTTCGCGCAAACGACGGGCGAGCTCGGCGCGTTTGGTGGTTTTGAGATATTCCAGTTCTTCGCGTAGGCGTTGAGCGCCTTCAGGGGTCAGGTAATGCTGCTTTTCACTCATCGGCTATGGCCTCCGTGGTTTGCAGAAGTGAGCAGTTAGGGTCGGGTGAGGGGGTTGAAAAGTTTTTGGTGTTCTTCAATGGCAAAGCGGTCGGTCATGCCCGCGATGTAATCGCATACTGCGCGCTCCAAGCCGCGGGCCTCAATCCACGATTGGATGTGGCGCGGCAAGGTGTGTGGTTCGGTGATGTAAGCCTGGAAGAGGTCGGAAAGGATGCGCTCGGCCTTGACGGCCATGCGCACGACGCGATAGTGGCGGTAGAGGTTGTTGTAAAGGAAGTCTTTCAGTTCGCGGTTGCGGCGGGTCATGGTTTCGCTGAAGGCGATGACGTTGTAGGGTAGCCGTTGGAGGGCTTCCACCGATTGCACGCCGCTTTCACGCAGTTTTTGGGCAGTGGTTTGGACGACGTCGGTCACTTCCAGGCCAATCAGCCGCCGGATGAGGCGGTGGCGGGTCAATTCGTCCAATTCGCCATTGTGCCATTGGATGCTCTCTTTGAGCACTTCCCACAGTTCCAGGCCGTCCAGCATGCGGGGGGTGATCATGCCCGAGCGCAGGCCGTCGTCCAGGTCATGGGCGGTGTAGGCTAATTCGTCGGCGGCATTGGCGATTTGGGCTTCCAGATGCCCGCGCAGTTCGGGGTTGTAGTCTTGGGCGTCGGCGATGTCGTATTCGGTTTCGTGTTTGACGATGCCTTCTCGCACTTCCCATGTGAGGTTGAGGCCTGGGAAATCGGGGTAGCGGTGTTCCAGTTGGGTCACAATGCGGAGCGATTGTTTGTTGTGGTCGAAGCCGCCGTGGTCTTTCATCAGGCGGTTGAGGATGACTTCGCCCGAGTGCCCAAAAGGGGGATGCCCCAGGTCGTGGGCCAGGCAGATGGCCTCGGTGAGGTCCTCGTTGGCGCCTAAAGCCCGGGCGATGGTGCGCCCGATTTGGGCGACTTCCAGCGTGTGGGTGAGGCGGGTGCGGTAATAATCGCCTTCGTAGTTGATGAAGACCTGGGTTTTGTATTCCAAGCGGCGGAAAGCCGTGGTGTGCAAAATCCGATCGCGGTCGCGCTGAAAGGCCGTGCGGTAGCGGGGTTCGTCTTCGGGGTAGGCACGCCCTTTGGAAAACTTGCTTTTGCAGGCGTAGGGGGCCAGCGTTTGTATTTCTCGTTCTTCCAGGTGCTGGCGGGTGTATAGCATGGCTATGCTCCTTTGAAAAAGGGAAAACCCAACACACCGCCGGACGCGGCGCGTCCGTGGGGTTGTAAGTTTAATGTGGTTTGGGGGGCGTGTCAAGCGCCGAGGAACGAGGCGTGGCGGGAAGCGGCTCGCGGGGGAGGCGGAAGGGGCGGTTTAGCGGTTGGCCTGATGGGGAAGGGGACGACCTTGGAGGCCGGCCAGCAGATTTTCTACCGCCAATTCGGCCATGCGGCGGCGGGTCGTCTGGGTGGCTGAGCCGATGTGGGGTGTGATGAGGCATTGGGGCAGGCGATACAGCGGGTGCTCAGGTGGCAAAGGCTCGGGATCGGTCACGTCCAGGCCGGCGCCGGCAATCCAGCCTTTTTCCAGGGCGCGCACCAGGTCGTCGGTCACCACCACCGGCCCGCGAGCCATGTTGATGAGGTAGGCTGTGTTTTTCATTTGGCGCAGGGCGTCTGCGTTGATCAGCCCGCGGGTTTCAGGCGTGAGGGGCACGTGCAGGCTGAGGAAGTCGCTTTCTTGGAGGAGTTGCTCCCACGGCACGCGCTGCGCGCCCAGCGCTGTCTCTACGGCGGGTTTGGGGCTGCGGCTGGTGTAGAGCACGCGCATGCCAAACGCCGCGCCTCGGCGCGCGACTGCCTGCCCGATTTGCCCCATCCCTAAAATGCCTAACGTCGCGCCGTGCATCTCCGCCCCCAGCCACGCGTCGGGACGCCAAAGCCCCCACCGGCCGCGGCGCGCGTCTTCGGCCGCAGTGGGAATTCCCCGCGCCACGGCCAGAAGCAGCCCCAAGGTCAGGTCGGCTACGGCCTCGGTGAGCACCCCGGGGGTGTGCCCGACGGCGATGCCGCGGCGGGTGCAGGCTTCCAAATCAATGTTGTCAACGCCGACGGCTAAATTGGAGACGACCTTCAAGCGCGGCATTTGGGCGAGCAGGGGGTCGTCTACGCGGTCTGTGAGCCAGGTGAGCAAGCCCTCGGCTGCGGCAAAGTAGGGCTGTAGGCTCTCGTCCACCCCTGCCACGTCGGCTGGGCCGACGACCAAGCGGGTCTCGCGGCGCAGGCGTGCTATCCACGCTTCGGGCATGGGGTGGGTGAGGATGACCAGAGGTTTCGTCATGGCAAACTCCCAACACAGTGAGATGGGCAAATTGTACCTCGGATGGGAAGGGGCCGGACGCGCCAGCCACGCAGCCCCCGAAGCAGCAGGGATTCCCTGACGCAAAGGACGGTTTTAAGGCGCGGCTGGCTGTCAGGTGCATAAAAATTGCGCAAAAAATAAAAAGTGGCGAATTTCGGCTTGACATTCTCATCGCTCTTTTATAAAATCGGTCTACATCGTTGTGAGAAAATGCACAACGGGTTATCCTAAGGGTTTTTAAGGAGGCTACGGCGCATGAGTTTACTCACACCAGCAGAACAAATGATGATTTGGGCGATTTTAGGCATTGCCATTTTGGGGCTTGCCTACGCCCTCTTCCTGCGGAATCAGATTTTGCAGGAAGACAAAGGCACGGAAAAGATGCAAGAGGTGTGGAGTGCCATCCGCGATGGGGCGGTGGCCTACCTCAACAGTCAGACGAAAATCATCATTCCGTTCATTGCCATTCTGACTGTGGCGCTTTTCCTTTCGGTATACGTGGTGCCTGTTACACAAGAGGCCCTCGACCGTTTTTCGGGATTGCCTTATGAAACAGTCCGTCTGATCATGGGTTTAGGTCGGGCGGGCTCTTTTGTTTTGGGCTCTTTGTTCTCGTTGGCGGTGGGGCAAATTGGCATGCGGATGGCCGTGGAGGGGAACGTCCGGGTGGCCTCGGCGGCTCGGCGCTCCTTTGGCGACGCGTTGCGGATTGCCTACCGCGCAGGCACCATCACCGGGATGCTGACCGACGGCTTGGGCTTGTTGGGCGGCACGCTCATCTTCATCATCTTCGGGATTGCTGCGCCCGATGCGCTGTTGGGTTTTGGCTTTGGTGCGACCCTCATTGCGCTTTTCATGCGGGTCGGCGGCGGTATTTACACCAAGGCCGCGGACGTTGGCGCGGACCTGGTTGGCAAGGTCGAGGCCGGCATTCCGGAAGATGACCCGCGCAACCCTGCTGTAGTGGCCGATTTGGTGGGTGACAACGTGGGCGATTGTGCAGGTATGGCTGCCGATATCTTCCAGTCTTACGAGGTCACCATTGTGTCGGCCCTCATTCTGGGGCTGGCGTTGTGGCGCATTACTGGCCACATGGCTTGGATTGTGTACCCGCTTTTGGTGCGCGGGATTGGCGTCCTCTCGTCAATTATCGGGACTTATCTGGTGAAAGGCGGCCCTGAGAAGAGCGGCGATGCTATGAAGGCCATTTTCAAGGGCTTCCTTTCTTCGGCCGCGATTTCCACGATTTTGTTCTTCGCGGTGGGCTATTATTACCTGGATGTGATGCAGGAAACGCCCTTGCCCGGTGGCTGGTGGCGGGCACCTTTGGCTGTGGCCGTGGGTGTTTTGCTGGCCATTGCCAACGACCGCCTCACCGATTACTTCACCGGCGCGGAGAGCAAACCGGTTTTGGAAATCAAAAAATCGTCGGATACCGGCTCGGCAACCCTGATTTTGCAAGGGTTGGCTTTGGGCTTTGAATCTTCGGTGTGGGCTATCTTGGTCATCGCGGCCACCATCATGGCCTCGGTGTTCATCTTCCAGGGTGTGCCCAACCTGAGCGAAGTGGAAAAAATCACTTACATTCTCTACGGCGTTTCCATGACCGGTATCGGGATGTTGACCCTGACCGGCAACAACGTCGCAATGGACACCTTTGGCCCGGTGGCTGACAACGCCAACGGCATCGGTGAGATGGCCTGGACGGACATGGACGACGAAGACACCAAAGTAGCCCGCCAAATCATGGCCGACTTGGACGCGGTAGGCAACACCACCAAGGCCATTACCAAAGGCGTGGCCATTGGTTCAGCCGTGATTGCCGCGGTGGCTTTGTTTGGCTCCTATTTGGTGGATGTGAGCCGGGCTCAAGCCCAGGCCGGGGTGCCCGAGGCTTTGCAGTTGCAAAACCTCGGCATTCGGGTCAATGTCCCCGAGGTGTTTGTCGGTCTGCTCATCGGGGGCGCGTTGCCGATGCTGTTCTCCTCGTATGCCATTCAGGCGGTGCGCCGTGCGGCTTCGCTGATGGTGGAAGAAGTGCGCCGCCAGTTCCGCGCCGGCGTGCTTGAGGGCACGCGCAAGCCCGATTACCAGCGCCCGGTCGCCATTTCTACCGCCGCAGCCCAGAAAGAGCTGATTGCCTTGGCCATCTTGGGCGTGGTGTCGCCCATTTTGGTGGGTATGTGGCTGGGTGTCGAGGCCTTGGGCGGCTTCCTGGCTGGGTTGATCCTCTCGGGGCAGTTGCTCGCGGTGTTTATGAACAACGCGGGCGGCGCGTGGGACAACGCCAAGAAGACCATCGAAGACGAACCGTCGGACCCCGAGCGCAATTTGGGCAAAGGCTCCGAGCGTCACAAGGCCAGCGTGGTGGGCGACACCGTCGGCGACCCGTTGAAAGACACGGCCGGCCCGGCCCTCAACCCCATGATCAAAGTCGTCAACTTGGTTGCGGTGATCGTGGCCCCCATCGTTGCCCAGTACCAACACTTGGGCGTGGGCGGCTGGATTCTCTTCATCATCCTGCTGGGTTCGGTCGTCTGGTCAATCTGGTACAGCCGCCGCACAGAAGAAGTCGTGGTCGGCACCGGCGATTAGCCCTTCTCTCTGGCAAAAACACACAACCTTACCAAACAGCAGAGGCCGCCTGTCAAGGCGGCCTCTGGGTTTTCCCGCGGGTTGGGGCGCTGGCGGTTCCATGCCTTAAATCATCTTTGCTCGGGTGCTTCCTGGCGACGGCCTGGCCAGAAGATGGTAGAATTATACTGAAATATTAGAATGGTTTTGCCTGATCACTGCCTTGGGGTCAGGTGTGTTGTCGTTGTTCGCGTTTGCCCGCCGACGTGTGCTCGCCAGCGTGATTCCCGGGGCGTCCCTCCGCGGAGCGGCTTGCTTTTCTTCCCAAGATAGGGCATACTAAAGGGCAAGGGAGAGAATCATGTCAAAAATCACACTCCGTGCCTATAACCGGCAAATTGATGAATTGATTGACCGAGAGCAATATCAGGAAGCCATTGCCCATTGCCGCCATATTTTGGAAACCTTCCCCAAACACGTCGCTACCTATCGCCTGTTGGGTAAGGCTTACCTGGAAGTGCAGCGCTACAAGGAAGCCAGCGACGTCTTCCAGCGGGTGTTGGCCGCGGTGCCCGACGATTTTGTCGCCCACGCCGCCCTGAGCGTGATTCACCATGAAACGGGCGACCCTAAAACCGCCTTGTGGCACATGGAACGCGCCTTCGAGGTGCAGCCTTCTAACCCCGCCATTCAGGACGAATTGCGGCGGCTTTACGCCGAAGTCGAAGGCTTTGCTCCCCCGCGGCTGCGGCTTACCCGCGGCGCCTTGGCGCGCATGTATTTGCAAAACGGCCTCTACGCCCAAGCCATCGCCGAACTGCAATCGGCCTTGGCCGAAGAACCCCACCGGGCCGATCTGATGGCCTTGTTGGCCGAAGCCCTCTATCGCGACGGCCGTCGGGCTGAGGCCGCTGACGTGGCTGCTTCCTTGCTCAAAAAATTGCCCTATTGCCTGGCCGCCAACCGCTTGATGGCCCAAATTCTGGAAGAAAGTGGACGCCCTGAAGACGCCGAAGTGTATCGCGAGCGCCTCTACGCTTTGGACCCCTACGAGGCTTATCGTACCGCGGCCATCCGCTCGGTGGAACAAGTGCCGGATGAAGCCGTGACCCTGGAGCGCCTGGAATGGACCCCCGAAATGGCCGCAGCCCTTTGGGAAGAACCGCTGGCCGATCTGCAAACCGCCGCGACAGACGACCAGGCCGAAGAAACCTTGCCATCTTGGTTTGAGGAACCCGCCGAGGCTGCCACCGCTGAGGCTGGCGCGTCCGACACCGAAGCGCTATCGTTGGATGAGGCCGAGGAAGACCTCGCGCCGGCGGAACTTCCCGATTGGCTCAAAGAAATGGCGCCCGAAGATCTCTTGGGCGAGGCCGAACCCTCCCTGGCCGAAGAAAGCGAAGAGGATCTCGGCGACCTGCTGGCAGATTTGGAAGCCTTCTCGCCCGAAGCGGCTGCACCGGCTGCGGAAGAAGGCCTGCCCGGGTGGTTGGGTGAGGCTGAGGAAGGCACGACGGGCGCGGACGAGGCGCTCCCTGATTGGATGGCTGAAGCCGAAACCGAAACCCCACCGCCTTCGACGGCTGCTGAAGAAGAAGAGGCTCTCCCCGATTGGTTGCAAGACCTGGGCGAAGAAGCCCCCGCGGCCGCGGAGGAGCCCGCGCCTGCGGCGGAAGGCGAAGAGCCCCTGCCGGAATGGCTGCAGGGCTTGGGTGAAGAAGCGCCGGCAGCCGAAGCGCCGGCCGAAGCCGTGGAGGAACCCGCGCCTGCGGCGGAAGGTGAAGAGCCCCTGCCGGAGTGGCTGCAGGGCTTGGGTGAAGAGACAACCTCGGCCGAAGCCGAAACCCCGGCTGCTCCTGCGGCCGGCGCGGGGGAAGACGAAGCCCTGGCGTGGCTGGAGAGCCTGGCAGCCAAACAAGGCGCGGCAGAAGAGGAATTGCTGACCGCGCCCGAAGAGCGGGTCGAGACCCCGCCCGAATGGGTGGCCGAAGCCGCGGAAGAAACGCCGGCAGCCGAAGCGCCGGCCGAAGCCGCGGAGGAACCCGCGCCTGCGGCGGAAGGTGAAGAGCCCCTGCCGGAATGGCTGCAGGGCTTGGGTGAAGAAACGCCGGCAGCCGAAGCGCCTGCCGAAGCCGCGGAGGAACCCGCGCCTGCGGCGGAAGGCGAAGAGCCCCTGCCGGAGTGGCTGCAGGGCTTGGGTGAAGAAACGCCAGCAGCCGAAGCGCCTGCCGAAGCCGCGGAGGAGCCTGCGCCTGCGGCCGCAGCCGAGGCCGCAACCGCAACCGCAACCGAAACCCCGGCCGAAGCGCCCGAGGCTGTAGCACCCCCCGTGGCGGCTGGAGAAACAGCCGCTGGGGCGGCTCCAGCCGAGAGCCCCAAACCCGCCGAGGCCGCTCCGCGCCCCCGCAAGCGTACCTCGCACCCGTCAAGTAAAGACGCGGATACCCTCGCCAAAGCCCGCACTGCCTTGCAGGCTGGCGACATCGCCACTGCCGTCCGACACTACGCCAAACTCATCCGCCGACGCCGCTATCTGGATGAAATCATCGCCGACCTGGAACAGGCCTTGGTGGACTACCCCGTAGACGTGGATTTGCTCCAAACCTTGGGCGACGCCTATCTGCGAGCCGACCGCTTGAGCGACGCCCTCGACGCCTACAACAAGGCGGAGGCCCTCCTGCGCTGAGGAGTGTCCTATGCTGCGCTGTCCCAATTGCAACGCAGAGGTTTCCATTGAAGAACGTTATTGCCCCCATTGCGGGGTGCATTTGGGCATGGCCGCGGCGATGGCCGAACGCAAATTGCGCTTGTCTCAGCAAGACGCTGCATCCGAAGATGCCCCCCTGGCTTTGGAAGCCCTGGTGCCCCGCTTGGGCGAACGCTTGGTGCAAGAGGGCCTCATTACCCCAGAGCAGTTAGAGCAGGCCCTTGCCTATCAGCGGGAACTCGCGGAAAAACATGGCACCTCTAAACGCTTGGGCCAAGTATTGGTGGAATTGGGCTTCCTCAGCCGCGAGGACCTGGACCGCGTGGTCGCCGAGCAGATCGCCCAACTTCATGAGGCCCTCGCACAAGCCAACGTCAAGCTGGAACAGAAAGTCCAAGAGCGCACGCGCCAATTACAGGAAGCGTTAGAGCGGCTTTCGGAACTTCAACGCCTCAAAGCCAACTTCATTGCCAACATCTCCCACGAATTGCGCACGCCATTGACCCATTTGATCGGTTACTTGGACCTCTTGAGTGACGGCTTCCTGGGCGAATTGAACCCTGACCAAGCCCAAGCCGTGGAAGTGATGCAGCGGTCTGCGGCGCGCCTCTATCGTTTGATTGAAGACCTCATCAGTTTCTCCCTGCTTTCAAAGGGTGAACTGGTCATTCGGATGGTGCCCACCTTGGTGGATAGCGTGGTGGAGCGGGCGGTCACAGTCATCAAGCCGCGCGCCCATGCAAAATCGGTTGACTTTTCGACTGAAATCCAAGAAGGGCTGTGGGTTTTCGCCGATGGCGAAAAGATCGGCTGGGTGTTACAGCATCTGCTGGATAATGCAGTCAAATTCACCCCGCCGGGTGGACAGGTCTGGCTGCGGGTCTGGTCAGACAACGGCCGCGTGCATTTCGCGGTGGAAGACACCGGCATTGGCATTTCCCCGGAAGACCAGCAGAAAATCTTCGAACCGTTCGTGCAGTTGGAAGATTCGGGCAATCGCCGGTACGGCGGCACCGGTTTGGGCTTGGCTTTAGTCAAGCAAATCCTTGATGCGCACAAAGTTGAGTTAGAGGTCCAGTCAGAAGTGGGCAAGGGAAGCCGCTTTTCCTTTTCCTTGCCAGAGACCTGGCCCCAAGAGGACACTGCCCCCTGAGGGGTGGCAGCGCGATTCCCCTCGCGAGGAGCGTTTATGGAAAGCACGCGTGCCCGTGTTTTGCGGGCGAAGAAATTAGGCGTTTTGATTCGAGATGCCCGACTTGCGTCCGGGCGAAGCCGCAAGGCCATTGCCGAAGTGCTGGGTATTTCAACATCGCAACTTGCCGCCTACGAACGCGGCGACAAAGCCCCTTCCTTGCCCGAATTGGAAGCCTTGGCCTATCATCTCCAGTTGCCGGTCGAACACTTCTTCGGCAGTGAGGTGCTTACCGAAGACGATACCGGCGCGGATGTCGAACAGCGTTTGGGGCGGCTCATCGCGATTCGGCAACGCATTGTGGGCGCCTTGCTGCGCCAGGCCCGCGAAGAGGCTGACCTCAGCCTGAGTGAGGTGTCTCGCAAACTCGAGATACCCAAAAGCCGCCTGCGCGATTATGAACTGGGCGAGCGGCCGGTCCCGCTGCCGGATTTGGAAGCCTTGGCGGCCCTATACGGCTTGACCGTGCAACATTTCATGGATCGAGAAGGGCCCATTGGCGAATGGCTCGCTCAGCAGCGCCAGGTGGCGCACTTCTTAGAGCTTCCCCCTGAACTACGGGCGTTTGTGGCCAAGCCGGTCAATCGGCCCTATCTGGAATTGGCCCAACGCCTCAGTGAAATGTCGGTTGAGAAATTACGAGCCGTGGCCGAAGGGTTGTTGGAGATTACCTTATGAACACCTCCCTTTCTCCGGAAGCCCTGGGTGAAGCGGCCAAAGCGGCCTATGCTCGGGGCGAATATGCAGAAGCCGCCCGCCTGTTTGCCGCCGCGGCAGACGCCTTCCAGCAGCAAGGGCGGAATGTGGACGCCGCGGAGATGCGTAACAACCAAAGCGTGGCTTTGGTGCAGGCGGGGGATTACTCGGCCGCGCTGGCGGCGGTCGAAGGCACTGATCGCATCTTTGCCGAGGCCGGTGATGTGCGGCGCCAAGGGCTGGCGTTGGGTAACTTGGCTGCAGCCCTGGAAGGGCTGAAGCGCTGGCAAGAGGCCGCAGAGGCCTATCAGCAGGCCGCCGACCTGCTGGAACAAGCCGGCGACAAAGAAGCCCGCGTCGCAGTGTTGCAGGCCCTTTCTGCCGTCAAATTGCGCCTCAACGATCCGGTCGAAGCCCTGATCACCATGCAAAACGCAGTGGACGATCAGCCCCGTTCGGTGAAAAAGTGGCTGCTCAAGCGGCTGTTGAAAGCCCCCTTCCGCTTATGGCGAGGTGGATGACGAGCCATGTCGTCTCTAACGATAGCCCCTGACGCCTTGCAGCAAATCCGCCCGGTTAAGCCGGGTGACCGCCGTCGTTTGGCTGCTTTGATTCATCTGGAACCCTACGTGCATCAACACCCGGGTTGGCGAGCCCCTCTGGAGCAATTGGACGAGGAGGGGTTTGTTGTTTGGGCGCGTCCCAACGCTTTGCAAGGTGCGTTGGCATTGCTGCCCGAAACCGACGAGGTTGCATGGGTGAGGCTTTTTGCCGCCGCGGCCTCGGTGACACCTCGGGAAGCCTGGCAAGCCCTGTGGCCTCAGGCCGTGGCGCCTTTTCGCCAGCGCGGCGGGCGCTGGGTAGCGGCCATGCCCTTTGCGGATTGGTTCCAGCGTTTGCTCCGCACCGAGGGCTTTGAGGTTGTGGGGCAAGTCGAAGTTTTGGTGTGGCGCAATCAACCCCTCCCTAAGATCCTGCCGGTGGAAGGCGCCCGCTTGCGCCCTATGGTGGCCCACGACTTGGCGGCCGTCGGCCAGGTGGATGCCCAAGCGTTTGGGCCCTTCTGGCGCATGGCGCCGTCTTCCTTTGAAATCGCCCTCTCCCATTCGGTGTGGGCAACCGTGGTGGAAGATTTGACCACTGGGCAGATTTTGGGCTTCCAAATCAGCACCCCCAGCCCCTTGGGGGGACATCTGGCCCGTTTGGCTGTGCATCCTCGGGCGCAAGGGCGTGGCGTGGGACGTTGGTTGGTCGGCGACGTCCTTTCGTTTTTCAAGCGTAACCGTGCCGAGCAGGTCACCCTTAACACCCAAGGCGACAACGCTCGCGCCCTGGCTTTGTATGAGAAAATGGGCTTTCGCAAGACCGAGGAGGCTTATCCGGTCTATCGGTACGATTTGCTCGCCGAGTCTTGAGCCGAGGAGGCAAAGATGCCCCACCGCACACTGTTTTTGCGTGAACATCCCCACCGTTTTGCTCAAATATGGCGGCCCGATGATAAGGTCCGGGGGGTGATTTCTCTTGTCCACGGCTTGGGCGAGCACAGCAGCCGCTATGCGCCCCTGGCCGCGGCTTTGAACGCGGCTGGCTTTGCCCTCCTGGCGATGGATTTGCCAGGCCACGGCCGTTCTGAAGGAAAGCGCGGGCATTGGCCGCACTACGAAGCCGTGTTGGATGACATCGGCTTGTTGCTTCGGCGCGCGGAAAGGGAATTTCCAGCCGTGCCACGGTTCCTCTACGGCCACAGTTTGGGGGGCAATCTGGTGCTGAATTATGCTTTGCGCCGCGATACCGCGCCGTTGTATGGCGTGATTGCCAGCAGCCCTTGGCTCCGTTTGACCATGAAGCCCCCTGCCTACAAAATTTGGTTGGCCCGCACCGTGGGGCGGCTTGCCCCTGGTTTTGTGCAGCCGAACGGTTTGCGCGCCGAAGACCTCTCGCACGACCCCGCGGTGGTGCGCGCTTATCAGGAAGACCCGTTGGTGCATGACCGCATTTCGGCGGCTTTGTTTCTGCAAACCTACGAGGCCGGCCGCTGGGCTTTGGCACACGCGGCCCGCCTGCAGGTCCCGCTGTTGCTCATGCACGGCACTGCGGACCCCATTACAGACCCCGAGGCCAGCCGTGAGTTTTGCCAGCGGGCAGGGCGGTGGTGTACCCTGAAATTGTGGCCGGAGATGTACCACGAGGTCCACAACGAGGTGGGGAAGGAGCAGGTTTACCAAGCGATCCTCGCGTGGCTGGAAGAGCGCTTGGCCGATTAGGGATTGGGGGTGTTGGTTATCTGGTTGCCTGGTTGCCTGGTTACTTGGTTACTTGGTTGGCTGGTTGCCTGGCGCCCCCTTGCCTCGCCCTTTGGGAGAGACAACTATGTTTTTGTCAAGGGAGGAGGGGGAACAAAATCTCTCCTTTGCCGCTCAACTGCTGCAGATGGCGGCTTGGAAAATCTTTTTGTCGCTCGGTGACGATGTTCCAGC
>CAYLRJ010000045.1:0-22365 GCA_964386185.1 uncultured Anaerolineaceae bacterium
AGACGCCATAAGAGCCTCCTTTGCAGCAGTGATTGGGCGATGAGCGTTTTAAGTTTCCATCTTTAGGATACTCCAATTGTGCTCAAAAAGCAAGTGCAATTTTTCACTTTTAGGGGGTTATTTAAGTCACAGAGTCAGCAAGGGTGATGCAAGAGGCACAACGCGCGCTCAAAGCGAAGGCAGGGCAGAGGCGTTTTGTGGGAAAGGCAAAGCGAAAAAAGGGGGCGTTTCGTATAGCCATCAAAACACTTAAATTACCCCCTATGGGGCCAAAGCCACCCCATCGCCCCTGTGGGGCCAAAACCACCCCGTCGCCCCCCGTGGGGCCAAAACCACCCCATCGCCCCCCGTGGGCCAAAACCACCCCATCGCCCCTATGGGGCCAAACCACCCCATCGCCCCCGTGGAGCCAAAGCCACCCCATCGCCCCTGTGGGGGCCAAACCAAGCGAGGGGCTGTGGTTGGGAACGGTGACGGTGCAGCAGGCTGTGGTTGGAGGCAAGCCCGCGGGCGGGTATCCAACCGCGATTGGGCGGGGCTTTCCCCCGCGGCGTCGGCGGCATGGTCAACCTTGGGGGGCGCGGCCCTTGGCCGGCAGGCGTGCGGCTGTGGCGCCTGGGATACACCAGGGGAGGGAGCCAAGTTGATTTTGGCGTTGCCGACGGCGCCAGCGCAGGGGAGAAAGGCAACGAGCCGCCTGGCGTGAGGCGGCTCGCGGTGAGACACCAGGCAGGGAAAGGCGGCGCTTCAATCCAACCCCAGGGCCTGGCGTTTGCGAGGTGAAGGTGCGCCAGTGGCGGGGTCCCAATCGCGGGCGGCGTAATAGGCGGCCAGCATTTCGGCAAAGGGGATGCGGTAGCCTGCGGCGCCGCCCTCGGGTAAGGGCTCGAGCAGAGGCGGGGGCAGGCGGTCATCGGCTGGGGTGCGTCCCAGCTTGAGATTGAGCAAGCGTTTTAGGTTCCAGGCTCGTTCGCCCACGGTCAGGAGGTCCTCGACGGTGTAGGTTTCCCCCAGCGCGGCGCTCACCAACGCGGCGATGTCGTCGGGCGGCACATTGGCGAAAAAGCACATCACCAGCGCGTTTTGCATGGTGCGCCAATCCTGATGGCGGGCGACGTTGGCGGCTTTTTCCGCGCCCGCGTGGCGGTCGAAAAAGGTCAACCCCAGCCGCGCTTCGACTTGGCCGATGTCGGCCAGGAAGTAGTCGGATTGGTTGTGGCAAGCCCCTCGGGGCGACGTGGCATACACCAACGCCATGCCCGATGCGCCGCGTGGGTCGTGGTAGGGCATTTCCAGCCCGTCCACTTCGATGGCCTCATGGGGCACGCCGAAGTGGGCGGCCAGGGCGCGGCTGCCCTGCGCGAGTAAGGCGCCAAAGCCGGCGCGCTGCACAGTCAGGTGAATCAGATGTGAGATGAGTTCGGCATCGCCCCAGCGCAGCGGCAAGCCATGGGTATCGGCTGTGGTGATGATCCCTTGTTCGTACAGGTGCAGAGCCAGCCCCAAGACGTTGCTCATGCTGATGACGTCCAGGCCGGCGCGGTCGCACTGTTCCCCCAGGCGGGTGATGGCTGCGAGGTCATCAATGAGCAAGTTAGGGCCAAAGCCGACCAAGGTTTCATATTCGGGGCCTTTGCGGCGGAGGCCGTCGCCCAAATCCACCTCGCGGCCGCAGGCGATGACGCACCCGTGGCACGCGCGCACGCCTGTGAGGATGCTTTCTGCAACGGCCGCGCCTGAGATGCGCGCCGCGCCTTCAAAGGTGCCGGCCCGAAAGTATTTCTTGGGCATTTCGCCCAAGAAATCGAAGTAGTCGGCCGCGCTGGCGGTGCCGAGTTCCCGCAGGGCCTGGGTGAGGTTGTCGTCGCGGAGGGCGCGGTTGATTCGGGTGCGGTGTTGGGCGAACGCGCGCGGCTCGGCCAGGGGTGGTCGCTGATGGCCGCGGACCGCGATGGCTTTGAGCTGCTTCGCGCCCATGACGGCGCCCAAGCCAGTGCGGCCGGCGACCCGGCCGTGGTCGGTGAGCAACAAAGCAAAAGGAATTTGCGCTTCACCGGCGGGACCAATGCCCAACACCCGCGCGCGAGGCTCGCCTACCCGAGCGCGCACCGCGTCTTGCAGCGCGAATGTCTCGGCGCCCCAGAGGTCATCGGCCGGCAGCAAGGAGGCCTGGCCATCGTGAATCCACAACACCGTGGGCCTGGGCGCGCGGCCGGTAATCCAGAGGCCGTCGAAGCCGGCCGCGCGCAGCTCGGGTCCCCAGAAGCCGCCGACGTTGGACTCAGCCCAACGCCCCGTGGCCGGCGATTTGCCGCAGACCACAAACCGGCTTGTGGAGGGCCCGAAGGTGCCGGTGAGAGGTCCGGTGAGGATGAGCAAAGGGGCCTGAGGCGAGAGGGGGTCTAACGTGGGGCTCAAGGACTCGTAGAGCAGGCGCGCGGCCAGCGCGGCGCCGCCCAAATAGGCCCGTCGGGCTTCCGCGGAGATGCTCCGCGTCGTGATTTCGCCGGTGCTGAGGTTGACGTCCAAAAGAGGCAAAAAATCGTTCATGGCGGCTGACCTTGGGAGGAGGATGTCTTTTCCGTTAGGTCCATTATATCCTCGCCTGGGCCGTAAAAGTGCTGCGTTGCGGCGGGTATTTTTGCGCAGGCCATGCTACAATGGCAATGGAGTGTTTTGTGTGAGGGGGCAAGTTTGAGCAGGCCAGCAGTCCGAAGTATTGTAGTGTTTTGTCAGTCCGTTCAGGCCACCCTTTGGCCCCCCTGGAAGGAGTTCCTGATGACTTTCAAACGTTTAAGGTTCTTCGTGCTGATGGTGGTGCTGGCAGCCTTGTCTCTCGCTGCCTGTCAGAAAGATGCATCCACCCCTACTGCTGCTTCTTCCCCATCGCCGCAAGGTCTGGAAGCCACTGTTGAGCCTGCTCCTACCGCGACGGCGACGCCGATTCCGGCCACGGCCACACCCGCCGTACTGCCGCCTGACCCGCAGCGGGTGACCTTTCAGGGGGAACACGGCACGATGGTGGGCTATTATTACCCGGCGGATCGCCCGCAAGCGCCGGTGATTGTGTTGATGCACTGGGCGCCCGGCGATCAGCGCGATTGGTGCTTGCTTGCCCCTTGGTTGCAAAACCGCGCCGCGGAGCACCCCGCGTTGATGCCAGGGTGCGAGGAAGCCATCGCCAAGGCCGACCCGCTCCCTGCCTGGTGGGATGCTTCCTGGTTCCCGCCCATGCCCGAGGGGACGTCGTACGCGGTGTTTACCTTTGATTTCCCCGGTTTTGGCGAAAGCAAGGCCGCGGCATACACCGACGTCACGGTACGCTATCAGCCTCACCGCCAAAGGGAGGAGTGGAACATTTCGCAGGGTGACCTGGTGGCTGCGCTGGAGACGGCTGCAGCGCTTTCGGGGGTGGATTCCAATCGCGTGGTGACCGTGGGCGTCAGTATTGGTGCTGATGGCGCGATGGAAGGCTGCGCGGCTTTCAACCAGCTCCACGCGGGCGCGCCCCGCTGCGTGGGGGCTTGGGCAATTTCGCCGGGCGATTATTTGGGCTTGTCTTTTGCTGAGGCTGTGGACACGTTGGGAGCGCGCTCGCCTGAAACGGTGAAGTGGTGCGCGACTTCGTGGTCTGAAAAGCAAAGTTGCACTCAAGCCCAAGATGGCTTGCAGCAGGTCATCCTCTTTCCGAAGGGTCATGGCATGACCTTTTTCGGGCCCAGCGTTTATCCCATGAAACCCGGTCGTGATGCGACGGTGATGGATTTTCTGCTGGAATTTCTCCAATCTTTGCCGTAGTAGGCTGCGCTGCGCGAGGCAAAAGGTTGGATGTTGGAAGGCAAGGGGGGAAGGTTTGGCATAAGCCGGGCGGGCAGGTGGTGCTGCGCCCTTCAGGGTTCGCGCGCGGCTCGAAGCCTTTGGGCAAGGGCACGAAATGCCGTGGCCGCGGGTTTGGGGTGCAGGTCAAAGGTGTGGAGCCCAGCCTGGCGGTAGGGGTCGGCTGCTGACGTGGGTTGGGCGTCGGTCAAGAGAGCCCAAAAGATGACTTCGGCCTCGCTGCCCAATTGGGCTGCCAGCGCGTCGTGGATGGAGCGCGCTTGCGTGCTTTCCCCCGCGCGGTAGGCCGGCAGGTATTGGTCATGCGTTTCAGAGGTGTAACTGGTTTCGGTGATCCAGATGGGGCGTTCCCCAGCGCCGAAGCGGTCGAGCAGGGCGCGGTAGGGCGGCTTCCTGGCGCGAGGCCGCAGGCCGCCGGTGGGTCGAGCCCGAGCAGGCGGGCAATTTGGAGGCGCACGCGGGCTAAGGGGCAAAGAGGGAAAGATAAGCGCTGTAGCCTTGCTTGACCAAGTCTTCTACGGGAATGAAGCGCAAAGCCGCGGCGTTGATGCAATAGCGGGTGTTGGTGGGGGGCGGCCCATCGGGAAAGACATGCCCCAGATGGGAATCGGCATGGCGGCTGCGCACTTCGGTGCGGAGCATGCCCATTTGGAAGTCTTCTCGGGTGACGATGTTGGCGGGTTCCAGGGGGCGGGTGAAACTGGGCCAACCGCTGCCTGAGTCGTATTTGTCACGGGAGCTGAAGAGGGGCTCGCCAGAGACCACATCCACGTAGATGCCTGCGGCGTGGTGGTCCCAATAGGCGTTTTGGAAGGGGGGCTCGGTGGCGTTTTCTTGGGTGACGGCAAACTGCAAGGGGGTGAGCAGTGCCCTCAGTGCAGCCCGGGTGGGTTTGCGATACCCTCGCCAGTAGGGTTGTCGTTCGGGAAAGAGGCGAAAGTAGGGGTGTTGAGCCCAGATGTCGGCGAGGAAGTCGTCTTTGCCCGAGGCCAGGTGGTAGGCTTGGTATTGGGCGGGGTGGGTTTGGTAGTAATTTTGGTGGTAGCCCTCTGCGACGTAAAAATCGCCAGCCGGCAAGATTTGGGTTGCCAGTGGTTGCGCGAAGATGTGGGCTGCGGCGATGCGGGTTTTGGAGGTTTCGGCGAGGTGTTGTTGTTCGGCGTTGAGGTAGAAGATGGCCGTGCGGTATTGGGGGCCTCGGTCGTAGAATTGGCCGTTGGGGTCGGTGGGGTCAATGTGTTTCCAGAAGGTTTCCAGCAGCCGTTCGTATGAGGTTTGGGTGGGGTCGTAACGCACCACAACGGCCTCGTAATGGCCGGTTTGGCCGCTGCTCACTTGTTCGTAGGTGGGGTTGGGGAGGTGCCCGCCGGTGTAGCCTGCGATGGCTTCGATGACGCCGGGTTGTTGCTCAAACACGGCTTCCATGCACCAAAAGCAGCCGCCCGCAAAGACGGCCTCGGCGCTGGCTGAGGAAGAGGAAGGGGAAGTGGGCGACATGGCGGCTCCGGGGGTGGGGGAAGGGACGGCGGCCGTGCATGCGCTGAGCCAAAAGAGCCAGGCGATGAAAACCCCCTGTTTGAGGAAGGTCGCGCGGCCGCGGGTCATGTTTGGGTGACTTCTTTACACACGCGCACGAAATCCAACACCACGGGCACGTTGCGCATCATGTAGGCCATGCTGCCTTTGACTTTGAGTTTGCGGGTGAGCATGGCTTGCATGGGGTCGAGGCGTCCTTCTAAGATGGCGCGGTAGTTGGAAAGGCTGGCTGTGAGCACAAAGGCGGGGTCCTTTTCGTCCACGCTTTGGAGCACCGCGCTGCTGCGGCATTGGCCGTGCCACAGGTCCACGTAGAGCACCAGGGGGGCTTCCAATTCACCGGTGTCGTCGGGTTCGATGACGAAGGCCAGGTCGCCTTCCCATTGGCGGGCGACTTGGGCGTAGCGTGGGTCGCTGTTGAGGCGGGCTTCCAGGGCTTTGAGCCAGGCTTCGCTGGGAAATTGAGGGGGCATGGCCGACTCCGAGGGGTGGGGGTGGGGTGTATTATAGCAGAATGCGGGGGCGGGCAAGGCGCGCGTCCGCTCCCGCGCGGGAGGGGCTGCGCATGGCCGCCGCGAGGGTTGAGGGCGAAAGCAAGGGGGCTTTATTCGAATACGGGCGGGGGAGGGGGTGGGGCGTCTTGAGCGCTGAAGTGGGCGGCAAAGAAGCCGCTGAGGGCGGCCAGCGCGATGTCAATGAGCCCGAAGCAGGCCCCTGCGCCTATGCCGCCGAGGTAGTAGAGGGTGACCTCGCTGGGCGGGGCAGAGGGCGCAGGGGGGTGGAACCAGCCGTTTTGCGCGGGCAGATAGCGCGCGACCGTCAACGCAGAAACGCCGGCCAAAATCTGGCTGACCAAAAGGAGCAGGCCGACCACCGCCCCACTCAGGGCGCCTTCTCGGGCGGCTTGGCTTTTGTCAAAGGCGGTGTGGCCAATCAAATAACCTACGATGGCCCCCGCGGCCAAGGCGACCGCCGGGCCGCAAAAGCCGAGCAAAAACGAGACGCAAAGGTTGATAACCGCGGCGATGGCGCCAACGAAAAGCCCGAGTTTGAGCGGCTTGGACATGGTGAACCTTCGATGGGGTTGCTTTCCGGGTCCGTGTATCGCGGAGAGCGGTCAAAAGCGACACTGCGTTTTTTGAACAAACAAAAGTGTTTATTCCCAGGTTCGTGTATCGCGAATCGGGGCTGCTTCTGGGGGCAGGTCGTCTACGCGGCGCACCTCAAGCCGGAATTTGAGCACTTCTCGCGCAGCCGCGCGCAGGCGCTCTTCCAAATCATGGGCGGCTTGGGGCGCGACGACTTCCAGGGTGAGGTAGTCTTTGTGGGCTTCGCGGGTGACCACCGCCTGCCAGCGGTGCACTTCTGGGAAGCGGGCCATCAGGTCGTGGAGTTGGCGAGGGTGGAGGAACATGCCGCGCACTTTGACCGCGTCGCCGACCCGTCCCAGCCACCCGACCAAGCGGGGCGTATCTCGCCCACACGAGCAGGGTTCAGTGGCCAGAGCTGAGAGGTCGCCTGTGCCAAAGCGCACCAGGGCATAGGTTTCATGCAGCACGGTGACCACCACTTCGCCGGTTTCGCCCGCGGGGAGGGGTTGGCCGGTGTTGATGTCGCAAATTTGGACGATGACGTCATCGGGGATGTGCCAACCGTTTTCGGCTTCACATTCGTAGCCCAGGTTGCCACACTCCGCGGTGCCGTAGCCCTGCCGCACGGTGGTCACGCCGCGGGCTTGGAGCTCAGCCCGCAGAGAAGGCGGCAAGGGCTCCGCGGTGACAAAGGCTTTGGTGACTTTGAGGGGGAGGTTTAATGCGTCGGCCTTATCCAGCAGGGCTTTGAGGTAAGATGGCAGGCCAACGTAGCCGGTGACCCCCAGGGCGTGCATGGCACGCACTTGTTGTTCTTGGTTGCCCACGCCGCCGGGGAGCACAGTGCAGCCAATAGCCCGCAAGCCTTCTTCGAACATGGCGCCGGCGGGGGTGAGGTGGTAGCCGAAAGCATTGAGCACCACGTCGTCGGCGTGGAAGCCCGCAGCCCGCAAGGCCGAGGCCCACCGCCAATAGTCGGGCTGGTCGGCCTCCGGTTCGTAGATGGGCCCTGGCGATTGGAAGACCCGTTTGAGGGCCTGGGTTTCTACGGCCAGCAGGCCACCAAAGGGTGGGTTTTGGGCTTGGAGGGTGATGAGGTCGTCTTTGCGCAGCACCGGCAGCCGGGCCAGGTCGTCGGGGGTGCGGATATCGGCGGGGGTGAGGCCCGCGGCCTGCATGCGTTGGGCAAAGGCCGGCGCGTGGGCGGTCAGATGGGCGATGAGTGCAGAGAGCGATTGCTGCGTCATAATTCCTCGCGCGAAGGGCAGGAAGCCGCCTTTAGGAAAGCCAGCGTTTGCGGCGTTTGTAGTGTTTGACGTCGCGATACGACTTGCGCTTGCCCACTTCGGTCAAGCCCAAGTAGAATTCGCGCACGTCGGCGTTTTCTTTGAGGTCGTCGGGGGTGCCTTCCAAGACGATGCGGCCGCTTTCCATAATATAGGCGTAGTCGGCTACTTGGAGGGTAAGGTTGGCGTTTTGTTCCACCAGCAGGATGGTGGTGCCTTGTTCTTTGTTGATGCGTTGCACGATTTCGAAGATTTCCTGGACCAGCAAGGGCGCCAGGCCCAGCGAGGGTTCGTCGAGCAGCATGAGTTTGGGATGGGCCATGAGCGCGCGGCCAATGGCCAGCATCTGTTGCTCGCCGCCCGAGAGGTAGCCTGCCACTTGTTTGGAACGCTCTTTGAGGCGGGGGAAGTAGGCGTACACCATTTCCAAATCGCGGCTCAAGGTGCCGCGGCCGTGGCGGGTGTAGGCGCCCGCAATGAGGTTTTCTTCCACGGTGAGGTGCTCGAACACACGGCGTCCTTCCATGACTTGGAAGATGCCCATGCGGACGATTTCTTCGGGGTCGCGGTTGTGGATGGGTTCCCCCAAGAATTCGATGGAGCCGTCGGTCACTTCGCCATCTTCGGGCTTGAGCAACCCCGAGATGGCTTTGAGGGTGGTGGTCTTTCCGGCCCCGTTGGCGCCCAAGAGCCCTACGATTTTGCCTTGGGGCACCTGCATGGACATGCCTTTGAGCACCAGAATGACTTTGTTGTAGATTACTTCGACATTGTTGAGGCTGAGCATGGCATCCTCGCTGGAAGAAGACTGGGAAAGGCCAAAGGATGGGAAGATTTCAAGCGGCCCAGGAGGGGGGATGCCCCGCGAGGGAGCATCCCCCCTGAGGTGCGGATGTTACGGCGCGGAGATGTAATCGGTGACGCGGGTCCACTTTCCGTCTTTGACGGTGTAGATGCGGAGCGCGGTGCTCCCGCGATGGCTTTCGGGGGTGAAAGTGATGGGGGCGGTCACGCCGCCGGTATCAAAGTCGCGGATGCTTTCCAGCGCGGCTTTGATGTTTTCGCCGGTGACGGGCTTGCCATCTTCCACTACGCGGCGGATCCCTTCGGCCATCACAGCCATCGTCCACCAGCCCTGGACGTAGTGCAGACCTTTGGCGTCCAGGCTGGAGCCGTGTTCCTTGAGCCACTGGGCGGGGGCTTCGTGGCCGGGCACTGGGTCGCTGGGCGGGGTGAAGGGCAGGGTGCCGTACACACCTTCGGCCGCATCGCCGGCCAGGTTGATGAAGATTTCATCCGCGCACCAGTTCATGTTGATGAACTTGATTTTGTCGGTTAGGCCTTGGCTTTTGGCGTCTTTGAGCAGCACCGCGGCGGGGCTGGAGACGGTGTGGATGATGACATAGTTGGCCCCAAATTGTTGGATTTGGGCCAGCTCGGCCACGTAGTCGGTAGCGCCTTTGGGCATGGCCAGCGACATGAAATCTACGCCGTTGGCTTCGGCAAAGGCTTTGGCATCCGCGACGGGCGATTCGCCAAAGGGGCTATCGTGGTGGATGAGCGCGACTTTGGGTTTGCCATCGTGGCCCGAGGCTTGCCAATCTTGCATGGCCCACTGGATCGCGATGATGGCCTGGTCGGAATAGGTGACGCCAATGAGGAAGTTGTAAGGGGCTTTTTGAATGTCGGTGAGGTTGGCCGAGTAGGAAGCCGACATGAAGGGAATCTTGTCGGCTGCGATTTTAGAGCGCAGGGCTTCGGTGTCGCCCGTGCCCCAGCCTTGGAAGGCGGTGACCCCTTCGTTGACAAATTGTGAATAGAGTTGCTCGGCCTGGTCAACTTTGTAGGCGTAATCGGCCCATACCAGGTCAATTTTGCGCCCGTTGATGCCGCCGTTGGCGTTGAGCCAGTCCACATAGCCGCGCACGCCTTCACTGTAGGGCGTGCCCACGTCAGATGTGGGGCCGGTCAGATCGAAAATCGCGCCGACTTTGATGTCGGTGTTGGCTTCGCCCCCACCACCGCCACAGGCGCTCAACAGCACGGCTGCCAAAACCGCCAGGGCGACAATCAGAGACCATTTGGAACGCATACTTCACCTCCTGAGTTGGTCGGGTAAGAAAAACGGACGAACAAGGGACGGCTGCAAATATGTGGGGCTTGTTTTTCAGGGCACTTCCATAGCACCTCCTCACGGGCGTTAGTAACTAAAGGGCCATAACCGGAAGTAATCTTTCACATCTTCCCAGAGCTTCTTGATGCCTTCAGGTTCCAAAATCAGAAAGAGGATGATCACCAAGCCAAAGGTAGCCTGTTGGATGAACGGCATGATGGACGTGATTTGGGGGAACACCCCTCGGAGGGAGCGGCCTAAATTGTTGAGCAGCGCGGGGAGCAAAGTCATAAACGTTGCGCCGAAGAGGGAACCCGAGACCGAGCCCAGGCCACCGATGATGATCATGGCCAAATAGAGCACTGAGACGTCAATGGTGAAGCGTTCCCAGGTGACGATGCTGCGGTAGTGGGCAATCAAGGCGCCTGAAAGGCCCACGAAGAACGAAGAGAGGGCAAAAGAGAGCAATTTGTAGCGGAAGAGGTTGATGCCCATGACCTCGGCTGCGATGTCTTGGTCGCGGATGGCGATGAATGCGCGGCCGTAATGGGTGCGGAAGAGGTTGACGGTGGCCAACGCGGTGATGCCCACCAGCGCCCAAGCCAGCCAGTAAAAGTTGAATTCGGAGTTGATGCGGATGCCAAACAGCGTGGGGTCGGGCACCACCAGGGCTTCTACCCCGCCGGTGAGGGCTTTCCAGTGGGTCACAACCCAGAGGATGATTTCCTGCGCGGCCAGGGTTGCGATGGCCAGGTAGAGCCCTTTGAGCCGCAGCGAGGGGATGCCAAACAGCGCCCCCACCCCCGCGGTCACCAGGCTGGCAATGATGATGGAGGCCCACCAGGGCATCCCCAGCCGCACGGTCAGCAGCCCCGCGGTGTAGGCGCCCACGGCCATGAAGCCGCCCTGCCCCAGGCTGATTTGCCCGGTGTAGCCGGTGAGAATGTTGAGGCCAATGGCGCCAATGGTGGCAATGGCCACTTGGTTGGCCAGGGTGAGGGTGTAGCGGCTGGCAAAGAAGGGAAAGACCAAAATGAAGAGGATGAACAACCCAAGGCGAATTTTCTGCGCTGGCGTGCGGCGCAGCGCCATGTCGGATTTGTAGGAGGTGTGGAAAATGCCGGAGACCATAAGGGCTTGCTCCTCAAAGAAGGGTTAGGGAAGGCCGGGCAAAAGGTCAGACGCGTTCGATGATTTCCTGGCCGAAGAGCCCATAAGGGCGCACCATCAGGATCACAATGAGCACGATGAAGGAAATCACCTGGTTGAGCCCCATGCCAATGTAGCCACCGACATAGGCTTCGAGAAGGCCGATAATCAGGCCGCCGATGATGGCGCCGGGGATGGAATCTAACCCGCCGAGAATCACCACGGGGAACACCCGCAGGCCAAAACCGGCCAGTTCGGGGCCAACGCCCACGATGTTGGCTACCAGCGCGCCGCCAATGGCCGCGGTGACCGCCGCAATGGACCAGGCCCAGGCGAAAATGCGTTTGACGCTGATGCCCATGCTCATGGCGGCTTGTTGGTCGTCGGCCACAGCCCGCATGGCAATGCCCTCTTTGGAGCGGGTGAAAAACAGGTTGAACAGCACCAACATGAGGATGGCAATCCCAATAGCCCAGAGGCGGTCGGCCCCGACGGTGGCCCCTAAGATGTGCACCGGCTTGCTGGGGATGAAAGGCGGAAAAGCCCGCGGTTGATTGCCCCAAATGGTGCTCACAATGGCCCGCAGCAGGCTGCTCAGGCCAATGGTGGCCATGATGACCGAGATGATGGGCTCACCAATGAGGGGGCGCAACACCAGCCGTTCGACCAGCACACCGATGGCCACGGCCACGATCATGGTGATGACCAGGCCGATGGTCCACGGCAGGTGAAACTGCACCATCATTGAAAAGAGCACATACGCCCCGATGAGCAGGAATTCGCCTTGGGCGAAGTTGATGACGTCGCTGGATTTATAAATGAGCACGAAGCCCAAGGCGGCCAGGGCCAAGATGGCCCCGTTGGTCAAGCCGGTGAGGGTGAGTTGGATGAACAAATCCATCGCTGTTTCTCCTAAGCGCCCGTATCCACGTCTTCGATACGAAGGTGGGTGCGGATGGTGGCGGTCCGGCCGTCTTGATAGGTGATGACGGTTTCCACTTCTACAGCGTCTTGGTCGCTGTAGAGGGCGTCAATGAGGTCTTGGTAGCGTTGGGCCACCAAACGGCGGCGCACTTTGCGGGTGCGGGTGAGCTCTGCGTCGTCGGCATCCAGTTCTTTGTGCAGCAGCAGGAAGCGGCGAATGCGCGCCGCGGGCGGGAGGTCCGCGTTGGCTTGCAACACATGTTGCTTGACGATTTCGTAAACCTCGGGCTTTTGCGCCAAATCGGTGTAGGTGGTGTAGGGCACTTGGTGGTTTTCAGCCCATTTGCCGACGTTGGCAAAGTCAATGTTGATGAACGCGGTGACGAAGGGCCAATCGCCGCCGAAGACCACGGCTTCCCGAATGTAGGGGCTAAATTTGAGTTTGTTTTCGATGAACTGCGGGCTGAATTTGGTGCCGTCGTGCAGGGTCATGACGTCTTTGGCGCGGTCAATGACGATGAGGTGTTTGTCTTCGTCAAAGTAGCCCGCGTCACCCGAGTGCAGCCAGCCCTCTTCGTCAATGGCTTCGGCCGTGGCTTCGGGGTTGCCGTAATAGCCTTGCATGACCGCGGGCGAGCGCATCAAAATTTCACCGCTCTCCGCGATTTTGACCTCGGTTTCGGGGATGGGCAGCCCCACGGTCTGGAATTTGATGTCGCCATCGCGATGCACCACCGCGATGCCGCCGATTTCGGTTTGCCCATAAATTTGCTTGAGGTTGACGCCCAGCGCGTGGAAGAAGCGGAAGATGTCGGGCCCCAAGGCTGCCCCACCGGTGTAGGCCCGTTTGAGCCGCCGCAGGCCGAGCTGGTCTTTGATGTTTTGGAAGACCAGCCAATCGGCTAAAAAGTAGAGGATTTTCAGCCTCAGCGAGGGCGTCTCTTTCCGAAAGCGGGTGTTGGCCATCCGATAGCCGATGGGCAGCGCCCAGTTGTACATCAGGCGTTTGAAGGGCGTGGTGTCTTCGATTTTGACCTGGACTTGGCTGACCAGGCTTTCCCAGATGCGGGGCGGGCTAAACATCATCTGTGGGCCGATTTCCCTGAGGTCGTGTTGCACGGTCTCAGGGGCTTCGGGGAAGTTGACTTTGAAGCCCACATAGAGCCCGCAAGCCACCGAACTCATCTGCTCCCCAATCCAAGCCAAGGGCAGGAAGGAGACGAATTCGTCGTCGGGCTCTAAGGGGTCTACGGCCATGAGGTTGCGAGCCATGCTGAGCAGGTTGTCGTGGGTGAGCATGGCCAGTTTGGGGCGCGAGGTGGTGCCCGAGGTGGTCGAGAGCAAGGCCAGGTCTGAGCCTTTGCCCTTGGCGATTTGCGCTTCGAAGAAGTCGGGGTGTTTTTGGGCGTATTCCTTGCCGATGGCTTCCACATCCAGGAAGTAGATGAGGAAGTCTTCGGTGTAGTTGCGCAGCCCTTTGGGGTCGTAGTAAATCACTTTGTGGACTTGGCCTTCCAGGCGGTCCCAAATTTCCAGCATTTTGTCCACTTGTTCTTGGTCTTCGGCGACGACGAAGGTGGCGTCGGAGCGGCTGACGATGTCGAAGACTTCGTCGGAGACCGAATCCTGATAAATGCCGATGGATTTGGCGCCCATGGCCTGGGCGGCCAATTCGGCGAAGACCCATTCGGGCCGGTTGTCGCCGATGATGGCCACCGTATCTTCGGGCTTGAGGCCCAAAGCATGGAGCCCCAAGGCAAAGTGCTTGACGTGGTCGTAATATTCCTGCCAGGTGATGGGCTGCCAGATGCCGTAGATGCGTTCGCGCAGGGCGACGCGGTTGGGGGCTTCTTGCGCCCGTAAGGCCAGGTATTGGGGAAGGGTCTCAATCATGGGAGCCTCCGCCGAAGGGGAAGAGGGCGTGTTCTTCGCCCAGGTAGGCTTGAATGACCAGCGGGTTGCTGCGGACTTCGTCGGGGGTGCCTTCGGCAATTTTTTGCCCAAAGTTGAGCACGGCGACGCGGTCGCTGATGTCCATGACCACGCCCATGTCGTGCTCGATGAGCACGATGGTCACCCCGTGTTCTTCGTTGATGTCTAAGATGAAGCGGGCCATATCTTCTTTTTCTTCGGCGTTCATCCCGGCCATGGGTTCATCCAGCAGGAGGATGGCGGGCTTCATGGCCAGCGCGCGGCCGAGTTCCACCCGCTTTTGGAGGCCGTAGGCCAAGGTGCCGACCTTTTTGTCGCGGATGGCTTCAATTTCCAGCAGGTCAATGATGTCTTCCACGAATTCGCGGAAGGCGATTTGTTCCCGCTGGGCAGGCCCCCAGTAGATGAGGCAGCTGAGGAGCCCGCTCTTCATGTGGACGTGACACCCTGCGAGCAGGTTATCGAGCACGGTCATGTGGCGAAAGAGCTCGATGTTTTGGAAGGAGCGGGCCACGCCCAGGTGGGCAATTTGGTGGGGGCGCATTTTGACGAGGTCGTGTTCTTGTTTCCCGTCGTTGAGCATAATGCGGCCGCGTTGGGGTTTGTATAGCCCGCTGATGCAGTTGAGCAGGCTGGTTTTCCCAGCCCCGTTGGGGCCGATGATGGCCAAGATTTCGCTTTGCCGCACCTCTAAGTTGATGCCGGTGAGGGCGGCAACACCGCCGAAACTCAAATGCACATTTTCAATGCGCAATTGGGTTTCGCCGGGTTTGAGATGACTGCTGTTGAGCGTGTGGCGAAAACCTCGCAGCATGGCAACTCCTGGCTTGGAAGGAAGAGGGGTCGAGCAGCGGAGAAGACGAGATGGATTAATCTTTGATTAAAATTTTTTGGATGTGCCCAGTATTGCATACCTTTAGTGAAAAGTCAACATACTTCTTTAGGCAAAAAACCTGTTTGGCGATTGTGGTAAACCAACGCCCCTGCTCCTTTTCAAGGCAAGCCCGCGCGACGGGCCCCGTGGAGCAGGGGCGAAAGCAGGTTTAGACAAGAAGTTCGGCGGCTTGGGCGGCGCCAGCGTCCAAGGCGCGGTAGTTGGCCTCCAGCAGGTATTGTTTGCGCTCGGGGAGATGTTCTTTGAGGGCGGTTTTGACTTGTTCCAGGGTGAGCACCGGCAGTTGGGTGAGCAGCGCTCCCAACATCACCATGTTGGCCATGCGGCGGTCGCCCAGGTCTTCGGCAATGTGGTTGGCTTTGAGCATTATGGCGCGCACGTCGTCGCGGCGGACTTCTCGGTTGAGCAGCGAGGCGTTGGCCACAATCAAGCCGCCCGGTACGACTTGGGATTCGAATTTATCCAGCGAGGGCGCGTTGAGGGCCATGAGCACCTGGGGGTGGGCCACCAGGGGCGAGCCGATTTCTTCGTCGGCAATGATGACGGTGCAGTTGGCCGTGCCCCCCCGCATTTCAGGGCCGTAGGAAGGGAACCAGGTGACTTCGTAGCCTGAGTCCATGGCTGCGTAGGCCAGCACTTGCCCGGCAAAGAGCACGCCCTGACCGCCAAATCCGGCAATGAGGATTTCGGTTTGCACGGTGTACCTCCTTTGTTTACACCCGCAGTTTTTGCAGTTCGGGCACGACTTTGTAGTCACCCAAGGGATAGGCGGGCACCATGTTGTCACGCACCCATTCCATGGCTTCGACGGGCGACATGCCCCAGTTGGTCGGACAGGTGGAGAGCAATTCCACCATCGAGAACCCCAAATCGCGCACTTGGGCTTCGAAGGCCAAGCGGATGGCTTTTTTGGCCTTTCGGATGTTGGTGGCATCGTGCAGGCTGCGGCGCACGATGTAGGCCGCGCCATCCAGGTTGGCCAAAATCTCGGCCATGCGAATGGGGAAGCCTTGGGTGGCGACGTCGCGCCCGCGCGGCGAAGAGGTGGTGACCTGGTGGGGGAGGGTGGTGGGGGCCATCTGGCCGCCAGTCATGCCGTAGATGGCGTTGTTGATGAAGATGACGGTGATGCGTTCCCCGCGGGCGGCCGCGTGGATGATTTCGGCCATCCCGATGGACGCTAAGTCGCCATCGCCTTGGTAGGTGAACACCACGCGGTCGGGCAAGACGCGCTTGATGCCTGTGGCCATGGCGGGCGCGCGGCCGTGGGCGGCTTCGACGCCGTCGAAGGTGAAATATTCGTAAGCCAAGACCGCACAACCCACAGGCGCGATGCCGATGGTTTTGTCGCTCAGCCCCATTTCGTCTAAGACCTCGGCCACCAGGCGATGGGCAATGCCGTGGGTGCAGCCGGGGCAGTAGTGGGTGGCAGAATCTACCAGCGACTCAGGGCGCTGATAGATGAGTTTCAGGTTTTTGGGTTTGGTCGGCGCGGCAACGGTCATGACATCCTCCTCTGCATGTGGGCCAGCCAGCGGGCGCGGGGGTCTTCGTCTAAGGTTGGGGGCTCGTCCACCAGCGCTTGGATTTCATCCAATACTTCGTCTGGGAAGGGCACCATCCCGCCCATGCGTCCATAGAAGCGGATGGGCACCTGCCCCTGCGCGGCGGCTTGGACGTCGTCGAGCATTTGGCCGCCGTTCATTTCCACCACCAGGAAGGCTTTGGCCTTCTGCGCCAGTTCGCGCACGGCCTGAGCAGGGAAGGGACGCAAACTCACGGGGCGGAAGAGGCCCACCCGCATGCCCTGGGCACGAGCGGCCCGCACGGCTGAGAGCGCAACCCGCCCCGCCGTGCCAAAGCCCATGACCACATAGTCGGCGTCGTCTAAGTAGTATTCACGATAGCGGATTTCATTGGCTTCCACTTCGCGCCAGCGTTGCACCAGCCGCAGGTTGACGATTTCCTCGTCTTCGGGTTTGAGGTAGAGGGAGGTCAAGATGCGGCGCGAGCGCCCTGGGGTCCCGGTGACGGCCCACTCAGGCCGCTCGCGGCGGATGGGGCGCGGTTCGGGCAGGCTGACGGGTTCCATCATTTGGCCGATGCTGCCGTCGGCGACGACAAACACCACGGTGCGGTATTTCTCGGCCAGGTCGAAGGCTTCACCGATGAGGTCCACAGCCTCTTGCACAGAAGAAGGCGCGAGCACGATGGGGAAGAAGTCGCCGTGGCCTGCGCCGTGGGCTACCTGGCGGTAGTCGCCCTGGGAGGGTGCAATGTTGCCCAGCCCGGGGCCGCCGCGGACCACGTCCACAATGACCGCGGGGACTTCTGTGCCCGCGATGTACGAAATGCCCTCGGCCATCAGGCTGATGCCCGGCCCCGAGGTGGAGGTCATCACCCGGGCACCGGTGCAGGCTGCGCCATACACCATGTTGATGGCTGCAACTTCACTCTCGGCTTGCAGGAAAACGCGCCCTTCTTCCGGCATGCGTTTGGACATCCATTCCAGCAATTCGCTTTGGGGGGTAATGGGGTAGCCAAAGTAGGCTTCGACCCCTGCTCGGATGGCAGCCTCGGCCATCGCGACATTACCTTTCATCAACTCTCGGGTCATGGGAGCCTCCTACGACGTCTTTGCTTTGGCGCGGGCGCGGGGTTTGACTTCACGATAGACGGTAATCGCGGCTTCAGGACACACCACGGCGCAAATGTTGCAGCCGGTGCAACCTTCTTTGGCCAGGGCTGCGGGGTGGTAGCCCTGGGGGGTGAGTCGGTCTTTGTCGAGGATGAGGACGTCGACAGGGCAATAAACCACGCACAGTTCGCAGCCCTTACATAGGGTTTCGTCAATCTCGACCCATCCTTTTGCAGCCATAGGCACCTCCGTGGTGTGAAAATGGGGTTGAAGCCAAAGCAGGGGAAGGCAGTGGGGGTGTTAAGCGAAAACGCCTTCGTCCGTAGGGACGAAGGCGTTGCCTCCGCGGTACCACCCTGATTGTCGGCTGTCGCGCGCCAGGGTAGGCGCGCCTGCCGCACGCGGCAGCCGACCACTCGGGCGCGATAACGGGCGCGACCCGCCGCCGACTAAACGGGCGTTTTCATCGGCGGGGTGTTCCCTGGGGGAAAGGCAGGCGAGTTCAGCCTGGGCGCTCGGTGGGCGCCGTTGCCGGGCTTGCACCATCCCCGGCTCGCTGGCCGATGGCTTACTACTCCTGCCATCACCGTTGACTTGCTTCGTTTGTCCAGGTATGGGGAAACCCGGCTGCACCAGTCGTAGCCGGGTTTCACAATTGGCGGCGATTGTAACGCGGTCAGCGGTAAGTTGTCTATGGTCTTGGCGAAAATTGTTACGACTTTTTTATATTAGGGCGGTGGGGCGCTTTAGGCGAACCATTTTGCGCCCATGAAGCCCAAGCTGGTGAGCAGCAGCCCCAACACCGAGACGCTGCCGATGAGGAGCACGGCTTGGGTGTCTTCCCACCAGGGGGCAGGGGTAGGCTCTGGGGTGGGTTGGAGCCAAGGCGGGCCGCCGGTGTGGGTTTCGCCGGCCATAGGGGTGCCCTGGGCGTGTTCTGTGGTGCCGGCGCCTCCTTGTTGGCCGCCTCCTTGGGTGTGGCCTTCACCTTCGGGGCAGGTGGTGGGTGTGGGGGTGGTGGCGGTGGTGTTGGTGTTGGGCAAGCCTGGGGTGTAGGCAATCATCGGGGTTGGGGAGGGCAAAGCCGGGGCGGGGGTGGCTGCGGCGTTGGGCGCTGTGGTGGTGTTGTTGTCTCGTTGCCAGGGCGGGCCGCCGCGGCGGGAGCTGCCGCTTTCGCGCTGCCAGGGTGGGCCGCCGCCAGGGGCGGTGGTTTCCATTTTGGTGCCGCCTTCGGTAGCCCACCAGGGCCCGCCGCCTTGCGCTGCCGAGGGCGCTACTTCGGGCGCGGTGGGTTCCCAGGAGCGAATGTAGCCCACAATGGCTTGGATTTCTGCATCGGTGAGGCGGGTTCCCCACGCGGGCATGGCGGTGCCCGGTACGCCGTTGGTGATGATTTGTTGGAGGGCTTGGTCGCTGGTGCTTTCCAGGTAGCTTTTGACATTGAGGGCTGGCGCACGGCGGGTGCCTTGGCCGTTGGTGCCGTGGCAGATGGCGCAGTTTTGGGCGTAGAGCTGTTCGCCCAGGGCCAGGCTCTCTTCGGTGACCGGAATGGGTTTGTCGGGTTCGGGGATGGTGCCGCTGGGCACTTCGTCCCAGCGGGTGATGAGCGTGACCAAGGCGGTGATGTCGTCATCGCTGAGCACGCCATCCCAGCCGGCCATGAGGGTGCCGTTGACGCCATAGCGAATGGTGCGCTCGATGTCTGCGGGGTCCTGGCTGCGCACTTCGGGGGTGTTGAGGGCGGGGGCGAGGTCGGTGCCTTGGCCGTCGGGGCCGTGGCAGGCCACGCATTGTTGGGCGTAAACTTCGATGCCTCGGGCCAGGAGGTCGCCCTCGGGGAGGGAGGTGACTTGGTCCAGCAGGGCGGGGTCAGGTTCCGATGTAAAGGGCACGGTGGGCGCCAAGCCCAGGTTGACGACGCGGTCTTGTACGGCTTGCCAATCGCCGTAGCGGATGAGGTTGACCAGCTCGGTGATTTGGTAGTCGCTGAGGGGGCCGCCGTCTTCGGTGTTCCAAGCGGGCATGGCGGTGTTGTAAAGCCCGCGCGAGATGATTTTGTGCAGGCTTTCGGGGTCTGCGTCGCGCAGGTCTTCCCGGTCGAGGGCGGGGGTCGCACCGATGCCTTCGCCGCGGATGCCATGACAGACGGCGCAGTTTTCCGCGTAGAGGGTCATGGCGTCGTCCAGTTGGCGTTCCAGCACGGCCTGTTGGGCGGCTTGGAGGCGTTGGTCTTCGGTGCTTTGATACCACAGGAGGCCGCC
Organism: uncultured Anaerolineaceae bacterium; assembly: GCA_964386185.1. Lineage (GTDB taxonomy): Bacteria > Chloroflexota > Anaerolineae > Anaerolineales > DRMV01 > DRMV01. The sequence goes on from CAYLRJ010000045.1 coordinate 19,663, forward strand.
GGCCAAAAAGAAGACGGCCGCGAAGCCAAGCAGCGTTTGGATAAGCACAGAGCCCTTCATGGGTACACCACCTGAGAGGGGTCAAAATGCGCACGTTGGATGGGTTTGCTGGTGTCTACTTTGACCAGGCCATCTTCAAAGAAGACCCGGAAAAGGTCCAGCGGGCGAGGGGCTGGAGGGTTGAGGAGGTCACCCTCGGGGGTAAACTGAGAGTTGTGGCAGGGGCAGATGAATTTGTTTTCGTCTTGGTTCCAGGGCACGGTGCAGCCCAAGTGGGTGCAGCGTTGGTAGAGGGCGAGGAAACCGCCGTCGGGGAGGCGGGAAAGGTAAAAGCGCCCGGTAGGGATGTGGGTGACCGAGCCAGGGGGGAAGTCGTCAATGGCGCCTGCAGTGATGATGCCGCCGAATTCACCTTCGGCCTGGCGGGGCGCGACGTAGCGCAAGATCATGCCGCCGATTTCCAGCCCCAGCAAGCCGCCGAGGGCTGCCCCGCCTAATTTTAGGAAGTCGCGGCGGCTGATGGCTGAGGAGTCTTCGGGTTGAGACGCTTGGGGTTTGTGTTGGGTGCTCATGCTATGCCACCTCCGGTGCAACTAACCGTGGGTGCCGGTGGGCATGGCCCACGGCCAGTACAAGTCCATATTGGGGCCACGGAAGAAAATGCCAATGGCCGTTAGCACCACGAACGCGGTGAAGAAAAAGATGAACCAAAACAAAACCCGCTCTTCGTGGGTGGTTTGTAGGGTCAGGCGCAAGAAACTGTGCAGCAGTACCACGCCAGCAAACAGGAAGGCCAAGGGCAAAATGCCGTTGGAGATCCACGTCGGCCAGTCGGGGAGCCAGCCAATCCAGTCCAGCAGGAAGGCGTCGGCAGCGACCCACGCGGGGGTGAGCAGCAAAGCCAGGCCGACCGCCATCAGGGCGAGAAAGCGGCCGCGGCGGCTGCGGAAATAGGTGCCGACATGCTCAGGGAAGGGGTCCAGCCACGGCAGGGCGGCCAGCAGCGCCAAAGCCACCGTGGGGATGAAAATAGCAGCAATCACAGGGTGAAAATGCAAGAGCAGTTCTTGCAGGCCTGCAAAATACCACGGCGCTTTGGCCGGGTTGGGGCTGACATTGGGGTTGGCGATGCCTTCTAAGGGAGCGGGCACCCACATGGCCCAGCCCACCAGCAATGCTGCCCATACCAGGGCATAGACCAATTCGCAGCGCACCAAGTGGGGGATGGTCGTGACCCGTTCCAGCCCGCGGCGCAGTACCTCGCCCGGGGCTTTGGGGATGGTCAGCCCGCCATCTTTGCGGATGCGCCAAAAGTGATAACTGGCAAGCAAAACAAGGCTGATGGGAATGACGCTGATGTGCAAAGTGTAAAAATTGAGCAGCGTGCGCCCGCTGACCTCAGAGCCCCCCAGCAGCAAGCGGCTTAAAGTGTCGCCCACAAAGGGCACGTAAGCGATGATGCCAGTGCCAACGGTGATAGCCCAGTAGGCCAATTGGTCCCAGGGCAGCAGGTAGCCCGTGAAATTGGCGCCCAACACCAGCAGGAAGAGGGCAATGCCGATGACCCAATTGGTGCCGCGCGGGGGGCGGTAAGCGCCGGTCAGGAAGACGCGCAGCATGTGGAGGGTCACAGTTACGACCAAAAGGTTGGCTGCCCAGTGGTGAATGGCACGGATGAAAGAGCCAAAGGGCACCTGGCTTTCCAGTTGGAGCATATCTAAGTAGGCCTGGGGCGCGCTGGGCGTGTAGTGCATTTCCAGCAGCACGCCTGTGCTAATGAGCAAGACGAGCAGGAAGGCGCTCAGGCCGCCTAACCCCCAGGTGTAAGTGAAGCGCAAAGTGCGGCGGGGCACTTTGGTGGGATGGATGTGTAGGATGATGTTGTCCACCACCATGCGCATACGCCCGCGGTCATCTTCGGGGACGCCTTGGGGAACCCAGCGCGACCACCAGGGGCGTGGCTTGGAGGGGCTGGGTGCGGCTTTTTTGCCCTTCGAGGGCGTTGGGGCAGGGGTGGATTTGGTCGTGGGGCGGGGTTTGGGGGCGGAGGATGGTTGCGGCGGCGTGGGCTTCTCGGTGGTGGAAGTCAAGGCAACCTCCTTGGGTGATAGGGCGAAGATGCGGCGAGCAAACGTTCAGGCGGGGACGGGGTGGCGGGTGTATTTTTCCAATGCACCCGCCTTTGATGGCTTATTTTGATTTTACACCGCATAGGAAACAGCTGAGTGTTTAGTGGTTCCCGTTGCCGTGGCCGTGGGCTCCGGCGTTGCCGTGTCCCATCCCGCTGCTGATGATGGCGTCGTAGGTGGCTTGGTCGAGGTATTGAGGCTGATAGACCTCGCCGGTTTGTTGTTGCAGGTTTTGGACGAAGGCCCGCAGGTGGTTTTCAGAGCCTGCCATGAGGTTTTCGTAAACGGTGCGGATGTCGTCGTTGTCGGTTTGGGCGAGGCGGGCTTTCAGGTCCAGGATGTCAATTTCTTCGATGGCGGCGCCCACTTTGAGGGCATCGGCGATGGATTGGCTACCCTGGGCGACCAGTTGGTTGTAGAGGTCTTGCAGCTCGGGGTTGGTGAACTCGCCCGGGGCTTTGCCAGCGGCGGGGTCTTCCAGGCCGTATTTTTGGATGAGCGCGAGCACCATGTCGGTGTGTTTTTGCTCACTGTCGGCGATGTTTTGGAAGATGGACAAGCCCCATTTGTCGTA
>CAYLRJ010000046.1:0-2980 GCA_964386185.1 uncultured Anaerolineaceae bacterium
AGGCGATGGGTGGGTCAAAAGGCGCGACTGTGGGCGTCGGCGTCGGCGTGGGCGTGTTGGTCGGCGTTGGCGTGGGTGTGTTGGTGGGTGTCGGGGTGGGTGTGTTGGTCGGCGTCGGGGTGGGCGTGTTGGTCGGCGTCGGCGTGGGTGTGTTGGTGGGCGTCGGCGTGGGTGTGTTGGTGGGCGTCGGGGTGGGCGTGGGGTTGCAGGCTTGGGTGCCCCACATGATTAAGTCACCGTTGGCGCCTGCGGAGTAAAGGTTCCCACACGCATCAATGGCGATTTCGCCTTCGATGTCGCCCGAAGTGGAGGACGCGATTTCCCACAACACCGAGCCATCGCTGCTATCAATGGCCCAGATGCTGGAGTCGTGAAGGCCGAGGAAGAGGGTGCCGTTGGGGTCCAGGACAGGGGAGCAGATGACGTGCTGCGATAGTGAGACGCGCCAGCGTTCCGTGCCGGTGGCCGCGTCGAGGGCGTAGAGGTTGTAGGGCGAGTCGTATTCGCCAAAGTACACGGTTTGCCCGTCCGCGCTAATGGCCGGCGCACTGCGGACCGGGCCGTTCGCCTGGAAGCGCCATTTGAGGGTGCCGTCAGGATTGAGGGCGTAGAGGTAGGAGTCTTCAGAGCCAATGTAGATGGTGCCATCAGGGCCCACCAGGGGCGACCCGCGGACCAAGTCACCCGTGGTGTAAGACCAAATTTGCGAGCCGTCGCTGGTATTCAGCGCGTAAATGTTGTTGTCGTAGCAGCCGATGTAGAGGACTTTTTCGTCCGCGCTTAAAGCAGGGGAACTGCGGAAGACGTCGTCGGTGTCGAAAACCCAGAGGAGGGTGCCGTTGGCATCGTAGGCCCGAGTGTCGTTGCTGGTGCCAATGTAGATTACGCCGTTGGAGTCAATGACCGGCGAGCTGAAGATTGCGCTGCCGGCGTCGACTTTCCACTTGAGGGTTCCGTCGGGGTTGAGGGCATAGAGATAGTGGTTGTGTGAGCCGAAATAAATGACGCCGTTGTCGTCAATTGCAGGCGTGGATGAAATGTAGTCGCCGGTCGAGTATTTCCACTTGAGCGTGCCATCGGGGTTGATTGCATAGAAATCGCCGGTGTCGGAGCCGATATAGATGGTGCCGTCGGCGCCGATGGCGGGCGAGAAGGGATAATATTGCCCGTCCATGGAGAAAGTCCACCCCAGCGGGGGTTGAGTGGTCGGCCCGGTGTAGGGAGAACGGCCGAGGTGCTGAGGGCCATACCGCCACATGGCCTTGGGCGTTTGCCCTAAGGCCAGCAAGCGCGCAGACGGCAAAAGGGCGAAAGCAGGCGTTTGGCTCGCCAAGACCAGTCCCCCTAAGAAAGCCAAAGCCAGAAAGACTTTGAAAGATGTTTTGGACAAGAGCGAGAAGGAAAATTTTTGGAGAAGAGAGCGGGGGTACTGCATGACAATTCCTTAAGAGTAAGATTGGCACAGCCAAACCCCAAAGGAGATGTCATTAAGGTTTTAGGCTTTGAGGTTGTAGGTTGCGAGGCCCAAAACGGGATTGATTTTGTTACTGTGTTGGAAAGGATATTGACTTTTTTGTTCGGTATATTTGACAATGAAGTAATTTTACTCTTCTTACAAGAAAAGAGCAAGGGTGTCATTGGGGAAAGAGTAGGGTAAAAAAGGCAAGACGGCGCTACGCCTCGGTCGGGCTGCGCAGCGGCGCTTCCATCTCCGCTGTTCTGTCGCCAGGCCAGACGTGAAAAAAGGGGACGCTTTTGCGTCCCTAAAACTTTACTTTATCATTCTCTCCTATTTTTAGTGCCCCTGATATTCGACTGGTTTGACGCTACCAGCCAAATTATATTGACTGTATATAAGCGTGTCTTTGTCCCGCGCTCTATCTGACAACGCCAGAGGTTTTGCCTTTCTGGGAACCCGCCAGGTCCGAAGCGTGTGTCAGGGGGCAGATGTGGGGGTGCGGGCTGTGCGGGGTTCCAGCGCGCCGGTGCGAGGTGAACAAAACACCTCGCCTTCATGCCAGCAGCGGGGCGTTTTCCAAAAAGGGAAGCGGGGGCGGAGATGATACAATTAGCAATTATGCCTGAACCCTGCCCAGTGGGGTGGAGGTCGGTCATGTGCGAGTGGCAGGCTGTGCCTGCTTTTGCTTGAAAGGGCCAATTTCAACCGCGTGGGTTCGTGGTTGCTCATTTTTCGTTTAGGAGGTCGTCATGCCGACAGCACTACTTTCCACTTACGACAAAACCGGTTTGGTGGACTTTGCCCGCCAATTGCACGCTCGGGGCTGGCAACTGATTGCCAGTGGGGGCACCGCGCGCGCTTTGGAGGAAGCCGGCCTGCCCGTGACCCCGGTGAGCACCATCACCGGCGAGCCAGAGATGCTCGGCGGCCGGGTGAAGACCCTGCATCCGGCCATCCATGCCGGCATTTTGGCCCGCGACACCGAAGAAGACCGCGCGGCCCTGGCTGCGCGCGGCTGGCCGCTCATTGACCTGGTGGTGGTCAACCTTTACCCCTTCGAGGAAGTCACCGCCCGCGCCGAAACCACGCTGGCCGAGGCCGTGGAGATGATTGACATCGGCGGCGTGGCGTTGCTGCGGGCCGCGGCCAAGAACTTCGCCCGGGTGACCGTGCTCTGCGATCCCGCGGACTACGCCGAAGCCTTAGCCCCTGCCGACCCCGCGGCCTTCCGCCTGCGCATGGCGCAAAAGGCCTTTGCCCGCACCCTGGCCTACGACGCGGCCATCCAGCGCTATTTGGCCGCCCAGGCTGAAGCGCCCCAGGCCGTCCACCTGGCCCTCTTCCCCACCTACCCGCTGCGCTACGGCGAGAACCCCCATCAAAGCGCCACTTACTACGCCACCGCGGCCGACGCGCCGCCCCTGGGCGCCACGGTGCGCTACGCGGGCAAGCCCCTCTCGTACAACAACCTGCTCGACCTGGACGCGGCCTGGCGCGCGGTGCAGGCCTTCGAACAGCCCG
>CAYLRJ010000047.1:0-15338 GCA_964386185.1 uncultured Anaerolineaceae bacterium
AGCACCGCCGCCGCATTGCGCCCCTTTTGCACCAACGGGCGCTGTTCGCGGGCGTAGAGGCGTTCCGCTGGTTCCCGCTGGAAACCGAAGGGGGCGAGAACCCCGATGTTTTCGCCTTCACCAACGGGCAGGGCGACGCGCGGGTGCTGGTGGTGTATCACAACCGCTATGCGGAAACCGCGGGGCGGCTGCACCGCAGCGCGCCGTTTGTCGTGCCGGGAGCGCCATCTCAGGCCCCGCGCTCGGAAACGCTGGCCGAGGCCTTGCGTTTGCCTAACGAGGCGGGGCTGTGGGTGCGTTTTCAGGATCAGGTCAGCGGGTTGTGGTATTTGCGTTCGGCCAAGGCCTTGCATCAAGAAGGGCTGACGGTGGCGTTGCGGGCTTATCAGGCTCAAGTGTTTGCCGGGTGGGAAGTGCTCTCCGACCCGGACGGCCGTTGGGCGCGGCTGGCCGAGGCCTTGGGCGGCGCGGGTGTGCCCGATTTGGAAGCCGCGTATCGCGAGCGCTTCCCGCCTTTGGAAGCCGCGGCCGACCGCATGGCCGATGTTTGGCAGCGGCGGATGCCGTTGTGTCAGCCTTTGGGCCCGATGCCCACGGCGGAAGATGTGGAGGCTGTGGTTGAGGCTTTTCGGGGGGTGCTTCTCGCGGCCGAGGTCGCGCCTGAACGCCGCGCGGCGGCCGAAGGGGCGTTTCGCTCTCGCGTGGAGCAGTTGCAGCGGTTGCTGGCGTGGTTGTGGCAGGCTGCGCCGACGCGCGCCGAGGCGCGCCAGCGCCGTGACCTGCGCGGTTGGCTGTGCGGCGAGGCCGCAGCAGCCGAAGAGGCGCCTCCCGCGGCGCCGCAGCCCCCAGAGGCGCCCGCGGCCGCGCCTCAGCCTCAGACAGGCCCAGGCGCCAAGGTGACTCAGCAAACGCGCAGCCGTTGGGTGCTGGCGGCTTTGGTGTTTCCCCATTTGCCGCCAGACGCGCGGGCGACTGTGGCGCAACGCTGGGCAATTGCCCCCGCAGCGGCCGAATGGCTGACCGCGTGGGGCGCCGCGCTGCTTGCCAATGCGGCCTCACCCCCTGACGCAGCGCCGCCCCCTGCCGGCACTTCCGACGCAGAGAAATTGTGGCTGTGTTTGACCCTTGACCCTGTTGCGTGAAAGGTGGTTCCCATGACGCTGAGCAAAGCGCTGCCGTGGCTGGTCGCCCCGCTGGTGCCCCTGGTCATCGTGTTGGGCGTGGTGCGGCTTTTGCTGACCCCGCTCTTCATCCAGATTGAATATCGCCTGCCTGGCTTCCCGCCCGACGCGTATGGCTTTACCACAGAGGACCGTTTGTTTTGGGCCGACCTTTCCCGACAATATCTCCTCAATGATGCCGACATTCATTTTTTGGCCGACCGGCGTCTGCCGGATGGCCAACCCCTTTACAACGCCCGCGAGTTGCGCCACATGGCCGACGTCAAGCGCGTGGTACAAGGGGCGCTGTGGGTCTGGAAGATAGCCTTGCTGGCTTTGCTGCTCTTGGGCGGGCTGGCCTATCGCCAAGGCGCTTGGGAAGCCTTCCGGCAGGGCTTGGCCTGGGGCGGTTGGCTTACGGTTGGGCTGATGTTGGCCATTGTGGCCTTGACCATCGTGGCGTTTCAGACCTTGTTTGTTGATTTCCATAAAGTTTTCTTCGAAGGTGATACCTGGTTGTTTGTTTACACCGATACTTTGATTCGTCTCTTCCCCGAACGTTTTTGGCGAGATGCGTTCATGTTGGTGGGCGGCCTGAGTTTGCTCTTAGGGCGAGCGGTTGCCCTTTTGGGTCGCAGCACCAAATGAAGGCGTGCCTTGGAGGTGAAGTATGCACAAGTGGAAACGTTTTGCAATGGGCTTGGGCTGGGCCGCGGCCTTCCTGGCGGGATGTACCATGCCGGCGCCGGCACCGACGCCGCTTCCGACGTACGCGCCACCGACGCTGGCGGCTTCGCCAACGCCGTTGATTGCGCCCTCGCCCACCAGCGTGGCAGCGCCTACGGAAACAGCCCAGCCCCCGACGGCCACGCCCACCCTCGCACCTTCGCCAACCCCTCAGCCTACCCCCACGGCGACGCCTGCCTTTGGTGAGGTGACGGGCACGGTTTGGCAGGACGTCTGCACTCCCCCCGTGGCCGAAGAGGGCCAGCCTACCCCAACCCCAGACCCGCGCTGCAAAAACTACCCAGGCTTTGGCTACGCGGGTAATGGCGTGCGCGACCCTTCGGAAGCCGGCTTGGCCGGCGTGCAGGTGGCCTTGGCTAAAGGCGCATGTCCTGGCGAGCCGTTTGCAACGACCACCACCGATCCCGAAGGGCAATATCGTTTTGAGCAAGTGCCCGCAGGCACCTATTGCGTGCGCATTGACCCCCACGACGACGTCAACGCAGCGCGCCTAACGCCCGGCACGTGGACCTTCCCCGCTTTGGAAAAAGGCGAGCAAGCAGTCACCGTGAAAGGCAACGAAACCGCCCAGGCCGATTTTGCCTGGTGGCCTGAAACCCAGGGCGCATGCGAAAATCAGGCGAAGTTTGTTTCGGAAACCATCCCCGACGGCACAGAAGTGCAGCCGGGCGCCAAATTTACCAAAACATGGACATTGCGCAACACCGGCACCTGCACTTGGACGACCAACTACGCGGCAGTGCACGTGGACGGCGACCTCATGGGCGCGCCAGAAAAGGTTTACCTTCCCAAGCGGGTGCCGCCTGGTGAGGAAATGACCCTCAAAGTGGAATTCAAAGCCCCCGAAGCGCCGGGCACGTATCGCAGCGATTGGCGGCTGGAAACCGCCGACGGCAAACAATTTGGCCCTGGCGCCGACGACGGTAAGTTTTGGGTCGAAATCAAAGTGCCGGAAGCCGCAGCCACACTCAACCTGGGCACGGAAGAAATCAGCGACCCAATGGACGACGCAGCCCATTGGTTCTTGCTGGATACTGAAGACGCGCGGTTTGAAATCCAAAACGGCCGCTTGCTCATGCATGGCCTCACCCCGGGCATGGTGGACTCCTGGGGCTTGTCGTCGTATCCGCCGGTCGGCGACGGCTTTTTGGAAGCCACCTTTGTCACCGGCGCCACGTGCAGCGACTTGGACCGTTACGGCCTGATCGTGCGCGCCCCAGACCCTTCGCAGGGTGTGGTGGTGGAATTTGCGTGCGATGGCCGTTTTCGGGTCTATCAATGGGATGGCGAGCATTACACCGCGCTGCGTTATTGGTCGCGCGGCCAGGCAATTTTGTCGGGCCCCAACCAAACCAATCGGATGGGTGTTTGGATGGAAGGCGCGACGTTGAAAATCTACGCCAATCGCATTTTGTTGGCCGAAGTCAAAGACCAAAATTACCTGCAAGGCTACTTTGGCCTGGTGATTGCATCGGAAAAGACGCCCGATTTTACAGTGGCGGTGGACCAGGTCAACTATTGGACTTTGCCATAGGGAAAAGCCCACCGCGATGTGTGGGTTTCCAGAGGAAGGCGGCATTGGAACCGTGAGCCTCAAGGCGGCCTTGCATCGCCAAGGCTTTGGTGGGCGGCGGCAGCGCAAGGCCTGTTGGCTTGGCTGGGCTGCGTTTCGTATAGCCAGAAAGTGGCGGCCGCGGTGATGGTGCCCGGGATGGGCTGAGGCGCTTGCACAAAACTTGAGGTGATACTAACTATTGCCCTGCGCTTGTCAGGCCCTTGGTGACCAAGAGCCCGGGTGCGCAGCCCGAGGCGGCGCCGTTGCTGGTCTGTAAACATCGTGCGCGGCCCGCTGCCGCCTTGGATGTTGGTGCTTCGAGCGGGCGCGAAGCCCGTCGGGCCCTTGGCTACACTGCGTTTCGTATAGCCAGGGAGCAACAACAACGATGGCCAGAACAATAGCCAGCCGGAAGACGGTGCCAGCCGACCGAGCCCGCTGGGCTGATGCGCTTGTGCGAGGCCGAAGGCGTGAAAGCGCGGTGGCGGCGGTCCGGGCTGGTGCTGGCCAGCCACGCGAGCCCGTTGGGCTGATGCGCTTGTACGAGGCGTGAGCGCGGTGGTGGCGATCCGAGCTGGTGTCGGTCAGCCACGCGAGCCCGTTGGGCTGATGCGCTTGTGCGAGGCGTGAGCGCGGTGGTGGCCAGTCCGGGCTTGTGCTGGCCAGTCAAGCGAGCCCGCTGGGTTGATGCACTTGCTTGTGCGAGGCCGAAGGCGTGAAAGCGTGGCGGTGGCCAGTCCGGGCTGGTGCTGGTGCAGGCCAGCCGACCGAGCCCGCTGGGTTGATGCGCTTGTGCGAGGCCGAAGGCGTGAAAGCGCGGTGGTGGCCAGTCCGGGCTGGTGCTGGCCAGTCAAGCGAGCCCGTTGGGTTGATGCGCTTGTGCGAGGCTGTGAGCGTGATGCTGGCCAGCCCGGGCTGGTGCTGGCCAGCCACGCGAGCCCGTTGGGCTGATGCACTTGTGCGAGGTCTGTGGTGGCGATATTTTGGGTGAGAAAACGACAGGCTCTGGGCATGAGGCCGCAGTTGCGGTGCGGTTTCGTGCCCACTTCCAGAGGCGAGGTCAAAGCATGAAGCCAAGGTTTTGGTGGTTGTTCCTTCTGCTCTTGGTGCTGCTCTTGGTTGGATGCGGCCGTTCGTCAGCAGCGCCAACGGCCGTGTTACCCAACGCGTTTGTCCCCCCAACCGAGGCTGGCGCTGTCGCACCGTCGGCGCCGACGGCAACCCCCAGTCCCTTGCCGCCAACCCCGGCGGCCGTGCGCACGTGTACCAATGGTTTGACGTTTGTGGAAGACGAGACCATCCCCGACGGCACGGTAGTGCAGCCTGGGCAAACCTTGGACAAGCGCTGGCGGGTGAAAAACACAGGCACCTGTAATTGGAATGCCCGTTATCGCCTCAAGCACGTGGCTGGCGAGCCTTTGGGCGCGCCCGAGGAAATGGCTTTGTTCCCTGCTCGGGCAGGCACCGAAGCGGTTTTGCGCATTGTGTTTACGGCTCCGCGTAAGCCGGGGCAGTATTTTTCGACCTGGCAGGCCTTTGACCCCCAGGGGCATCCTTTTGGCGATCCGGTGTACGTTCAAATTGTGGTGGCCGCGCCAACGCCCACGCCCTGAGATGCGCGGGCCTTGGCGCGCGAAAGCCGCGGGTTAGGATGTTTTGCTGCGCTGGGCCGCGGCTTTTAGGAAGGCGACGAAAAGGGGATGGGGGCGATTAGGCCGGGAAAGAAATTCGGGGTGGAATTGTGTGCCCAGCATGAAGGGATGGTCGCGGAGTTCGGCGATTTCGACCAAGCGTTCGTCGGGGGAGAGGCCCGAGAAGGTCATTCCTGCTTGCGAAAGGATGTCGCGGTAAGCATTGTTGAACTCAAAGCGGTGGCGGTGGCGTTCCAGCACCTCGTCTCGGCCATAGGCCTCGGCGGCCCGGGTGTTGGGCTGCAAGCGGCAGGGGTACAGCCCCAGGCGCATGGTGCCGCCCATATCTACGATGCCCCGCTGGTCGGGCATCAAGTCAATGACCGGATGGGGGGTGCCGGGGTCAAACTCGGTGGAGTTGGCGCTTTCGTCGCCCAAGACGTGGCGGGCGAATTCCACGACCATGAGTTGCATCCCCAGGCAGAGCCCAAAGTAGGGAATCTGGTGTTCGCGCGCATAGCGCGCAGCCAGGATTTTGCCTTCGATGCCGCGGTCGCCAAAGCCGCCTGGCACCAAGATGCCGTCGGCTTCCCGCACGGGTTCCCAGTGGCGCCCTTTTTCCAGGTCGGCAGAGTGCACCCAGGCGATGTCCACATCTAACCCCAGGGCCAAGCCAGCGTGGTAGAGGGCTTCCCGCACGCTGAGGTAGGCGTCGTGGAGTTCCACGTATTTGCCTACCAAGGCGATATGCACTTTGGGCTTGTTGGGGCGGCGGGCTTCTGCGACCAGGGCTTTCCAAGCCGTCCAGTCGGGCTGTTGGCGGGCTTCCAGGTTGAGGCGTTGGAGCACGTAGTCGGCCATGCCGCTGGCTTCGACCAGGAGGGGGACTTCGTAGAGGACGTCGGTGGTCACCATGGGGATCACGGCTTGGGGGGCGACGTCGCAAAAGAGGGCGATTTTGTTGATGACGTTTTGCGAAACGGGGTAGTCGGAGCGGGCGACGATCATGTCGGGCTGGATGCCCAGGGAGCGGAGTTCGCGCACGGAGTGTTGGGTGGGTTTGGTTTTGAGTTCGCCTGTGCTTTTGATGTGGGGAAGCCACGTGACGTGGATGAACAGGGTGTTTTCGCGGCCGATGTCGGCGCGCATTTGGCGGAGGGCTTCGATGAAGGGCAGGGATTCGATGTCGCCCACGGTGCCGCCGACTTCGACGATGACGATTTCGGCATGGGTGGTGTGGGCGACTTGTGCGATGCGGTGTTTGATTTCGTTGGTGATGTGGGGGATGACCTGGATGGTGCCGCCCAGGAAGTCGCCGCGGCGTTCTTTGGCGATGACATCGGCATAGACTTGGCCGGTGGTGACGTTGCTATAGCGGTTGAGGCTGACGTCCATGAAGCGTTCGTAGTGGCCCAGGTCCAAGTCGGTTTCGGCGCCGTCGTCCAAGACGTACACTTCGCCGTGTTGGTAGGGGCTCATGGTGCCGGGGTCGACGTTGATGTAGGGGTCGAGCTTTTGGGCCGAAACCGAAAAGCCGCGCTCTTTGAGGGCGCGCCCTAAGGCAGCGGCGGTGACGCCTTTGCCCACGGAACTGAGCACGCCGCCGGTGACGAAGATGTATTTGGTGGTCACGGGGAAACCTCCTGCTGGGAAGGGGGCTTGCGCCGTGGGGCGGGAAAATGGGAACAAAGAAATCGGGAGGGCCGTGGTTCGGCATCCTCCCGGAGGTGGCTGGTTGGGCGGGCTGGGCTAACTGACCAGGCGGGCCAGGTCTTCGGCGGCACGACGCATTTCAAGGAAGATGAGCCCCAGTTTGCCTTCCTTGCGGGCCAAAACGGTCAGTACAGCGTCTTCGCCAACGGCGGTCAGCACCACGTAGCCGTTGTCGCCTTTGATGTAAACCTGTTCGACAGTGCCACGCCCTAATTCGGTGGCGATGCGTTCGCCCAGGCTGAGCATGGCTGCCGACATCGCCGAAACGCGGTCTTCTTCGGTGTCAGCAGGCAAGGCAGAAGCAATGACCAAACCATCTACTGAAACGACGGCCGACGCTTCAATGTCGGGCACTGCCGCTTGCATGCTCTCTAAGCGGGCCACCATTTGCTCCGCTCGTGTTCGGGCCATTTCACCCTCCTTCTGCTGAAAAAATAACGACTTTAGGCTGATTACAGTGTACCACAGAACCGGCGCAAAAGGGTAGGAAAAGGCCGTGATTTTGACTTAATTTTTACGACTTTTGCACCGCCCGTGGTTTAGCCGCCGCGTTCGGCCAGTTTGTCAATTTGTTCTTCTACAAAGACCAGCACCAGAGGGATTTGCAGTTTGGCATCGTGTTCGGAGATGTCTTCGTCGCAGAGGTGTTGGATGGTGTCGCTCAGGATGCTCAGCAGTTCTTTGTAATAAGGCACCAACTCAATTTCGCCGGCTTTGCGGCGGGCTTTGAGGTCTTTCAGATGGGCAAGTCTGGCTTGGGCGTTGGACATGCAAGGCCTCCTTCCTCCGCCCGAGGTGGGCGGAAAGTGCTGAATTGCGGTTTTGTAAGCGTGCTTGTCAAAGGAGACCTAAGCGCGCACACCGTCTCTGGCGCCATGCCGCGTGGTGGCGTTGCTTCAGGTGTTTGGGATTGGAAGGGGTACGGTTTGCCCCGCACACGTGTGGGCCCGAAGACGATGTCCGCGAGGTCTGGCCCGCAATTCGTGATGGGGATTTTAAGAGTGCCGTAGGCGGATATTAGTATACAGAAGCCCAAAATTGTTTATATTACGGTTGCGTTGCAGTTTGCCCAGGGATGCAAGGTGTTTTTAATTTTGGCGGTGCAGCAGGCGTTTGGCCAGGGTGCGGAGGGCTTCGCCTGCGTCGCCGCGAGGCTGGGCTTCTTCGAGGGCTTCCAGGGCTTGGGTGGTGAGGCTTGTAGCCACGGCTTGGGTGTAGGCTTTGGCGCCGTCGGCTTCCAAGGCTTGGGCCAGCGCGGGAACGTCTGCGGGGGTGCGGGGCTCCCCGGCCTGCCAACGGCGGGCGAAGGCGCCGTTTTGGGTCAAGGCATAGACCACAGGGAGCGTCTTTTTGCGTTCCATCAGGTCGCCGGTGGTGGATTTGCCGGTGAGGGCGGCGTCGCCCCAGATGCCGAGGTAGTCATCCCAGGCTTGGAAGGCCAGGCCCAGCATGCGTCCGAATTCGTGGTAAGCCCGACGGGTGGTTTCGGGGGCATCGGCCAGGATGGCGCCCAGTTCGGTGCTGGCCGCCAGGAGCGCCGCGGTTTTGCCTTCGACCATGCGCCAGTAGTCATCTACGGTGATTTGGGCGCGGCTTTCGTAGGCGAGGTCCAGGTGTTGGCCTTGGGTAAGGCGGAGGGCGGTTTGCAAGAGCAAGCGGCTTGCGATGAGGGTGGTTTCCGCACTGTGGGGCGGGTGGAGCTCCAGCATGGCGATGTTGGCGAGGGCAAAGAGGGCATCGCCGCTGTTGAGGGCCAGGGGGGTGCCCCATTGGGTCCACAGGGTGGGGCGCCCGCGGCGGGTTTCGCCGCGGTCTTCGATATCGTCGTGGATGAGGGAGAAGTTGTGCAGCAGTTCTACGGCGGCTGCGGCGGGGACCGCGCGATGCCATTCGCCGCCGGCTGCCTCGGTGGCGAGCAGCACCAGCAGCGGGCGCACGCGTTTGCCTTGGGCGCTGGGGCCGGCACCTTCGCCGCGCCAGCCCAAGTGGTAGGCGAGCATGGCGTGCAGTTCGGTGCAGCCTTTGCTGCGGGAGCGATCAACCACGGCTTGCATGGCTTGGTCAATCGCAGGCAGCATTTGTTGTTGGAATTCGGCAAGGGTGGTCATGGGGTGTGCTCCGCGAGGTCAGGGGAAGGGATGAGGGGGGTGTGCCGGAGGGCTTCGAGGTCGCGGGCGCCCGCGGCAAACATGGCGACCCGCAGCTCTTGAATCAGCCTCGCCAGGGTTTCGGCGGCGTGTTGTGCCGAGCGGGCTGCCGGAGCGAGCAAGGGCCGCGCCAGGCCGCCCAGGGTCGCCCCTAAGGCGATGCTTTTGGCAATGTCAAGGCCGGTTTGCAGCCCCCCTGAAGCAAAGATGGGGATGTGCGGCGCGCCGCGGCGGGCAGCTAAGATGGCCTCCGCGGTGGGGATGCCCCAATCGCGGAAGGTCGCGGCCAGCAGGCGTTGGTTTTCGGTGGGGGCTCGATGCATTTCAACTTGGCTCCACGATGTGCCCCCAGCCCCTGCAACATCAATGGCGGCTACGCCGGCGTCGGCCAGCATGCGGGCTGCCTGTTCCGAAATGCCCCAGCCCACTTCCTTGACCACAACCGGCACTTCCAGAGCCCGACAGACCGCTTCGATTTTGTGGATGAGCCCCCGAAAGTTGGTATCGCCTTCGGGTTGGAGGGCTTCTTGCAGAGGGTTGAGATGCAAAATGAGCGCGTCGGCCTCAATCATTTCAACCGCGCGGCGGCAGTGGTCGGCGGTGTAGCCATAGTTGAGCTGCACAGCCCCCAGGTTGGCAAAGAGCAGAATATCGGGCGCATAGCCGCGCACTTGAAAAGTCCAGGCTACTTCAGGGTGTTCCAGGGCTGCCCGCTGGGAACCGACCCCCATGGCCACGCCCAAGGTTTGCGCGGCCTCGGCCAAATGGCGGTTGATGCGCGCGGCTTCCTCGGTGCCGCCAGTCATGGATGAAATCAGCACCGGCGCCTGCAGCGTTCGGCCAAACAGGCGCAGGCGGGTGTTGACCTCGGCCAGGTCCAATTCGGGCAGAGCTTGGTGGACAAAGCGGTATCGTTCCAGCCCGGTTGAAATCCCCGAGCGGACGTCCTCTTCCAGATTGATGCGGATGTGGTCGGCTTTTCGATGGCCGATAGGCGTAACTTTTTTCATGGCGTGGTGTTCCCTGGTTTGGACTATCTTACCAGCCTGCCATACCCCTGTCAACGGGCTTGACAAGCGGCGGAGGCAGGTTACAATTAGCACATACTCATTTTCACTTCAGGAGGCATAACATGGCGGACGTGAACGTCTATGAGGAAGTCAAGGCTATCATTGTGGATTTGTTGGGCGTGGACCCCGACAAGGTGACCATGGATGCTCGCTTCCGTGAGGACCTGGAAGCCGATTCGCTGGACTTGGTGGAACTCATCATGGCCCTGGAAGACAAATTTGACGCGGAAATTCCCGATGAAGACGCGCAAAACATTACCACGGTCGGCGAAGCGGTCAAATACATCGAAGAGCGGCTGTAAGCAAACCGGAAACCCCTAACGCGCCTGTTACGAAGGGGGGGACGGTGACAAGTAACAGCAGAATACGTTTTTAAAGAAGGCGGGTTTTGGCATCATGGGATGACTCCCAGGGTTCAAAACCCGCTTGTGTTCTACATGATTGGGTAGGGCTTGAGTTGGGCAGGCGAAGGGAGCCACGGCCCACAGCATGGGAGAATGGCAAGGCGAGGAGGGCCATGCGGCGGTTTTGGCGGTGGGTTTTGATTATGACGTTGGCGGCCTGTACGGCGACGACGGGCGCGCAGGGTACGCGGGGTGCGCCCACGCCGGTCACCCCTTCGCCGGGCGTGGCGACCCCTTCCCCGGTGCCGCCTGTGGTGGCCGGGGTGCCCGAGGATGTGCCGCTGATGCCGGGGGCGTATGATGTGCAAGTGTTGCGCGCCAATCATTTGGTTGTGTATCGGGTACGGGCCCCGTTGGGGCAGGTGTTGCGTTTCTATCAATCGGCTTTGGCGAAGCGAGGGTGGCAACAGCCCGCCATGAGCGATCCGGTGGTGGGGTATGTTGCCACGTTGTTGCGCTTCAAGCCTTCGGGCGATAAGCTGGTGCTCAATTTGCGGTATGACGTGCGTGGGGGCTATGTGGTGGTTTCCATTTCGGTGACGCGCGGGGGAGAGTAGCGCCACAGCGCCATTGCTCTCGCACAGCCAGCAAAAAGCCGCCCCCTTCTTGCAAGAAGGGGGCGGATGGGTTTGCACGGTTTGTGTTGGGGAGCCTACAGGTCTTTGAGGATGTAAGCGATTTCTTCGGGGTGTTTGGCGACTTTGACCCCGGCCTTTTCCAGGGCTTCGATTTTCTCGGCGGCTGTGCCTTCGCCACCTTCGACGATGGCCCCTGCGTGGCCCATCCGTTTGCCTGGCGGCGCGGTTTGGCCGGCAATGAAGCCCACGACCGGTTTGGTCATGTGGTCGGCAATGTATTCTGCGGCTTTTTGCTCGTCGGTGCCGCCGATTTCGCCAATGAGCACCACTTTTTCGGTCTGGGGGTCTTCTTCGAACATCTTGAGCACATCCAAGAAGCTGGTGCCATTGACCGGATCGCCACCGATGCCAACCGTGGTGGTGGCGCCAATGCCCAACTGTTTCATCGCGTAGAGCACTTCGTACGTCAAGGTGCCCGAGCGGGAAACCACGCCGACGTTGCCGGGGATGGCGATGTTGCCGGGGATGATGCCCACTTTGGCTTCGCCGGGGGTGAGCAGGCCGGGGCAGTTGGGCCCGACCAAGCGGGCGCCTTTTTGGTCCAGGTAAGCCCGCACTCGCATCATATCCTGCACGGGAATGCCCTCGGTGATGCAGACGATGAGCTCGACGCCCGCGTCGGCGGCTTCAAAGATGGCGTCGGCAGCAAAGCGGGCGGGCACGAAGATGACGCTGGTGTTTGCGCCGGTGGTTTCCACCGCGGCTTTGACCGTGTCGAAGACCGGGATTTTGTCATCCAGCACCCATTGGCCGCCTTTGCCGGGGGTTACACCGGCGACGACATTGGTGCCATAAGCCACCATTTGGGTGGTGTGGAACAGGCCCTCGCGACCGGTGATGCCTTGGACAACCAGGCGGGTATCTTTGTTGACCAGAATGCTCATTGGGTGCCTCCCTTCGCGGCCGCAACGGCTTTTTGGGCCGCTTCGACCAGGGTATCAGCCGTGATCATGTTGGCGTCGGCCAGCAGGCGACGCCCTTCTTCTGCGTTGGTGCCAACGATTCGGGCGACCATCGGCACAGTGGGTTTGACTTCTTCCATCGCGGCCAAGATGCCTTTGGCAACCTCGTCGCCGCGGGTGATGCCGCCGAAGATGTTGATGAGCACGGCTTTGACATTGGGCTCGGAAAGGATGATGCGGAAGGCCGCTGCGACTTTTTCTGCGCTTGCACCTCCGCCAATATCCAGGAAGTTGGCAGGTTCCCCGCCGTAGAGTTTGATGACGTCCATTGTGGTCATGGCCAGTCCTGCGCCGTTGACCATGCAGCCAATATCGCCATCCAGTTTGATGTAGGAAAGGCCATATTTGCGCGCTTCGATTTCTTCGGGCGCTTCGACGTCCAGGTCGCGCATTTCGGCCAGGTCGGGGTGGCGGAAGAGCGCGTTGTCGTCAATGATCATTTTGCCGTCCACCGCGATCATGTCCCCTTCTTCGGTGATGACCAAGGGGTTGATCTCGGCCAGGGTGGCGTCGCTCTTTTGGTAGGCCTCCCAAAGCCCAAAGCAAACCTTGCTGAAGGCCTTCCAGTGTTCTTTGGGGAGGTCAATGCCCAGCGCCAGGTCGCGGGTTTGGTAGCCGCGCAGGCCCAGCAGGGGGTCAATGTGAATTTTGATGATTTTCTCAGGCATGGTGCGGGCGACTTCCTCAATGTCAACCCCACCTTCTGAAGAGGCCATCATCACGGGTTTGCGGGCTGCCCGGTCGTTGGTGATGCCAAGGTAGATTTCTTTGGCAATGTTGGCAGCTTCATCTACCAACACTTTGCGCACCGGCAACCCTTTGAGTTTCATGGCCAGGATTTCGGTCGCCCGTTCTTCGGCTTCTTCGGGGGTGTTGGCCAGTTTGATGCCCCCGGCTTTGCCGCGGCCGCCGACCAACACCTGTGCCTTAACGACGACGCGACCACCTAACTCCTCGGCGATTTGCCGAGCCTCTGCCGCGGTGGTCGCGACGCGCCCCTTGGGTATGGGGACGCCATACTTGGCAAAGATTTGCTTGGATTGATATTCGTGTAGTTTCATAAAGACTCCCCAGTTGACGGGTCGTTGCCCGGGGTTTAAGGGTAGGGCTTATTATACCACCGTTTTGAATTGGTCGGATTAGTCGGATTAGTGTGATTAGTCGGATGATTTCGGGGGCGGTGCTGGGGGTGCCAGGTAGTGCCCGAGCACCAGCCAAAAGGCGGCGCTCAAGGTGGCTGGGGCAAAGTGGAGGACGCCGACCATGCCCCATTCCCAGCCTCGGGCCGCGGCAAAGAGGTGGCCCATCCAGAAGCCCAGCCACGCCAGCGCGATGTCGCCGAGGAGGCGGGCGAAGCCGCCGCCGGTGGCCAGATGGAAGAGCGAACCGTAGAGGGTCGCAAAAAGCGCGCCGAAAATGAAACCGGGGATGGTCATGAGGTTTCCTCCGAGGCGGGGAGCGCGTATCCGGCGGTGATGATGCCACTGCCCAGGCAAGTTTCGTCGAGATAGACGGCCGCGGCCTGGCCGGGGGTGATGTCGCGTTGGGGGGTGTCGAAGTGGACGCGAAAGTGGGTGGCGTTTTCCACGTAGACTGTGGCGGGTTGGGGGCGGGCGGTCGCGCGGATTTGGACGCGCGCCCGAAAGGGGCTGGGGGGCGGGGGGGTAATCCAATTGGCTTCGGCTGCCCTCAACCCGCGCTGCCCCAGGGCCTCTTTGGGGCCGACAATCAGCGCGTTGCGCGCGAGGTCTTTGGCGAGGACATAGAGAGGATGTTCGGCCGCGATGCCGAGCCCTTTGCGTTGGCCAATGGTGTAAAAGGCCAAGCCGCGATGGGTGCCCAGGCGGCGGCCTTCTTGGTCGAGGATGGGCCCAGGGCGCTCGGTGTGCGGGGCGTGTCGCCGCAGGAAGTCGCGATAATCGCCTCCGCCCAAAAAGCAGAGATCTTGACTGTCAGGCCGTTGGGCAACCGGAAGCCCAAATTCGCGAGCCAGCAAACGCACTTCGGTTTTCGTGTAGTCGCCAAGCGGGAGCAGGGTATGTCGCAATTGCGCGGTTGTCAGGCGGCTGAGGACGTAAGATTGGTCTTTTCTTTCGTCTGCGCTGCGCATCAGACGCACCCGCCCATCCGCACAGTGGTATAGGCGGGCATAGTGCCCGGTGGCGAGGTAGTCAGCGCCTAACTGCCGCGCGTGTTCCCATAACACCCCCCAGCGGATGTCACGGTTGCAGACCAAGCAGGGGTTTGGGGTGCGGCCTTTCGCATAGTCATTGATGAAGTAATCCACCACGGTTTGGCGGAAGGCCTCGCTGGCATCAATGAGGTGAAACGGGATGCCCAAGCGGTGGGCGATACTGCGGGCGAGGTCGCTGGCTTCGAGAGTGCAACAGCGGTTTTCGGCGGCTTTGCCCGGCTCGCTCCAGAGGCGGAGCATCATTCCCACGACCTGGTAACCTTCATAACGCAAGAGCGCCGCGGCGACGGAACTATCAACGCCGCCGCTCATGGCAATGGCAACGGTGGTGTGGGTTGGGTCGGTGGGCATGGGGAAATTGTACCGCGGAATTGCCCAAGGCGCGCCTCGCCGCAGAGAGAGGGAATAGCGGGCGCGCGGGAAATTGCGAATGAGGAATTAGGAATTGCGGGCTGGGGGCGGGGGTGATTTTGAGGGTTGAGGTGAGAAGAACGCAGATGGACGCAGATGGGTCCACCGATTACACCGATTTTCACTGATTTGCGTTTGGGGTAAGGGGTGACTTTAGGGCGCGGGTGAAGGGAACGCAGATGCACGCAGATGAGGGCAGATGGACACAGATAAATCCACCGATTGACGCCGATTTTCGCCGATTTTCTCGTAGGGGCAAGGCGTGCCTCGCCCTATCCCCCTTCGCCCCTTGGGAGAAGGGGGATACAGGGGGATGAGGGCGAGCGCGGGGAGCAAATTGCGAATGAGGAATTGCGAATTGCGGGCGGGGGCGGGGGTGATTTTGGGGCCAGGTGAAGGGAACGCAGATGGACGCAGATGGGAGGGGATGGACGCAGATAGATCCACCGATTTGCACCGATTACACCGATTTTTTTCGTAGGGGCGAGGCGATGCCTTGCCCTATCCCCCTTCGCCCTCTGGGAGAAGGGGGATACAGGGGGATGAGGGCAGAACGCAGATGGACGCCGATGGGAGCAGATGAACGCAGATAGATCCACCGATTGGCACCGATTTTCGCCGATTTTTTTGTAGGGGCGAGGCGTGCCTCGCCCTGCTCCCTTCCGTGCCCTCTGTGGCTCCGTGTGCCTCCCAACGCGGAGCAGCG
>CAYLRJ010000048.1:0-2916 GCA_964386185.1 uncultured Anaerolineaceae bacterium
TGTCCCCACTGGCCTCCAGGGCAGGGCGGGCGAGATTGAGCAAGGCGTTGCTCTCTTCAAACTGATTGAGATTGCTCAACACCTTGGCGTGATACAAAAGCAAGCGAGGGGCTCGCTCCCGCAGATCAGGGGGACGGGCAAGGACTTCCACCCAATAACGCAAAACGTCATTGCGTCCACTGATGAACATTTCACGGGCGGCTTGCTCCATCCACGGCAAAGCGCCTTCCCGGTCACCCGCGGCCAAGCGATGCGCAACGGCTTCCTCCGCGGCTTGGTGTTCCCAAAACCATGTTGCCGCATCGAGATGCAGCCGGCGATAGCGGGAAGGGTTTTCACGCTGTAAGCGGTCGCGCAAAAACTCCGCAAAAAGTTGATGGTAGCGAAAAACCGGTCCCTCAGGGGTTTCGATACGGGTGACGAAAAGGTTGCGGGCTTCAATTTCTTCCAAATAGGCCTTGGCCGGCACCTGCAACACATCGGTGCAGAGTTCGTCGTGAAACTCGGTGAAGATACTGCTATCCAGCAGAAAGCGCGCCAAGGATGCCGGCAGTTGATGCAGCACCTCTTCAGCCAAAAAGGCATAAAGTTGCTCTTGAGCGCCGTGAATAAGCGGCAAAGCGCCTTGCGTGCGCAAGCGCACGGCCAACAGCATGGCAATGATCCAGCCATCGGTGCGCTGGGCTAAATCTTGCGCATAAACCTCGGGCAGCGTCACACCATAGGCTTGCTGGGCCAGTGTTTGAAGTTCCTCCGCGGTGAAGCGCAGTTCGCGAGCCCCAATGACCCCCAATTCGTTCCTCAAAAACAATTTAGCTGCCGGAATGCCATAAACGCTTCGCGACGCAATGAGCAAACGCACTTGGTCAGGGAGATGCTCCAACAAAGTTTCAAGGAAGTCAACAATGGGCAGATGCTCGCCCACCAGGTGATAATCATCCAAGACCAGCAAGGTGAAATCGTCCACCTGCTCGGCCATAATATTGATGAAAGCCCCAGCCAAAACATCCGGCGCCTGCGAGGCTGCGCCTTCCACCACCTCTTGCAAGGCGGGCTCAAGATGGGGGTATTGCTGTTGAAGCGACCACGCCAAATAGCGCACAAAGCGCCCTAAATCTTGGTCTTCGGGGGTGATGTGATACCAACAGACCCGAGCCGGTGCCTCGGAGGCAAAATCAACCAAAAGAGTAGTCTTGCCATAGCCCGCGGGCGCGGTGACAAAGGTCAACTTACGATAGAGGTTTTGATGCAGGATCTCCAACAGCCGAGGACGCCGCAACGTATCCGGATGTCGGCGTGGTACCTGCACCTTGGTGAGCAATAAAAGAGAGTCACCGTTTCGGGAAGTCATTGCCTCAATTCCACAGGGGCAAACGCCCCCTTCCGGCACGAGGCAGCAGGGAACCTGCCTCGGAGGTTACGAGGTCGAACAAAGCGGCTGGGGTCTCGGTCAACCTTAAAAACAATGCCGACCCCCACCCTCAGGGTCAGCATAGCAAGTTGGTAAGTCGTCCATCGTCGGCCTCGTGCAAGTCGGATGCCAGCGGGAAAAATATGCTGATTTGATAGCCCCATCCATGTCTTTATGTAGGCCCATTGTCGAATGGTCGCTCTGGTTATAATTTGTGCATTTCCTTATGCCGTATATTATTCTACCCGTAAGCGGGACGAGCATCAATGCCCTTTAAGGGGAAAAACAATCTTTTTAAGAAAACTTTTCAAAATAGATTGCCTCGCGAGCTGCGTCCTGCCCAAACCCAATGAAAGGAACATGGCATCGCCATGAACGCGGCCCAAGGTTCAAGAGGCCGAGGTCCACAACACCCGGGAAACGGCTTGGAGGAACGCCTCATCGCTCCACTGGGCGGCTCTGGCTTGCCCTCGTTGCGCGAGTTGCTCTGCCAACGCGGTTTCCACCACCACCGTCACCAACGCTGCGCCCAACGCTCGGGGGTCAGTGACCGGTGCCAAGTAGGCCGCATCGCCCACCAGCGCCTCGGTTGCGGGGTCTTCGAGCCCCACCACAGGCACTCCCCACGCGAGGGCCAATCGCAAGGAAGCGCCAGCCGGCGCGACGATAGGCGCAGGATGAAAAAGCGCCACCGCTCGCGCATAAAAAGCGGGCAAATAGGGCGTGGGCACAGCAGGGTAAGGAATCAGCGTGCCTTGCCACGCTTCAGGCACGGTCACTTGCGAAGGAGAAACGCCAAGCAAAAGCAAAGGGGTGGCCTCGCCCAGCCCAGCCGCAACCCAGCGCGTCCATACTTCCAGCGCCAAAGGGAGATGGCGAAGGGGCGAAGGCACATGATACAGCACAAAAGCATCAGGAAGAGGCGGCCAATCCACAGGCCAAGGTGGCGCCGAGGGACGGTGAGGAGGCGCTGGCAGCGCCTCCGGAGGAAGATCAGTGGCGCGGGCGCGGCCCCCCGCAGCCAGGGCCAGCCTCAGCTGCTGCCCTGGCGTTGCCGGAAGGGGCAAGGGCGCCGCCAAAGTCGGTACACGGCCAAAAAGTGGCAGCCCCCCGGCCCCATAAATCGCCCCAGCGCCCCAAGTGCGCGCCGCGCGTGGCAAGGCCCATTGTTCCCACCAGAGCCGTGAGACAATGCGCCGCTCCGGCAGCACGACTTCGCCCGGCAGACCTTCCCACCCTCGCGGAGGCGGCGCTGGCCACGCGACTTTGGCCGGCAGACCGTGGCGTTGTAAGGCCAGCAGCACCAGCCAAGTGTGGAGGCCTGCGGGGTCCAAAGGACAATGATACAACGGCCAACCATCGAGCAGAAGTTCGGCTTGAGGGGAATCAGGCAAAGTCATAGCATCTTCACCACAGCACAGGCCACGCGGCTTTGTCAGCGTTGCGTGTCAACCGTTTTTAGTATATCGTACCATCGGCAGAAACACGTGCGAAAGGGTTGGTTG
>CAYLRJ010000049.1:0-11923 GCA_964386185.1 uncultured Anaerolineaceae bacterium
CGTCAGGGCCCATCACCAACATGATGATGATGAAAATCAACACCAACTCGGGGAGACCAATGCCAAAAATCTCCATAACCACACCTTGTGGAAAAAGTACCCCACGGCATTATACCATCCTCCGTGGGGTGCGCGGTGTGCGCGGCCATCGGGCATGCGAAACGCGGGCTGCGCGGGCGCCCGTTGCGTCTGGCCGGTCACGCTGCGCGGGCGCAGAGGCCGACCCTGCCCGAGCCAGGGCGTGGGCCCTTGCAAAGCCTGGCCTGTGCGAGCCTTCCGCGGTGGCCGCGGTGCGGGGTTCCACCACGCGCCTTGCTGTTTCCCCATTTTTGGGGTACACTCTTTGTAAGTTCACTAAACAAACAAGCACGGCTTGCCCCCCACCCACAAAAAAACATGCTCCCCACCAAAGCCACCCATCACCAAACCAAACTCCACAATCGCGACCTTGTGTTCCACACCATTTTGGCGCACGAGCCCATCAGCCGCGCGGACATCGCCCGCCGCACCCGCCTCACGCGGGCGACCGTCTCAGCCCAAGTCGCCGCGCTGTTGCGCGAAGGCCTCATCGAAGAAAGCGGCCGCGGCGCCTCTTCCGGCGGCAAGGCCCCCATCTTGCTCCGCGTGCGCCCCAACGCCCGCTATCTCATCGGCCTCCACCTGGAACGCGACTATTTCACCGCGGCCATCGTCAACCTCCGAGGCGAAATCCAGGAAAGCCACCGCATCCCCATCGAAGCCACCCCAGGTCCGCCCCCCGAGCAGCAAATCTGCGAGTTGATTGAGCACCTGCGCCAGCGCGCCCGGCAGCCTGTCGTGGGCATCGGCATCAGCACCCCCGGCCTGGTTGACAGCCAGGAAGGCCGCATCATCCAAGCCGTCAACCTGGGGTGGGAAGACCTCCCCCTGGCCCATCGGCTGCGCGAAAAGTGCGGGCTGCCGGTGACCCTGCTCAACAACAGCCAAGCCGCGGCCGTGGGCGAATTTCGTTACGGCCAATGGGAAACCGACCACCTGCTGGCCGTCACCCTCCGCCACGGCATCGGCGCGGGGCTGCTCATCCACGGCGCGCTCTTCCGAGGCGACGACCTCGCCGCGGGCGAAATCGGGCACGTCGTGGTCCAACCCCACGGCCCGCGCTGCCGCTGTGGGCAGCGTGGGTGCCTGGAAACCGTGGCCAGCATCCCCGCCATCCTCGAACAGGCCCGCGCCTTGGCCGCGCGATATCCCACCGCGCCTGACCCGCTCACCCCCGAGACCCTGGGGCAGGCGTTTGCCGCGCACGAGCCCTTGGCCGTCGAGGTGCTGGGGAACGCCGCTGCTTACCTGGGGCAGACCCTGGCCCATGCGAGCGCCATGCTCAACCTGCATACCATCCTTCTCACCGGCGACGCGCCTCAGCTCGGCAGGGCCTGGCTGGCCGCAGTGCAGCAAGCCACCCGCCAGGCGGTGTTGCCCACCCTCGCCCAGAAAATCACCCTCCACTTTGGCCGCCTGCCCTTTGAGCGCGCGTGTCTGTTGGGCGCCGCGTCTTACCTGCTCTTGGACAATTACCACCTGCTCTACCTGCAAAACCCATGACTTGCCTGCCCTTTGGCAGGCCGTGGTCACGCCCGCCCTCCGCGGTGCCGCCGGCCGATTCCTCTCCACCTACCCTTCCAAGGAGGTCTTCGCATGCGCTTTCACCAACCTCAGGCCGAAATCTACATTCCCGACGGCGCGCCCCCCACCGACGCTCTGGCCCGCACCACGCATCTGTGTTTCGCCGCCCATCAAGACGACATCGAAATCATGGCCGCCCACGCGGTGCTGGCCTGCTTCCAAAACCCCCAGCAATGGTTCACCGGCGTGGTGGTGACCGACGGCCGCGGCTCTCCCCGGGCAGGCCACTACGCCCACTACACCGACGAGGAAATTTGGGCGGTCCGCCGACAAGAGCAACGCAAAGCGGCCTTTGTGGGCGAATATGCCGCCCAAATTTTGCTCGACTACCCCAGCGCGGCAGTCAAAGACCACGCCAACCCCCACCCCACCGCCGATTTGGTCAACATCCTCTTGGCGACCCGCCCTCGTGAGGTCTATACGCACAATTTGGCCGATAAACACGACACCCACGTCGCGGTCGCGCTGCGGGTGGTGCAGGCCATCCGCCAACTTCCCGCCGAGGCCCGCCCCCAACGGCTCTATGGCTGCGAAGTCTGGCGCGATTTGGATTGGATGCGCGACGAAGAAAAAGTGGTCTTCGACCTTTCGCAACAGGAAAACCTCCAAGCCGCCTTGTTGGGCGTGTTCGACTCGCAAATCAGCGGGGGCAAACGCTACGATTTGGCCACTCTGGGGCGGCGCAGGGTCAATGCCACCTATTTTGCCTCTCACCAGGTTGACCGCGCCTCGGCCCTGGCTCTGGCCATGGACCTGACCCCCCTCATCCGCCACGACGCCTTGGACCCCTCGGCTTACATCGCTGGCTTCATCGCCCGCTTCCAAGACGATGTCACCGACCGCATCCGCCGCTTGCAACCTTCGCCCTCAGCCACACCGAGAGAAACCCCATGAGCCTTCACCAAGAAATCCACGAGCAGCCTGCCGTCATCCGGCATTTGTTGGCCGCGCAAAGCAACCAAGCCGCGCGCATTGCCTCGGCCATTCAAGAGGCCGACCCGCGCTTTGCCTTTTTGGCCGCGCGGGGCACTTCCGACAACGCCGCTCGCTACGCCAACTACTTGTGGGGCATTGCCAATGGTCTGCCCTTGGCCTTGGCCACCCCCTCTGCGTTCACACTCTATCAACGCCCGCCTCGCCTGCGCGACGCCCTGGTGGTGGGCATCTCCCAATCGGGCCGCTCGCCCGACATCGTCCGCGTGGTGGCCGAAGGCCGGCGCCAGGGGAACCTCACCCTTGCCATCACCAACGCGCCCCACTCGCCCCTGGCTCAAGCCGCAGCCTGGACGCTGGACATCCAGGCCGGCGAAGAGCGCAGCGTCGCAGCCACCAAGACCTACACCGCCCAGTTGGCCGCGGTGGCGCTGATTTCTGCTTCGCTGGCTCAAAGCCAAAGCATGCAAACCTCGCTGGCCCGCGTGCCGCGCTGGATGGAAGCCATGCTCGCCCTGGACGAGACCATCGCGCAACAAGCGCAACGCTATCGCTACATGGAACAATGCGTGGTTTTAGGGCGGGGGTACAACTACGCCACAGCCTTTGAATGGGCGCTCAAGCTCAAGGAACTCACCTACATTGCGGCCGAGCCCTATTCATCGGCCGACTTTCAACACGGCCCTGTGGCCATTGTCGCCCAAGGCTACCCTGTGCTGGCCGTGGCACCGGCCGGGGCGGTGCTGGATTCCATGCGAGAGCTCCTCCGCTACCTGCATTTCAAACGACGAGCCGAACTGGTAGTGATTTCCAACGACCCTGAAATCCTCTCATGGGCTCAGGTTGCTCTGCCCCTGCCGGCAGACATTCCCGAATGGCTTTCACCTCTGGTGAGCATTGTGGCAGCCCAACTCTTCACCTACCACCTGACGCGCGCCAAGGGCTACGACACCGAACGCCCGCGAGGGCTGCGCAAAGTCACCGAAACCACCTAAACCCGCCCGTGGTTGTTCGCTGCCCCCGCGCGACACGCCACCAAACGGCGGCGCTAAGCCTGAAGCGCGCGCAAAGCGGCTTCCACATCAAAAACCCCCTCGTAAAGCGCCCGCCCCACAATCGCCCCGGCCAGGCCGGCGCGCTGCGCCGCGCGCAGGTCATCCAACGAAGCCACACCCCCTGACGCAATCACCTCTAACCCGCTCGCGCGTTGCAAAGCCACGGTGGCCT
The DNA here is from genome assembly GCA_964386185.1 of uncultured Anaerolineaceae bacterium. Taxonomy (GTDB): domain Bacteria; phylum Chloroflexota; class Anaerolineae; order Anaerolineales; family DRMV01; genus DRMV01. The sequence continues at coordinate 3,823 of CAYLRJ010000049.1, forward strand.
CTAAAGCCAAACCGGTCTGCAAGCCATCGCGACGGATGTCGGTAAAAATCACGGTCTGCAAGCCCAAGGCAGCCAACTGCTGTGCAAAGGCCACCGCGTCCAAATCGGTGGCCTCAGCCCATCCCCCCACTTGCACCCGACCGTCGCGCGCGTCAATGCCCACGGCCACCCGCGCGGGGCCCCAACGCCGCAAAGCCTCAGCAACGACTTCGGGCTGCCGCGCGGCCAAAGTGCCCAACACCACTCGACGCACGCCCATCTCCAAGGCCTGCGCCACTGCCTCCAAACTGCGCAATCCCCCCCCAAATTGCACGGCCGCGCCATGCAGAGCGGCTTCCCGCAAAATGGCCCCCAGGGCCTGCCGATTGGCCGCATCGTCTTGACCAAAAGCGCCGTCCAAATTGACCACGTGCAACCACCGCGCCCCTTGGTCGAGCCAACGACGGGCCGTGGCCGCGGGGTCAGCATCATAAACGGTCTGCCGACGAGGATCGCCCTGCGCCAAACGCACCACTTGTCCCTGGCGCAGGTCAATCGCGGGATAGAGCGTAAACATCATCCTTCCTTTCAGCCCTTTCAGCGCAAAGGTTCACGCCCACCGGCGGGCCCGCCGCGGCCCACCGCGGGCAGCATAGAGCAGCTTTCACACACAGAAGGCGCTCGCCACGCCTTCCAAACGCCCCACATTATACCAGCCAGCCGCGGTCGGCGCCCACGCCCCCAACTCAGTGAGCGAAGACGAGCCCCGCGCTTTGGAAGCGCAGCCTGTTGGGCAACGCGCCGTGTTTGCAGGTTGGGCTGGTGCTGGACTTCCCCCAACGCCGGCCAGGGATGCTGTTACGCGGTTCGGCCCACGCGGCGGGCCGCAGCCACAGCACGGCGCACATTCCCGCCGGCGCGGCGCAGGTGCTCGCGGGCTTCTGCAGGTGCACAGCCCAACAGAGTGCTCACGATGGCCACCTTCACATCGTGGTCGCAACGCGCCAGCACCTCCGCGGCCTCATCCAGCGGGATGTCGCAGGCCTGGGCCACGATACGCCGGGCCCGCTCTTGCAGTTTGGCGTTGTGCTGCTGCACATCCACCATCAGGTTGCCGTAGGTCTTGCCCAAGCGCACCATCACGCCGGTGCTCAACATGTTGAGCACCAGTTTTTGCACGGTGCCGGCTTTGAGCCGTGTGGACCCCGCGATGACCTCGGGCCCGACCAAGGGGGCCAAGACATGGTCGGCCACCTCAGCCAAAGGCGCCGGAAGGTTGCAAATCAGGGCCACGGTCAGGGCCCCGCGCGCGCGGGCCTCGCGCAGAGCGCCCATCACATAGGGCGTGCGGCCGCTGGCTGCGATGCCCACCACGCTATCCAGGGGGCCGATTTCCAAAGCGCGGATGGCTTGGGCGCCTTCTTCGGGGTCGTCTTCGGCCTCTTCCACCGCTGCGGTAAGGGCTGCGGCCCCGCCGGCGATCACGCCCACCACCTGCCCGGGCGCGGTGTTGAAGGTGGGCGGGCATTCGGCAGCATCCAGCACGCCCAAGCGGCCCGAAGTGCCCGCGCCGATGTAAATCAACCGCCCCCCCTGGCTCATCCGCGCGGCAATGGCATCCACGGCTGCGGCCACCGCGGGCAACACAGGCCACACCGCGGCCACGGCGCGGCGGTCTTCCAGGTGCATCAGCCCCACGATTTCCAAGGTGGTGCGGGTGTCCAAATCGGCGGTGGCCACATTGCGCTGCTCCGAAGCCCAAGGGCCCTGGGCTGCTTCGGGGGCGGGGGGCGCGAGCCTCGGCAGGGGATGCCCTGCCAAGGCCAAGGCCAGGAAAGCCGCGCCCGTGGCTGCGTCGGCCAAGGGCGCGTGGGGGCGGGCAAAGGGCAGGCGGGTGCGGATGGCCTGCGCGGTCAGGGCTCGGAAGAAGGCGTTGCCCCTCAGCAGCCCGCCTGTCAGCGCCAAGGGGAACCCCGCCTCGTCGCGATCCAACCCCAAGCGGTGGGCCACCGCTGCGGCCTGGGCAGCCAACGCGTCGGCGGCCTGCTGCACAATGCCCGTGGCCACCAGGTCGCCGTCTTCGGCCGCGGCCAACACCTCCGCGGCCAGGGCTGCGATGTCGGCGACGCGGCGCTCGGGCGCGTACAGCCAGGGCACCAAAGCCGAAGGCGCGGGCAACCCCAGGGCGGCCAGCAGCCGCGCGGTCAACTGGGTCTCCAGCGCGTCGCCGTCGGCCGCGCGGGCCACGGCTTGCAGGGCCTCCAACGCGATGGCATAGCCGCTGCCGCGGTCCAGCAGATGCCCCCATCCCCCCGCGCGGGCGCCGCGGCCCTGCGGGTCTTCGCCATACACCATTGCCCCCGTGCCCGCGATGACCACCACCCCAGGCCGCGAACCCACCCCGCCCCAAAAAGCCGCCTGGGCGTCATCCACCACCCGGCCGGGGATGTGGGGCAACATTTCGGCCTGCAGCCTTTGCAAATCCGCAACCTCGGCCGCGCGGCCCGCACCGGCCAAAGCCCAGACCACGGCCTGGGCCTGCAGCGGCGCAACCCCAGCCTCGGCGGCAGCCCGGTCCATCGCCTGCGCCAGCGCCCGACGCACACCCTCGCGCCCCACCAAATGATAGTTCGCGGGCCCCCCCTGCCCCCGCCCCAACACCCGACCTTGCCCATCCAAAACCACAGCGGCGGTTTTGCTGCCGCCGCCATCCACACCGATGACGAAGGGAGTCATGTGTCCTTTTCCTCCAAAAGCGCGTCAATAGCCCGCACCACGGCCTGGTGCAGTTGGACCCGAAAGCGGGCGATGGCCTCGCCCGCGCGGCCGTAATACACGCGATTGGTCAACAGCACCACCACCAAATCCCGAGAGGGGTCCACCCAGAGGGAAGTGCCGGTGAAGCCGGTGTGCCCAAAACTGGGTTGCCCAAACGCCTGGCCCACGGGGCTGCCCGTGGGCGTTTGGAGTTTCCAACCCAAGCCGCGGCGCTCGTTGTCTGTGAAGGCTTGTTCCCGCACCATGGCCTGCGCCAACGCGGCGGGCAGCACCCCTTGGCCGCGCGCCAAAAAACATTGCCCCAATTTGGCCAAATCTGCAGCCGTGGCAAACAGGCCGGCGTGGCCGGCCACGCCCCCCAAACACGCTGCGTTTTCATCGTGCACCTCGCCCCAAAGCCGCCGGCCGCGCCAAGGGCACTGCTCGGTGGGGGCCAGAAGCGCCTGGGGCACGCCCTGCGCCAGGGGGTTGTAGGTGACCGTGGTCATCCCCAGGGGGCGCCCCACGGCCTGCTGCAGATAGGCCGGCAGGTCCATGCGGGCCAGGCGCGCCACGGCTTCGCCCAACAAAATGAACCCCACATCGCTGTAATGCACCACCTGGCCGGGGGGGAAGACGAAACGGGGGGCTTCCAGCAGGGCCTGCAACCTTTGCGCCCGCAGCGCGGGCGGCACGCGGTGCGGCTGGGGCACCGGATGCAAAGGCGGCTGGCAGCAATCCAGCCAGGCCGCCAGGCCCGCGGTGTGGGTCAAGAGATGGCGGAAGGTGACGCGTCGCGCGTCGATTTGGCGGCCCGCGTAAGCCGGAAGGGGCGCCAGCGGGGTTTTGCTGTGGGGGTCAATGGGGGGCAAGAGGGGATGCCGCCCGCTCAACTCGGGCAACACCCGCACCACGGGCTCGTCCAAGGCCGCCTTCCCCGCAGCCACCAAGGTCATGAAGGCCGTGGCGGTGAAAACCTTGGTCAGCGAGGCCAGGTCAAAGCGGGTGTCTTCCTGGGTGGGGAAACCGCGCGTGGTGGGATCGAGCCAGCCGTATGCCTGGTGAAAGCGAATTTTTCCCCGCTGCTGCACCAAAAGCACGCCGGCCGGGAAGGTCGCAGACAACCCCGCTTGCATCAACGCATGGACATGACGCCACGGAGACGATGGAGAAGGCTCAGACAAAGCGAACCCCTATTTGCCAATGCCCGCGGTCAGACCGGCAATAATCTGCTTGGTCGCCAACAGGAAGATGATGATGAGGGGCAGGGTGGTAATAATCAGCCCGGCAAACAGCGTAGACCAATCGGTCTGGAACTCGCCGAAGAAGCGGGTCATGCCCACCGGCAGGGTCCACTTGTCGGTGGAGCGGAGCAGCACCAAGGGGAAGAAGAAGTCGTTCCACAGGGGCACGAACTGGAAGACCACCACCGTGGCCAGCGCCGGGCGCACCAAAGGCAACATGATGCGGCCGAAGAGGGTGAACTCGCTCGCGCCGTCAATGCGCGCGGCCTCGCTCAGTTCCTGGGGCAGCTGGCGGAAGAACGACGAAAGGATGAAAATGGAAAAAGGGATTCCCGTGGCGGCATACACCAAAATCAGCCCCAGGCGGCTATCCACCAAGCCCAAATCGTCCAACAGCAGGAACAACGGCACGATGGCCAAGCGGAAGGGGAGCATCAGGCCGGCCAGGAAATAAGCCGAGAGGAACGCGCTGCCTCGGAATTGATAGCGCCCCAGCATGTATCCGGCCAAGGCCGAGACCGCGGTGGCCAAGAGCACTGCGGCCACGGTGATAATCAGCGAGTTGAGGAAGTAAGTGTTGAAATTGGCCTTTTCCCAAGCTTTGACGAAACTGTCGAACGAGGGCGAAGTAGCCAAGCCCAAAGGGTTTTTGAAAATCTCTCGCGAAGGGCGGAGGGCGTTGTTGACCACCAACAGCAACGGCCCCAACACCACCGCGGCGTAACCCCACAGCAGCAATTGGGTGCCAAGGGAGACGAAGTCAATCTTTTTACGGCGTCGGGTCGCTTTAGAGGCGCTCATCGGAGATTCTCCTCCCAACGGCGGAAGAGGTTCACCATAATCATGGAAACCCCAAAGATGAAGATGAACATCAACACCGCCAAAGCCGAAGCCAGGCCAAAGGCGTCCACGCCGCCGCGGAAGGCCGTGCGGTAGAAGACCAGCCCCAAGACGTCGGTAGCCCCGGCCGGTTCACCATTCACCCCGCCCATAGCCCAAACGATGCCAAAGACGTTGAAGTTGCCGATGAAGGTCAACACGGTGACGATGCCAATCACCGGCAACAGCAAAGGCAGTTCAATGTGCCAGAAGAGCCGCCAGCGGGTGGCGCCATCGATGCGGGCTGCCTCGCGCAGGTCTTCGCCGATGTTGGCCAGCCCTGCCGAAAACAAGAGCATCGGGAAGCCCACCCACTGCCAGGCGTTGGCCAAGATGATGGCCGGCAAGGCCGTGGCCGGGTCGCCCAGCCAGGGGCGGGCCCAGGCGCCCAAGCCGATGGCTTTCAAGACCCGATTGACCGGCCCAAACAGCGGGTTGAGCATCAGGCTCCACAGATACCCCACCACCAGCGCGCTGATGAGGTAGGGCATGGTGTATACCGTCTGGAAAAAGCGTTTGCCAAAACGCGGCTTGTAGAGCAACTTGGCAAAAAGCAGCCCCAAAGTGTTTTGCACCAACATGGTGCCGATGAAGAAATACACATTGTGCAGAAAAGCCCGAGGGAGCTGCTCGTTGAGGGGGTAGCGGGTAAAGAGTTCCCGAAAGTTGTGCAAGCCCACAAATGAGCCCCGCGCCAACCCTTTAAACTCAAAAAGGCTAAAATAAAACGATTGCGCCAACGGCCAAATCATGAAAACCGTGTAAAGCAAAAAAGCCGGCAAAATAAACAACGCCACAATGCCCCACGAAGGGGCATTGGTGCCCACCCCTTGGGCGCGCAGGCCTGGCAAGCGCCATTTGCGGAAAAATTGTCGTGGTCTTGGCATACCCATGCTCCACAGGAAGAAGAGAGGCGGAGCAGCACTCGCGTGCCGCTCCGCCAAAATCTTACACCAGCAGGGCTACCTCGTTTGCGGTTTGAACCATTGAGAAATGCCCTCTTGCAGGCTTTGGGCGACCTCGTCGGCCGTCATCTCGCCCAAGAGCATCTTTTGGATGCCATTGCCGAGCAGCGTGGTGCCCGAGGGGTTGCCATAGCGGAAATCCACCAGCAAGAGGTAAGAAGCCGGGGTTTCGGCGTAGAAGTCAGCGAACTCTTGCAGCAACGGGTCGGTGGGCTTGGCCTGCGGCAACGGAGAGAGTTGCTTGATTTTCTCGGTGAACATCTGGGCAAACTCAGGCGTGCCCATCCATTCTACCAGTTTGATGGCCTCTTCCTTGGCATCGCTGTTGGCGTTGACGCCATAGGAGCCGTCCATCCAGCCGGGGGCCAAGGGGCCGTCGTGCACCGAATTGGGCGGCGGCGGCACCCGGAAGACGCCGATGTTCATCTCGGGGGCCTGGTCGCGCCAGAAGCCAACCTCGAACGACCCACCAATGAAGATGGCGGCTTGGCCGGTGATGAACAGGGTGCGGGCGTCTTGATAGCCTACGCCGACCACGTGTTCAGGCATGTAGGGTTGCAGGTCTTTGACCAACTGAATCGAAGCCACGTAGTTGGGGTCGGTGAAGTCGGTTTCGCCGGCCAAGATCTTTTTCTCGAATTCGGGGCCACCATAGCGCGGCGCGCCAACCGTATCGTGCACGATGGGCAGCATCCACGTGTCTTTGGCCGGAACGGCCAAGGGGGTGTAGCCGGCTTCCTTGACCGTGTCGAGAATGTGCATGAACTCGTCCCAAGTCTTCGGTTCGCTCAAGCCCAATTCGTCGAAAATGTCTTTGTTGTAGTAAGCGCCGAGCACCTGGATGCCAAAGGGCACACCATAGATATGCCCGTCTTTGATGCCCATGGCCCCTTTGAGGATGCCGGGGGTGAAGTTATCTAAAGTTTTGACCTTGCCATCCAGGGGAACCAGTTGGCCGGCTTCCACCAAGGGCTGCAGGCCGCCGTAGGCGCGCAGTTGCACCACATCGGGCCCACCCTCGCCGGTAAGGCCGGTGGCCAAAATGTTGTTGTAGTCGGTCGCGACAAAGGGCACGAACTCTACGGTCACCCCAGGATGCTCTTTTTCGTACACATCGAAGATTTCGTTGTAGGCCTTTTCGTCCTCAGTGCGCCAAGACCACACGGTGAGGGTGACTTGCTCTTGCTGAGGCTCGGCTTCCTGGGTAGGCTCCTCTTTGGGGGCCTCTGTGGGCGCCTGGGTTGCGGCTTCTTGCTGTTGCGGCGCCGCTGTGGGTTGCGGTGCGGGGGTCGCCTGGGCGCAGCCCGCCAGGGCTACGGCCAACACCACCAACCCCACCAATACGACAAAGATTGATTTACGGGTCACTTTCTTCTCTCCTTAGTTTTCAGGGAAATGGGAAAACGGACAAAAAACGGAAGCAGTGGGCGTCCTCATCTTCCATGGTTACCTCCTTTGGGTTGGTCTAAAGCGTTCAACTCAGCCTGGAACACGTAGCGGTCCCCCCGATAGGCTGACTCGGTATATTCGAAGGGGCGCCCCCACACGTCATAGGTTACACGCTTGTTCCGCAACACAGGTGCGCCCTCAGGGATTTGCAGCAATTCTTGCTCTCGATGGCTGCAAAGATCGGCGCCTATTTGCTGCACAGCGCGAGCCGGGGTGATGTGATATTTTTCAGACAGCAGTTGATAAAGCGAGTTGTTTTCAAAATCTTCCGTGAGGAGATTTTCGACCCCATTGAAGTAAAGGTGGCTGGTTTCGAGGGCGATGGGCTCGCCACCGGCCAGGCGCAGCCGCTCTAACAACACGATTTTCTTGTCAGGGGAAATTTGCAACGCCTGCCGAGCGAGGGCTGGTGGCTCGATCAACGCCAGGCGAATGACCTTGGCGCCGGGCTTGAGGCCGCGGGCTTTCATATCTTCGGTGAAGCCGGTCAAGCGGGTGAGGCCATGTTCGATTTTGGGTTCGGCGACAAACGTTCCCCGTCCGGGCTCCCGTCGCAAAATGCCCTCGATGGCCAACTCACGCAAGGCCTGCCGAGCGGTCATGCGGCTGATGTGATATTGCTCGCTCAATTCCCGTTCCGAGGGCACCATATCCCCAGGCTTCCACTCGCCCGACGCGATTTTCTCGCGCAAGAGTTCCTTCAATTGGAAATAGAGGGGGAGGGGATAGTTTTTGTCAAGCATGGCGACAACCCTTGCGTGCAATTGGTATGGTGGTTAGGTGGTCTATACCAGTATAGCGAAGCCACAACGAATTGTCAAGTACCAA
>CAYLRJ010000050.1:0-3681 GCA_964386185.1 uncultured Anaerolineaceae bacterium
GGCCTGGGGTGAGCGTAGCCGAAGTGGTGGGCGCTGAGCTGCGCCCGATGCAGGCGGTGAAGACCACAAGGAAAAGGAATAGACCGAGGATTTTGATTCTGGGGTTCATCGTATTTTCTCGAGCCTTACATGCTGCCGGCCTAACGATAGCGTCAGCGGCGCGGCATAGGCGTCCACGAACACGGATGGCGCAAAGCCCAAGCCCGATTTTCGCGCCCGCTGGCCGCGCGGCGTAATCGCGGCTGCTGGGCGCGGGGTTGGGCTCTACACTGGCGCCAAAACTGCCACGGCCAAGAAAACCATCCTTGCTCCGGCAAACTTCTCCCTTTGTCTCGGCCCTTGGATTGCCTCTCGGGCAAGGCCGAACTTGCGCTTCCCCAGCACCGCGAAGCGCAGCGGAGCGGCGTCAAGTGCAAGCGGTGGTTGGGCAGCATTGACCTAATGAGTACATGGTGTTGCGAAAGGAGTGCCATCGTGGTACATATTCACCATCGCATAAATCGGCCAAAACGTTACATCAAACACGAGACCTACACCTGTATCGAATATTGCTGGCTCTATAAGTTTACCTTGCTTTCTGAGAGCTGCATTGCACTTTGCAAGCTCAGCACTCCATTTAGAGTGAAAAACCAAACCCAAAGCAAGATATGCAGTAAACACAATCAAAACAATTAAAAGGATGATGGCTCTTCCAGAATTCATTTCATCACCTTCTAAGTTAGGAAATGGGGCAGCCGGCTCGATGACGTTTGCCTAATCCAAAGTTTCAACGTCCAGGCCCATACACATGCCACCAGTAGACATAGGCAGGCCAATCCGGATATGGCCAAGGCCCCGACCTATACACTTCCGGGTTTGGCTCTCCACCTGGTGAACCTGTGTAATTTTGCTCTCTAATAGTGGTGGGCCCTGCAATAAATGCATGATCCCTGTACGTGCCCCACCCGCACAAGAAGGGTTTATATGTTTGTGGCCTTGTCCATCCACCTCCAGTATAGTCTGGGGGCCATGTCTCGTGGTATCCCCAGCTACGTAAAGTTGCGGCAGGGTCCGAGATATTCTGATGTGTGAACCAGGGCCCATTTGTGCTGGGTTTCGGATTGGGATAGTACCCGCACACAATGTGTGAGACTCCTGACACTCCCAATGGTTCGATCTCTGTGACAAAAAGATTAATGGACTCAAGCCTCTCTCGGTCGTTTGGTTTGGCTGCATCAAGCCAGAATTGCCACAAATCAGGATAGCGCTCAATCTCCACCGAAATCTCCGTAATTTGAACAGGATTCCCTTGGAGCTGAGCTCGTTTGGCCCAAGCGATCAGCTCATTTGCAACTATAGCAACTTGCTCGCCCAACCGAATGGCAGACTCTGAGAAACCGTATTGTTTGGCCAAGGCAGAGTTGAAAGTAATGCCATGCTCATAATCACCTTGCAAGATCCCAAGAGCATGGAAACGGGCCAAGTCGACTGCAAGATGGACATAGTTGTCCCCAGGTTTCCCTGCAAGAGCCGGAGCGGGCATTGATATTGCTGCTACCGCTATGACCATCAAAATCAACAACAAGTTTCTCGCCTCATTTTCCAACCTCCTGGTAAAGCAGGCATAAGACACCTCCTCCCGTCGTTTCTCCACCGCACCAGGGGGACATCAGCCCTACGGCGCGGCCGGGAAGACCAACCGCTGGGTAGGTCCCTGTTGCCATGTCGTCTGCAAAAAGTCCCAAAAGGCCGCATCCACGGCCTGGCCCTGGGGGAAGCACCAGGCCCCGTTCACTTCCACCAAGCCCACCTCCGCAGGGGTCTGACCGTGGGCCCGGAAGTAGGGCGCCAGGTGCTGTTCCACATCCTGCGGCGAGAAGCACTCGGGCAGGCTGCGCTGCCATTGCACTTCCAGCACCGCAGGTTGGGCCTTGGCCGCGGAGGCTGGCCCGGCACCGGTCTTTTCCAACAGTGCGATGTAGCACCGCTGCTCCTGCCCCAGGGCCCCGGCCTGACGAAAGTCGGGAACCCCGGTAGCGGTGATGGCCCACACCGAGCCGTCCTCCAGGCGCAGGGTGCCGCGGGGGTGCCAGTCGCCGGCATCGGGCAGACGAGCACACACGCGCAGCACCATCCGGTCGTCCGTCTTCAGCGCATCCTCCACGCGCAGACCTTCGGCCTGCCGGTTCTGCAAGGGGGCATAAGCCGCGGTGCGGAAGCCCTGCCACACGAAGACCGGCTCGCCGTCGGTCTGAGACGCGGGACGCAACACCACTCGGCTGGGCGGACGCTGACGGAAGTCGCCCCAAAAGAGCACGGTGTAGTGGCTGACGCCATCCTCAGCGACCTGGCAGGCCTGGAACGCAGCGCCGGGGTTCTGGCCCCCGCTGGTGGCCAGGGTCTGACCTTGGGCGTCTTGCAGAGTCAGGGTGACAGGCCCGCAGGGGCCAGCCAGGGGGCTTTCCTGAGCGGCCGGCGCATCGAGGGAGAATTGGACCAGGGCCAGGGTGTCGGAATACGCCAGCACGGCCGGCAACGAGGTTGCCTGGCCTTTGGCCAACCCCGACTGGGTCCAGCCCCTGCCCAGGATGCCGGCCAGGCCCACCAGCAGCAAGAGCAGGGCTCCCGTAAGCCCGCGTTTGACCGAAAGCACACGTTTCATGATCCTGTCCTCCTCACGCAGAGCCTTTCTTTCATGATGGAAGGTGCCTTAGCCAGAATAGCAACCCCATGGAGAGAACCACACATACCAGGGTGCCGCCGCGTCCTTCATGCCCCCGCAAGCGGTTACGGTGACTTGCCCGCTGACCATATCGGTCCAAATCGCGAACCCCCTGCCCAAAGGGTGAGGGGCAACTCGCCGCCGACCTCCCCAATAGCTTTTTTTGATATTAGCGCCCCTCCTCCCCCTGGCAAGTCATCCTTTGGTTGACATCTCGCCGAAGCGCCGCGCGACCTCGGCGCGCGAGGCCCCTAACTTAAGGTGAACATATCGTTCCTACAGAGGTTTGTAGATCCCTTGCGATCTCCCGATTCGTTTTACCTTGGGCCCACAGATGCCATACCTGCTCTTCACGAGCAGAAAGTGCCCAACCTTCCTTTTCCACCCCTCACCTCCGAGAAGAACCCCAACGAGGGCGCCAGCGGCGCGGCGCCGCCATCCACGAACACCGTTGGCGCAGCGCCTCGGCCCGATTTTTCGCGCCCGCTGGCCGCGCGGCGGAGCCGCGGCTGCTGCATACCCCGTTAGATGGCGTTGTGACTCGCTGCTGTCCCACAGCACAACAGTGGTGGCCGGCTTGTACCGGCCTGGGTATTCCCCGTGGGCCAGGGACGAGGAGCACCCGCAGCGAACGAGAATGTCCAGCACGCCGTGGCGTGCCCTGGTGCGCCCTTACCACAAGGGCCCAGACCAACCCGATTCGTCCCGAGCAAGCCTGCGGTACCGAAAGACGGGGGGCGGGCCACTTACTTGACATTGTCGTTATCACGCTCCGTAGGCTTTTCTAAACGATGACACGCATAGAATAACAGTAAGGAACAGGGTCCAGGCCACAATAAGACTTTTCCATGTGCCCCGCCCTCGCACCGCGCGAAAGCCTATCAAGGTTTGGGCCCCAAAAAATAGCACACATTGACCTGCAGAAACAACGGGCACCTCGAAAACACCTCCTATGACTAGCCACTCCAAAACGAAAAAAA
>CAYLRJ010000051.1:0-45189 GCA_964386185.1 uncultured Anaerolineaceae bacterium
CACCATGACCTTGGAAATCCCCAAGATTGGGGTCAAAGTGCCCATCGTAGGCATCCCGCGCACCGAAACCGGCTGGGATCTCACCTGGCTGTGGGATCAAGCCGGCTGGCTGGAAGGCACAGCTTACCCCACGTGGGCAGGAAACACTGTTCTCACCGCACACGTCTATCTTCCCGACGGCGAACCCGGCCCCTTCGTGGACTTGCGCCAACTGATGTGGGGCGACCGCATCATCATCCATGCCTACGGCGAACAATACATCTATGAAGTGCGCAAAGTGCGCTTGGTTGCCCCTGACGATGTCAGCGTGTTGCGCCATAAAGACCGAGACTGGGTGACCCTCTTGACCTGCCAAGGCTACGACGAAAGCACCCAGAGCTACCGATGGCGCTTGGCAGTGCAAGCCGTGCTCATCCAAATCACGCCAGAGCGATAAACCACACAGCGAAAATTCCCCAAGGGGCTGCCTTTCCACAGGCAGCCCCTTTCTCTTTGCCCCTGCGAGACCACATTGTGAACAGAAAAACCGCCCCCCTCAGACACCCGTCCATCCCCCACCCATGGGGTGCGATGCAACAGGCGCGCCCTCGCGCGTCAACGCAAAACCCCATCAGGGCTACCGCCCGCGGGCAATCATCCAAAAAGGTTAAAAAACAGCCCAGAGAACCAAGAAAAAATGGGGGTGGGTTATAATATGCTCATGTTGAGCGGTGCTTCTCGGCGCATCTGGCCTGCCTCGCTGGCGCTGTTTTTCTTGGGCACAGGCGGCGCAGTGCTTTTGCTGACCACCACGTATCCGGTGTTGTGGGCGCGGTGGGCATTCTTCCTGTGCCTGACCGCAGCCGTCACCGGCTTCAGCATGCCCATCTTCGCCTATCTGCACCACCGCTTCCCAGCACGCCGTCCGGTCACCGAGCGCACGGTCCTGCGCGAGGGCCTCTTAGTGGGGTTGTATGTGGGCATTTTGGCATGGTTGCAATTAGGACGGGTGCTGACACCGCTTAGCGCCTTCTTCCCGGCTGTGGCTTTGCTCTTTTTGGAAGGCCTCTTGTTTTTCAACGAGCAACACCGCAAATCACCTTGACGGACACCCCCATGAAAACCGATTTAGATGCCTTTTTGGAAGCCCACGATCTGGATGGCCTTCTGGTGGTGGGCCCTGCGCAACATAACCCGGCCATGACTTACCTCACCGGCGGTGCGCACCTGACTGCGGCATGGCTCATCAAACCCCGCGGGCAGGCGGCAGTGTTATTCCACAACCCTATGGAACGCGACGAAGCCGCCAAAACCGGCTTATCAACCCGCAACTTGGCAGACTTCCCCTGGCAACGCTACTGGCGCCAGGCCAAGGGCGACGCCTCACTGGCTCAAGCCTTGCGCCTCAAAGCCATGCTGGAAACCGTCGGCCTCACCCAAGGGCGGTTAGGCGTCACCGGGCGGGTGGACTTTGGCCCCCTGCATGCCACCATGCAAGCCTTGGCGTCCATCGCGCCCGATTTGGAAATTGCCGGCCAAGCCGCGCACGATGCCTTGCTGGCCGCCCGCCGCACCAAAACCGACGACGAAATCGAGCGCATCCGCCGCATGGGGCAAATCACCACCGAAGTGGTAGGGCGAGTGGCCGACTTCCTCAGCCACCAACGCGGCAAAAACGGCCTGCTGGTCAAAAACGACGGTCAACCGGTCACCATCGGCGAGGTCAAAACCCTCATCAACCGCTGGCTGGCCGAATTAGGCGCCGAAAACCCCGAAGGCACCATCTTTGCCCAGGGCCGCGATGCGGGCGTGCCCCACAGCACAGGCGACAACGCCGCCCCCCTCGCCTTGGGCTCGCCCATTGTGTTTGACATCTTCCCCTGCGAAGCGGGCGGCGGCTATTTTTATGACTTCACCCGCACCTGGTGCTTGGGCTACGCGACCGACGAGGCGCAAGCCCTCTATGACGACGTCCGCGCCACTTACGAGCACGTCATGGCCGAGTTGCGCCCCCAGCGCCTCTGCCGTGATTTACAACGCCTCACGTGCCAACACTTCGAAGCCCAAGGCCACCCCACCAGTTGCAGCCAGCCCGGCTTGCAGCAAGGCTATGTCCACAGCCTGGGCCACGGCCTGGGGTTAGACGTCCACGAAGCCCCCTGGTTTAGCGACCTGGAAACCAACACCGACCGGCTGGAGCCCGGCGTGGTGGTGACCATTGAGCCAGGCCTCTATTACCCCGCACGCGGCTTAGGGTGCCGCCTGGAAGATACGGTATGGGCCAAGCCCGATGGCAGTTTCGAGGTGTTGGCCGAATTTCCGCTGGATTTGGTGCTCCCAGTCAAGGCCTAAAGGCCGCCATCCAACGCTTGCCTTTTGGGAAGGGTGCCATGCCCCGCATTTTAGCCATCGAAACCTCGTGTGACGAAACCGCGGCTGCCGTTGTCGAAGACGGCCGTCGGGTCCTCAGCAACGCGGTGGCCTCACAAATCGAAATCCACGCGCGCTATGGCGGCGTGTTCCCCGAGGTGGCCTCCCGGCAACATATTTTGGCCATCACGCCGGTGGTCGAGCAAGCCCTGCGCGAGGCCCACCTCAGCCCAGCCGAGGTGGACGCCCTCGCGGTCACCCGAGGCCCAGGCCTGCCGGGTTCCCTGGCCGTGGGCATCAACTTTGCCAAAGGGCTGGCCTTGGCCACGGGCAAACCCCTCTTGGGAATCAACCACCTGGAAGGCCACATCTACGCGGCCTGGCTCCACGAAGCCGACCAACCCGCGCCCGCGGCACCTCAATTCCCTTTGGTGGCGCTGTTGGTTTCAGGCGGACACACCGAGCTCATCTTCATGGAAGGGCACCTGCAATATCGCGTGTTGGGCAGCACCCGCGACGACGCAGCCGGTGAAGCCTTCGACAAAGTCGCGCGCCTGCTGGGGTTGGGCTACCCTGGCGGCCCAGCCATCCAAAAAGCCGCGGCCGCAGGCGACCCCACCGCGTTCGCTTTCACCCGCCCGTGGCTCAAAGAAACCTGGGATTTCTCCTTCAGCGGCCTCAAAACCGCGGTGTTGCGCGCGGTGCGGGAAATCGAAGCCGCGGGCAAACCCCTCCCCGTGGCGCATCTGGCCGCCAGCTTTCAGGCCACGGTGGTGGATGTGCTCGTGGGCAAGACCCTGGCCGCGGCCCAAGCCTACGAAGCCCAAAGCATCGTGGTCGCGGGCGGCGTCTCGGCCAACCGCTTGCTGCGCGAACGCATCACCGCAGAAGCCGACATCCCCGTTCACATCCCCCCACTGCGCTATTGCACCGACAACGCGGCCATGATCGCAGCCGCAGGGTATCGCCGTTTGATTGCGGGCGAAACCACCCCCTTAGATTTCGACCTCTTGCCCCGCTGGCAAGTTGCATAATTGACGCCCGCGCGGCGAGCAGCGGCCATCCGGCCGCCCCAGGCTCGCCCCTTGGCGTCATCCCCCCAAGGCGACGGGTTGCCTTATGTCTTTCGTCCACCTGCACGTCCATTCCGAATATTCCCTGCTCGATGGCCTGGCCAAAGTCAACGCCCTGGCCCAAGCTGCCAAGGCGCTCGATATGCCTGCCCTCGCCCTCACAGACCACGGCGTCATGTATGGCGTGGTAGAGTTCTACCAGGCCGCGCGGAAGGCCAACATCAAGCCCATTTTGGGCATCGAGGCTTACCTCGCCCCGCGCCGCATGGCCGACCGTGAAAAACAAGACCGCACCCCCTTCCACCTCCTCCTCTTAGCCCAAAACGAAAGCGGCTACCGCAACTTGCTCAAATTGGCCACTGCCGCCCAACTGGAAGGCTTCTATTACAAACCGCGCATTGACCATGAAATCCTGGCACAATACGCCGACAACCTCATTGCCACCACAGCCTGCCTCTCGGGCGAGGTGCCGAAGGCCATCCGCCAAGGCGATTTGGAAACCGCCCGCAAAAAATTGGCGTGGTATGTGGACGTCTTCGGCCGGGAACGCTTTTTTGTAGAGCTGCAATCCCACAACATCCCCGAACTGCCCGAAATCAACCGCACCCTCATCCAGCTGGCGCGAGAATTCAACCTCCGGCTGATTGCCACCAACGACGTCCACTACATCAAACGGGAAGACGCCCGTCTGCAAGACGTCCTCATTGCCATCCAAACCGGCAAACTGCTCACCGACCCCAACCGGATGCGCATCGAAGACGATTCCTACTATCTGCGCAGCCCGCAAGAGATGGCCGCGCTCTTCGCGGAAGTGCCCGAAGCCATCAACAACACCTTGTTGGTGGCCGAAATGTGCGCAGACACCTACCCCAGTTTCGAACTGGCCTTTTCCAAAGAACCTAACCCCGAAAAATACAAACTGCCCAAATTCCCCGTGCCTGAAGGGCACACCGCCGAAACCTACCTGCGCCAACTATGCGAAGAAGGGCTCAAACGGCGCTTTGGTGACCGCGCCCACGCCCCAGAAGTGCGCGAACGGCTGGAACACGAGCTGGCCGTCATCCACAAGACCGGCTTCGATGCCTACTTCCTGATTGTGTGGGACCTGGTGGAATACGCCCGCAAACAGGGAATTTGGTACAACGCGCGCGGCTCGGCAGCGGGCTCGCTGGTGGCCTACGCGTTGGGCATCACCATGGTGGACCCCCTGAAACACAAACTGATCTTCGAGCGCTTCCTCAACCCAGAGCGCCTTTCAATGCCCGACATTGACCTGGACTTCCCCGACGACCGCCGCGATGAGCTCATGCGCTATTGCGCGACCAAATATGGCGAAGACAAAGTCGCACAAATCATCACCTTCGGCACCATGAAAGCCCGCGCAGCCGTGCGTGACGTGGGCCGGGTGATGGACATCCCCCTCAGCGAAGTGGATCGGGTTGCCAAACTCATCCCCAACATCCCTGGCAAACCCGTCTCGCTCAATGACGTTTTGGGCATCTCGGCTGCCCAAGCCAAAGACGAAAAAACCCGCGCCGAAAAAGAAAAGCTCATCGTCCCCGAACTGGTGGCGCTCTACGAAAGCCAAGACGAAGACAAAGCCTATTTCCGCGAGCTCCTGGAAACCGCCCGCGCGATGGAAGGCGTGGTCCGCAACATCGGCACTCACGCCGCAGGCGTGGTCGTGACCGACATCCCCGCGGTGGAATACGTGCCCCTGCACCGCCCCACCAGCAACGACCCCAACCTCCCCATCAAGAAAATCACCCAATACGAAATGTCAATTTTGGAGACGTTGGGGCTTCTCAAAGTGGACTTCTTGGGGTTGGCCACGCTCACCGTGATGGCCAAAGCCTGCGCCCTCATCGAAGAACGGCACGGCATCCACTACGATCTCTCCAGCATCCCCACAGACGACCCCGAATCCTACCGTTTGCTCAGCGAAGGCCGCACGGCCGGCGTCTTCCAGGTGGAAGGGCAAGGCATGAGCCGCTATCTGATGGAAATGAAGCCCACCACCCTGGAACACGTCATCGCGATGGTCGCGCTGTATCGTCCCGGGCCTATTGAATTCATCCCCGCCTACATCCGCCGCCTGCATGGCGAAGAAAAACCCACATATCGCCACCCCAAACTGGAACCCATCTTCCGCGAAACCTTCGGCATTCCGGTCTATCAAGAGCAAATCATGTTTGCGGCCATGGAACTGGCCGGTTACAGCCCTGCCTACGCGGACAGCCTGCGCAAAGCCATCGCCAAAAAGAAAAAGAAAGAGCTCGAAAAGCACCAAACCTCCTTCATCGAAGGCGCCGTCGCCCGCGGCATTGACCGCAGCACAGCCGAGGCCATCTTCGCAGACTGGCTGGAATTTGCACGCTACGGTTTCAACAAAAGCCATGCCGCCGCTTACGCGGTCATCGCTGTGCAGACCGCCTTCCTCAAAGCCCACTACCCCGCAGAATACATGACCGCGTTGATGTCGGTCACCAAACACGAAACCGACAAAGTGGCTTACTATGTCCACGATTGTCAGCGGATGGGCATCCCCGTCCTTCCCCCCAGCGTCAACGCCAGCGGGTGGGACTTTACCATCGAAGACCAAGAAGGCAAACCCGCCATCCGCTT
This sequence comes from uncultured Anaerolineaceae bacterium, assembly GCA_964386185.1. GTDB lineage: Bacteria > Chloroflexota > Anaerolineae > Anaerolineales > DRMV01 > DRMV01. The sequence goes on from CAYLRJ010000051.1 coordinate 6,048, forward strand.
CGCTTTGGGAGCCATCAAAAACGTAGGCAAAGCGCCCGTCGAAGCCATCCTGGAAGCCCGCCAAGACGGGCCCTTCCAAGACCTCACCGACTTCGTCTATCGGGTTGACCTGCGCAAAGTCACCAAACGCGCCCTGGAAAGCCTCATCCGCGCGGGCGCGTTAGACGAATTTGGCGATCGGCAGTGTCTGCTGCATTCCCTGGACCAAATCATGGCCCTGAGCGCTTCCCACTTCCAGGCGCAGTCTATCGGGCAATTTGACCTCTTTGCCTCCCAAGGCCTGCGGGAAGAAATTCGCCCCCAATGTCCCGATATTCCCGCTGACAAACGCACCGTGCTCAATTGGGAAAAGGAGCTCATCGGCCTCTACCTCTCCGACCATCCCCTCAACGAAATTCGGGAGCTTCTGGACGCGGTGGTCACCCACACCGCCTTCACGCTGGACAACGCAGAGCCCGGCGAAAAGGTGTGGGTTGGCGGGCAAGTGACCGGACGGCGGCCGCATCGCACGCAAAAAGGCGACGAAATGGGCTTTGTGACCCTGGAAGACCTGGAAGGGGAAATCGCCCTGGTGCTTTTCCCCAAGGCTTGGGAAGAATTTGCAGGGTTGCTGAGCCCGGGCAAGGTGGTTTTCGTCTTTGGCCGCGTTGACAAACGAGGAAACAAGCCCCAAGTGCTCGTCGAATTTGCCACCACCGAAATGCAAGTGGTGCGGGATGCCGAAGGGCGGCTGGTAGGCGTCCGGCGGCCGGCCGAAGCCCAACGAAGAGCCCAGGCCAACGGGAAGAAATACCGCAGCAACGGCCGCAAAGGGGCCAAAGGGCAAAAAAAGCGGGGCGCATCCCAACGCGCCTCGGGCCGCAAACGTCCCCAAGGTCAGGCCCCCCAGCAAGCCCAAAGGGCCTCGCGGCGCGCATCTGCTTCCGTCCCCCCGCCGCCCCCGCCCGAAGGTTTCCCCGCCGGGTGGGAAGCCCAAACCGAAGCCCTCGTGCCGCGGGGCGAGATGTACATTCCCGATGAAGTCCCTCACGCCGAGCCAGGGACGGGTGCGGTCCGCGAAGCAGCCGCGCCATACGCCACAGCCACGGCCGACCCGCAGCCCCAGCCGGCCACCTCGGCCGCGGCTTCCCCACAGCCAAGCCAACCAGCCCACCACCCCGCCGCCGACCCCCAACCCCAGCCGGCCACCTCGCCCGCCGCACCCCCCCACCCAAGCCAAGCAACCCACCAGCCCCCCCCCGACCCGCACCCCCAGCCGGCCACCTCGGCCGCGGCTTCCCCACAGCCAAGCCCTGCTTCCTCAAACGCCCCTCAAACACACGCGACCGAGCAGCCCTCTCGGCCACGCAAACTGGTCGTCACCCTCAAGGCCACCGACGATCCCCAGCGCGATAAACTCCGCCTCCGACGGGTTCACAGCAACATCATTGCCTATCCCGGGCAAGACCGCTTTGCCTTTTACATCATCGAACGAGATAGCGCTTATTTGATTGAATTCCCCGAAACCACGCGCATTTGTGATTCCCTTTTGCATCGGCTAAGCGACTTGGTCGGTCCAGAAAACCTCACTATTGAACCCCTCCCGTGAGCCATTTCTGGTACAATAGGCCGCCGACGATGCAATTTACGCGACTGTGAGGTTAAGGATGACCAAAGTGACAGAGATTGAACGCCTGGCAGTGTTGACTTCAGGCGGCGATGCACCGGGCATGAACCCGGCCATTCGGGCCGTGGTGCGCACAGCATTGGCCCATGATTTGGAAGTATTCGGCATTGAGGGTGGTTACGATGGATTGATTCACGGAGCCTTTGACCGCCTCGAAGCTCGCGATGTGGGCGGCATCATGCAACGCGGGGGCACCATGTTGCTCACCGGGCGGAGCAAGGCCTTCCGCACCGAACATGGGCAACGGGAAGCCATTCACCAGCTCAACAAGCACGGTATTGATGCCTTGGTGGTCATTGGCGGCGATGGGTCCCTGCACGGGGCTTACGCGCTGGCTCAACAAGGCGTCCACGTGATTGGCATTCCTGCGTCCATTGACAACGACATTTGGGGCACCAACATGGCCATTGGGGTAGACACCGCCCTCAACACCATCATGGATGCGGTGGACAAACTCCGCGACACGGCCTCATCCCATCAGCGGGCGTTTTTGATTGAAACCATGGGGCGGGAATGCGGCTACCTGGCGGTGATGGCGGGCATTATCGGCGGTGCGGAGATGGTGCTCATCCCCGAGGTGGATACCACCCTCGAAGAAGTTGCCCAATCGGTCGAAGACGCCTACAAACGCGGCAAAACCCACGCCATCATCATCGTGGCCGAGGGCGCCAAAATCAAGACCCAAGACCTGGCGCGCTATTTGGACGAAGCCGACGTGGGCTTCAAGACCCGCGTGACCATCTTGGGGCACATTCAACGCGGGGGGCGGCCCACGGCTTTTGACCGCTTGCTGGCTTCCCGCATGGGCGTGCGCGCGGTGGAAGCCGCGGTCAATGGGCAATTTGGCGTGATGGTCGGGCTGCAAGGGCGAGAAATCGCGCTGGTGCCGCTGGAACAAGTCATCAGCCGCCGCCGCACAGCCAACATGGAATACTACGCCATGACACGCATGTTGGCGCGCTAAGGCCAAAAGGTTTGCTCAAACGACGGCGCCGATTTCGGGAGAAGTCGGCGTCGCCATCTTGTTGTTGAGGTGTGTGATGACTGTGCCCTATTGGGTCCCCGACGCGGTGTTTTACCAAATCTTCCCCGACCGCTTCGCCAACGGAGACCCGAAAAACGACCCACCCAACGTTGCCCCTTGGGGAAGCCAGCCCACCATCTGGAACTTCATGGGCGGCGATTTGCGGGGCATCTTGCAACATCTGGACTACCTGCTCGACCTGGGCGTCACCGCGCTCTATCTCAACCCAATCTTCCAAGCTACCAGCAACCATCGCTACAACACCACCGATTACTACCGCATTGACCCCAAGTTGGGCACCCTGGCCGACTTCCAAGCCCTGCTGCACGCTTGCCACGCCAACGGCGTGCGGGTCATCTTGGACGGCGTTTTCAACCACACCGGCCGGGGATTTTTCGCCTTCAACGATATTTTGGAAAACGGCGAACATTCCCCCTACAAAGATTGGTATCACATTCGCCGTTTTCCGGTGCGGGCCTATGGCGAAGGCCAAGCCACAGATTACGAGGCCTGGTGGGGCTTTCGGAGCCTTCCCAAACTCAACACCGACAACCCCGCGGTGCGGCAATACATCTTCGACGTCGCCCGCTACTGGACCCAGCAAGGCATTGACGGCTGGCGGCTGGACGTGCCCAACGAAATTGACGACGACGCCTTTTGGCAGGCGTTTCGCGAGGTGGTAAAAACCGTCAACCCCGACGCCTACCTGGTCGGTGAAATCTGGACCGCAGACCCTCGCTGGGTGCAACACTTCGACGGCTTGATGCACTACCCCTTCCGTGAGGCTGTTTTGGCCTTTGTGCAGGGCAAACAACCTGCCGATGCCTTTGGCCAACAGTTAGAAGCCTTGGCCGCCCTCTATGGCGATCAAGCCATGGCAATGTACGTGCCTTTGGGCTCCCACGACACCGAACGCCTGGCCACCGTGTTGGGCTCACCAGACAAAGTGCGCCTGGCGTTAGGGCTGCAATTTGCCTATTTGGGAGCGCCAGCTATCTATTACGGGGATGAAATCGGCTTGGAAGGGGGCAAAGACCCCGACAACCGGCGGGCTTTCCCCTGGGAACCCTCAACCTGGGACCAGACGCTGCGGCAATGGGTGCAGACCCTCATCGCCATCCGTAAGAAAACCCCCGCCCTTCGTCGTGGGCGATTCCAACTGCTCAAAGCCAAACCCGAACAGCACTGGCTGGCGTTTGCTCGCCGCCTGGGCGCGGCACAAGTCGTGGTGGCAGCCAATGCCTCCGCGGTCAAACGCCACTGCCACATCCCGGTCCAAACCCTTGGTTGGCACGACGGGCGCATCGTGCGCGATTTGCTGCACGGCACCGAAGCCATCGTAAGCGGCGACACCCTGCATTGGGACCTCCCCCCCTGGGGCATCGCGTGGTTGGCCTGACGATGACCTATTTTGCAATCCGCAGGTCGTCTTTGGTGCGCCAGCGCCGCGACCAACGCACCAACACCAACCCCACAATCAACACAAAAACCAACGCGCCGTGCGTGGCCATCTCTCGCAGTTGCAGGTCAATGACCGCAGGCTCTGCGTGCTCTATGGACATTTGCGCGCCAATCAACAAAAGTTTGCGAATGCTGGAAATGATGCCCACAAACAAAAAGGGCTCCAAAGGCACGCTGTGCTCTCGCAGATAGGTAAGCACCGTCCACAACAATTCCAAAACAATCATGACCAACAACACGTCGTGAATGGCCATGAGGATGGCGTTTTGATAATGCTCGGGCGAGAGCATCTCAGGCACCAAACGGGCAGCCTGAAAGAGCAGCACAGCGGCCATGACCAACAACAGGAAGCCCGCCAAACATTGCAAAAGGTCATCGGTGGATGAAAGCAAACTGAGCAGCCGCTGCCGCCCTGGCGAAGTCGGCGGCAGCGACGGCGTCGAAGACGAAGAAGATTCAGCCATAAGCATTTCCCTCACTGCATCGCTTAAATTTGGAGCCCCAAGCCCAAACACCCGCCGTGCGCCAACGTGTTCAAAGCGATGACGCTTCTGGCCTCTGCGTTTGCAGCCCGCGGCCCTGGCCCTCGTTGCAATTTTTAAGCATCCCCAAGCCGCGTGAAAAATAGTACAAACGTCATGCCAACTTCGCTGTTGAGCGTATTATAATGGAATTGTCAACTTTTGCCGATGGTTTCCAAAACGCAAGCCCATCGCTTGCGTAGCCCGCTTCCCCTGCGCTTGCGCGGCCCAAGCAAACCCCTATTCCCCTGAGGCGCGTCACACCAAATTTCCCCTTCCTCGTCTTCCCGCAGGCCGCGCGAAGCAGCTTCTGCCACCCATATCACTGTGCTGCGTCCCTCGCCAACATTGCCCAACAAGGGAGGTTGTCTATGAGCCGTACCCGCCACGCTGTCAGTGTCAGCCTGGGAAGTTCCAAACGCGATAAACGCGTCACCGTCCAATTTCACGACACCACCGTCATCATCGAGCGCATCGGCACCGACGGCGACGTCGAAGAAGCCAAGCGCCTTTACCGCACTTTAGACGGCAAAGTGGACGCCTTTGGCATGGGCGGGGTGGACCTCTACATCATTGTGGACAACAAAAAATACCCCCTGCGAGCAGCCCACAAACTCATTGCCGACGTGCGCCAAACGCCCGTGGTGGACGGCCAAGGGCTCAAACACACCCTGGAGCGCCGCGTCTTTGAATTGGCCGCCCCGCGCTTGGGCCAAACGCCCCATTTTCGGCGGGTGTTCATGCCGTTGGCCCTCGACCGGGTTGGGCTGGCCGAGGCCATCAACGAAGTCGCCGACGAAATTGTGTTTGGTGACTTCATGGTTGGCCTGGGCTTGCCCGTGCCCATCCGTGGGCTCAAAACTTACAAGCGCGTGCTCAAGGCCATGCTTCCTCTGGTGGGCTTCTTTCCCTTGAGCATGTTGTTTTATGGCAGCGATGGCGTGGAATTTGAGCCCAAATACGAAACCTATTGGGAACAAGCCGACCTCATCGCAGGGGATTTCATGTTCATGAAGAAATACATGCCGCCTCAATACATGGAAGGGAAATTCATCATCTCCAACACCACCACCGACGAAAACGTCGCCTTCCTCAAAGAACACGGCGTACGGACCTTGCTCACCACCACACCGCGCTACGACGGCCGCTCTTTTGGCACCAACATGATGGAAGCCGCTCTCACTGCATACGCGGGCAAAGGTCGCCCCCTCACCCACGCGGAAATCAACGCCCTGATCGACGAGCTGGACCTGCGCCCCACCGTTTTGGAGCTCAACCCCTAACCTGCAACGCATTGGCACGAATTTTGGGGAAGTCGTCCCTCAACCCGTAACCTTTGGCGTGCGGCGGCGTCATAGATAACGGAAAAAAGAACTTCGCGTTGCACGAGAGCAAAACAAAGCCTTGGCAAAGGCAATCGGGAGTTCGCACAATGTCCGCCGCTTTTCAGAAAACACCCCCCTGGGTACGGTCTGTGAGGCTTGGCCTTTCGAGCCTAAGGGGTGCGCTGCGGCAAGCCCGCGGGGCGCAAGGCCAAGGGTGGCCGTGGGGGCGGCGCTGCTTTTCCCGCCCGCGGCCCCAGGCCGCGCAAACAGCGGCGCTCTGCGGACAAATCGGGCAAATGGATGCAGCGCTGCGGGCGTGGTGCCAGATGTTGCGCCTGCGCGATCCAGAGACCTACGCCCACAGTGTCCGCGTTGCCGAATGGGCGGTGGCCCTGGGCGCTGCCCTCGGCTTAGACGAAACCACCTTGCGGCATCTGCGCTGGGCAGCCCTCTTACACGACCTGGGCAAAGTGCGAATTCCCAACCGCATCCTCCACAAAAACGGCGCGCTCAACGAAAACGAATGGCAAATCATGCGCCAACACCCCATTTGGGGTTACGAAATCGTGCGGGCTGTGCCAGGCTTGCCTAAGGAAACCTGCCAAGCCGTGCTCCACCATCATGAGCGCTGGGATGGCCAAGGCTACCCGCAAGGCTTGGCCGGCAAAGCCATTCCGCTTTTGGCCCGCATCTTAGGCGTTGTAGACACATGGGATGCGCTGACTTCCCAACGCCCTTACCGCACGCCGATGGCGCCCCGCGAGGTCAAACGCTATTTGCAACGCCAAGCCGGCGTGGCTTTAGACCCTCACATCGTGGCCGTCTTCATGCAGGTGCTCAAGGGCGGGCAGACCCATGCAGCGACCTCCCGAGACCGCGCTGCTTCCCGGCGCCGAACCACGCCCAAGCGAGCGCCTTACCCCCAGCCTCAACGCCCGCCCATTTACTTCGGCGTCATTGACCCCTGGCCGCCTGGCTGGGATATTCAGCCGCAACCTCGGGCGCCTACTTGAAAGCTTTTATTCACAATTGCATAGAGATGGGGTGCTATGCGTTTGTGTCAGCGGCTCCTGGATTTACGACGCGGTCCATCGAAACCTCTGTATTTTCACAACCTAACATCGCGCTCACACCACAGCCCACAGCCTATAACCCACAGTCCGTGACCTTCGTCAACCCATCGCCATACCCTACCGCCGTAAACCAAAAACGTTTTCCCCACAACTTTCTTTCATGCTCATTGCAAAGGAGCCGCGACGTCCAAGGGCGCAGCAAATTGCTGCGCCCTTGGGCTTTAATTTTTTAAACCGCTGCTGCCGGCCGCTTTATTTCGGCTGCTTGGCCAAGGCAGCATCAATATGCGCTTTGAACTGGTCGTAAGGCAACGCCCCCACGACTAATTCTTGGCTGCCATCGGGGGCAATGATGATGAACGAGGGCGTGCCCTTGACGCCAGCCGCCTGCCCATCGGCCAGGTCTTGCATGGCCTGTTTTTGATATTTGTGGCTATCTAAACATTGCCGGAACTCATCCATGTTGAGCCCCAAAAGCTTGGCCATCGCCTCAATGCGCTCACGCGTAAACGCGCCCTGGTTTTCGCCATGTTGATTTTCGAAAAGAATGTCGTGGAAATCCCAAAACTTCCCTTGGTCGCCAGCGCAATAAGCCGCTTCCGCGCTCAAGAGCGACTCAGGGCCAATCCTATCGCCAAACGTCCGATAGATGAAACGCACCTTGCCCGTATCCACGTAGTTCTTGATGATGAGCGGCTCCACTTCACGCGCAAAGCGCCCGCAAAAAGGGCATTGGAAATCGGAATATTCGATAATGGTCACTGGCGCATTGGGATCGCCCGCGGCGTTCATATCCACGTCGGGGCGAGGGATGGGCGTAATGGGCACGATGTCGTTGACCGTATTAGGGGCAGCAGGGGTCGCCTGCGGTGAAGGCGCAGAAGCCAACACCCACAACCCACCGACCATCAAAATCACGCCCGCGATGACCGCCATGACGATGATGCGCTCACGGCGTTGGCGAGCCAAGCGTTGCTCGCGAATTTGGGCTCGTTTGTTTCGTTTCGCGGCCATGCGACCTCCTGAAAACAACAAGGAATAGGGAGATTATGCCATAAAAGCGGGCTTTTGTCCAAAGCGTGCAAAATTCCCACGCCCGCGCCGCAGGCTTGCTTGGCGGGCTCGCCGCGGGTTCAACACACACCTTTGTAAGCCCCGCCATCCACGGTAAACAGGGCGCCCGTCACATAAGACGCGGCAGGAGAAAGCAAAAACACCGCTGGCTTGGCAAATTCTTCGGGCTCGGCCATGCGCCCCAGAGCAATCTCTCGGGTTTGCTTTTTGATTTCATCGTTGATGGTGGTGTGATTGGCCTTGGCTCGGCTTTCCATCAACGCTGTGACGCGCTCGGTCTTGGTCCAACCGGGCAAAATGGCATTGACCCGAATGCCACTCGCGCCCAACTCCAAAGCCAAAGTTTTGACCAAATTGGCCGTTGCCGCCCGCACGCTGTTGGAAAGGACCAAACCAGGGATGGGTTGCTTGACCGAGTAAGACGTAATCGCCAAGATGCTGGGCGTGGCCGACTGCTCCAAAAAAGGCAACGCCGCGCGAATGAGACGGACATGCGCCATGAGCAACGTGCTCACGGCATCTTCCCATTGGGCGTCGGTCAACACCTTGAAGTTACCTGCGGGCGGTCCGCCGGTGTTGGTGACCAGCAAATCCAGTCCTTTGAGGGCCTCGGCGGCCTTTCGCACCACCAACGCCGGCATATCCGGCGCGGCCAAGTCGCCAGCCACCGGAATCACCGCCACTCGGTTATCAACAGCCTCGCGGATGCGCTCGGCGGCCTCTTCCAAGCGGTTGTAATCTCGCCCATTGATGGCCACCGAGCAGCCTTCCTGGGCCAAAGCCAACGCGACTGCAAAACCAAGCCCACGACTTGCGCCGGCCACCAAGGCCTTTTTGCCTTTGAGTTCCAAATCCATAACTTCCTCCTGCTCGTCAAGGGTTCAACAAAGTTCGAGGCGCTCTTGGGCAATCCACCCATCCCCCCAGTGGGTTTCGACCCAGCCACGCACCCTTTGCAGGGCCTGCTGGGTATAAACAGCATCGTTGCTGACCCACACGCACGCGATCACGGCTTCCTGCCACGCATCTTGCGCCCCCACCTCGGCCACCGAGACGTTGAACTCCCGGTGCAGGCGGTGCAACAAAGGCTTGAGGCGGCGTCGCTTCTCTTTGAGCGAAGCACACCCCGGAAGGTGAAGCCAAAGCGTCAAAATACCGACGTGCATAAAAGCCTCAAAGCCACCGCGGGCGCACGCCAAGCCGGCCGCGGAAGATGGTGAGGGGTTCCGCTGTATAGTATAATTCATCCTACCACAAAACCGTGGATTTGTGCCGCCCCTGGCCTCACGGGGGCTCTGGCACCTCACCAACCAAAGGTAAACCAAAGGTAGGAACGCAAATGGAAACCAACAATCGAGGCTCGTGCCTCGGATGGCTCATCGGCTTGGCAGCCTTGGCCATTTTAGGATGGCTGGCCTACAGCACCGTCCTGGCCGTGCAACAAACGGCCAACAGCATCGCCCAGCCCGTCAACAGCCTGGGCACCCAGGTCGCCCAAGCCCTCCAGCCCGTGGATGCCTTGAGCACCCAGGTCGCCGAAGCGCTCCATCCCACACCGACCATCATGCCCGACCCGGTCACCATCATCCACAGCGTGCGCAGCCTGGCCCGGCTGGAAACCGTGCAATACACCGTCGAAAAAGTCGTCACCGCGGAAGAAGGCCCCAACAGCCTGCGCTTCCTCTTTGGCGACCGCCTGCTCTTTGTCGCCCACGGCATCGTGATCGCAGGCGTTGATTTGGCCAAACTCCAACCGCAAGACCTCTGGGCCGAAAACGGCGTGCTTTACATGCGCCTCCCCCCGCCCGAAATTTTCATCGCCACCCTTGACAACCAAAAATCCTACGTGTACGACCGCGAAACGGGCCTACTGACCCACGGCGATATCCAACTGGAAACCGCAGCCCGGCAGGTGGCTGAGCAAGAAATCCTTCAAGCAGCCCTGGAAGATGGCATTTTAGACGTGGCCCAGCGCAATGCAGAAGCCTACCTGACCATCCTGCTGCGAGATTTAGGCTTTCACGAAGTCATCTTCGTTGAAAGCACGCCGGTCCCCACGGCACAACCCACTCCTTGACCTTCTGGAGGCTCTCATGGCAGATCTGACAACCCGTTTGCTCGGCTTCGAGTTGGCGCATCCTGTGATGCCTGCGGCTGGCCCTCCGGTGCGCGACGCCAAAATGGCCAAAGCGTGCATCGAAGGGGGCGCGTCGGCCCTGGTGACCAAGACCATCTCCACCACGGCCGCAAACGTGCCCGTCCCCAACATGTGGGATTTCAAAAACTACTTCCTCAACACCGAACTATGGTCCGAACTGCCACCCGAGCACTGGCTGGAAGTAGAATTTCCCGAAATTCGTCGCCTGGCCGACGAAGCGGGCATCCCTGTCATCATCAGCATGGGCTACACCGCGGAAGAAATTGCCCAACTGGCCCCCAAAGTCGCGCCATTTGCCGACGCCGTCGAACTCAGCACCCACTACATCGAAGACGACCCCCGGCCCATGCAAGATGCCATCCGAGCGGCCAAAGAAGCCCTGGATGTACCCGTCTTTGTCAAAATGAGCCCCTTCCGCGAACCGCAAGACGCTGCCATTGCAGCCGTAGAAGCCGGTGTAGACGGCATCGTGGCCACCAACTCGTTTGGGCCGGCCTTCGGCATTGACATCGAACGCGGCGGGCGCCCCGTGATGGGCGGCAAAGACGGCCACGGGTGGATGTCGGGCCCTGCCCTCAAACCCATTGCCCTCCGAATGGTGTATGATATTGCCCGCGTGGTTGATGTCCCCATCATTGGGGTGGGCGGCATCAGCAAAGGCACCGACGTGGTGGAATACCTCATGGCTGGCGCCAGCGCAGTGGGCGTCTGCACCGCGGCCATCACGCGCGGCCCGGGCATCTTTGGCAAAATCGCCAAACAACTCAACAAATGGCTGGACAAAAACGGCTACCCCTCGGTGGCTTCCATCCAAGGGTTGACCCTGCGGCAGCAAATCCCCACCATGGAAGCCCCGCCCATTCTCATCCCCGAAAAATGCACCGGCTGCAACTTCTGCGTGCTCAGCTGCGTGTATGACGCGCTCTACTTGGACGAAAACAAAAAAATCGCCATCGTGGAAGACAACTGCTTCAAATGCGGCGTGTGTCTCTCACGCTGCCCCGTCGACGCGCTGGAATCGCCCTACTAACCCCTCGCGTCAACCTCTACCCCTCACCCCCACGCGCCCCGGGGCGGACGCAAGTTGCGCCCCGGGGGCCTTCTTGTCCCTCGAAGGGCCTCTCTGCCTGGTTTCCGAAAAGGGAGCAGCGCCCCTTCAAACAGCGTTCCGCAGGCCGGGAAAACACAACATCAGGAACACGCCGAGAGGCCCTTTGACGGATTCCGTGAAACGCTGCAGAAAACACGCTTGCTAACCAGCCGCGATGCGCGGCTGTCCCCTTCCCCTTGCCCGACCCAGGAACGCCGCAACCGCGCCCCCAGCAGCCCACGCGCGTGGGGCGCCCCCTGCGCGGCCGCTCACCGCGCCAGCATCCCCAACGGCGCGCTTTCCCCACCAGGCCCTTGCCTGCCCCCCAAAGCCGCGCAGAAACTCGCCTTCCCAACCACTTTGCGGCTGCTTTGCTGCTTTTGCGTGACTTCCTGTTACAATAAAGGCAGGCCCTCGACCTTTCGCGTGACGGCGCAAACATGACCATCGCCAACGACACCCCCATTTCGAAACTCATTCGATTGGCCAAACGAGGCGATCAAACCGCCTTTCGCGCACTATACGAGCGGTATGGTGCTCGGCTTTATCGCTTCTTCTTGGCCTATGGTGCCGACGCGGACATGGCCGATGACTTGGTCAACGAAACCTTCATTCGCCTTTGGCAACACCTTGATGGCTATCAAGAGCGCGACCGATTCGAAGGCTACCTCTTCCGCATTGCACGCAACCTGCTCATTGACCGCCAACGCCAAGAAAGCCGCTTCCTGCCTTTAGACGACCGCCCAAGACAAGAAAAACGCATCTCCCCTGAAGAAAACGCCATCCAGCAGGAAAACCTCGCCGATCTCCACCGAGCCCTGCAAAAACTCAAACCCGATTATCGCACCGTGCTCATTCTCCGCTTCTTCTACGACTATAGCCCTGCCCAAATTGCCCAGGTCATGGAACGAAGCGAAGGCGCGGTTCGTGTCCTCCAACATCGAGCCCTCCAGGCCCTCCGCAAGCAAATTGCGCAACAGTCACAAGAAGTGTAACGCCTTTGGCCTGGGTGCGTTATCCTAATACGAGGTCATTATGGACGCCCTGGAACGCGTACTTCGCGCCTTAGAACAAGGCAAAAGCCTGGAAGAAGCCCTGAGCGAACTACCGCCGCAAGAAGCCGAGCGCATTCGCCCAGAGGCTGAAGCCGCGGCGTGGCTCTATCGTCAGGAGCCGGCGCTGGATCAAGCCGCGTCTTCATGGCAGCCGCATTGGGAACGCGTCCAACCTCATCTGCAGCCGCGGCAAGCGCCCGCGGCTCAACGCCCACGGCCTCGCCGCGGGTGGGCATGGCCTCAATGGCAACGGGCCTGGCAATTTGCCGTGGCCGCAATGCTGGCAGCCTTGGTGCTGCTGGGCGGCACGTGGACCGCGGTTTCAGCACAACACGCCCTTCCAGGCGATTGGCGCTACCCCATCAAGCGCCTCTTGGAAGACACCCAATATTACCTCAGCCCCGACCCTGCCTCGCGGGCAGCACTGGAAATCACCTTTGCACAACGCCGCTTGGAAGAAAGCGAAGCCCTCCTCAAACAGGGCAAAACCAAATTAGCAGCCCAAACCCTCACCGTATATCAGCGCCATGTGCAAAACGCGCTGCAATGGGCTCAAAAAACCTCCCTGCCCCCTGAAGAAGCCCAAACCTTAGCCTCTCAAGCCCAAACCCAAGCCCAAATGCTTGAACGCTTGCGCTACCACCTTCCGCCGCAAGAGCGCCAGGCCGCCCAGGCCGGCGAAGAAGTGGCCGAACAAGCCGCGGCGTTCTTCCGTGGCCACGGGCGGCCGCCCGCCCACCGCCCGCCCGCCGCTTCAGCCACGGTGACCGCCACCCCCACACCCTCACCAACGGGCACCATCACCCCAACCGTGACAGCAACAGCCACCGAAACCGTCACCCCCACAGAAACACCCCTCACCACAGCCACAGGGCAAAGCTACCAATGGCAATGGCAAGGCGAAAAAGGGAATGGCAACGGGCCATAAGGACTTCCCTCCCTCCGCCAGCCCGATGGACTTTCGTCCATCGGGCTTTTTTCACGTAATAGGAAAAAACTCCTATCGCCATATCAAAACAAAACGCATTTTACGCCTTTTGCAATGTAACAATCCCCCCGCCCCTTCGTTTACCCTACAGAAGTTGCGCCCCCACAGCGGGGCCTTTTCGCTTGTTCCTGAGATTTTATGACAACGGCTCGCCCCAGCCGTCTGTGACCGTTGCCAAATGAGGAGGTCAGCCATGCCATTGCCACCCCGAAACAAACCCCAACCCCGCGCCCGGGGGCAGGTGCTTGTGCTCCTGGCCTTGGGCTTTGTTGCCTTCTTGGGCTTCGTTGCCCTGAGCATTGATGGCGGCATGATCCTCAGCGCCCGCCGCCGAGCCCAAGCCGCGGCCGATTCGGCCGCTTTGGCCGCAGCCTACGCCAAAGTGAGCTGCCGCACCGACTGGCAAAGCGTAGCCTGGGAAGTCGCGGAGCAAAACGGCTTTAGCGCCGACGCGGGCGACGTGATCAACGTCACCTGCGAACAAGCCGATGGCGGCGTCTGCGCTTCGGTATGTGTCGGCGCCGAGGAAGAACACATCCGCGTCGCCATTACCACCCAACGCCAAACCGCATTTGCCCAACTCATCTTTAGCGACACCCTGGAAACCAAAGTCGAAGCCGTGGCCCGCGCGCGCCAAGAATCGCTGGTCGGGCACGACATCTTCGTCAGCCTCAACCCCACAGGCAGCCCCTGGACCGGCGAGGGCGGCATCATGGTCAACAACGGCGCAACCGTCAACCTCACCGGCGGCGGCATGTTTAGCAATAGCAACAACGACCCCAGCGTCGCCAGCGGCGCCAGCGTTGTGGTCAACCTGGACTCCGGCAGCGCTGTCCGAGCCGTGGGCACCATTGACCTCAAGCCCTACCCCGCATGCGACTGGTGCATCGAAAACGCCCAGCCCATTGACGTGCCCGAGCTGGTAACCAAATTCCACAAACTGATTCCGCCCATTCCCACCCCGCCGCCCTGCACCACCACCGTGGATAGCCTCGTGATGAAATCGGGCGGCACCCTCTCCAGCGGCGTGTATTGCGTCTCCAGCGGCGAAGTCTGGCTGCGCGACGTCACCATGACCGGCCACGTCACCATCATCGCAGACCCCACCGCCCCTGGCGACATCACCATCGAAAGCAGCACCGCGGATTCCCTGGTGATCTACAACCGCACCGGCACCGTCGCATTCAAAGATAGCTTCTCGGCCGATCGGCTTCGGGTCTATTCCTCGGGCGACGCCAACGTCGTCATCCGCTACGGCGCCACCATGACCGTGGACGACACCCTCTTCTACCTCACCAACGGCCAATTGGACTGGAACGATAGCACCTCGGTCCAAATCTGCGCACCCCCCAGCGACGACCCCGACGGCTTTGCCGGCTTGGCCATCTACATGGTCAACTCCTCTGGCTACGTCAACTTCCACGGTGCATCCAACAACTGGGTCGTGGGCACCATCTTGGCTCCCTACGCCACGGTGGACTACCACGGCGGGAGCAGCAGCGACATCACCATCGCCTGCCATACCCACGACAGCAACCCCGCCAACGACCTCTACGCCTATGACGACGTGCCCGCGCAGGTTGTGGGCGGCACCATCCTCTTCCACAGTGGCACCAACGTTTACGCTGACTTTGACCCCCGCTTTTTCTACACCACCACTGTGATTGAAATGTTGAAATAGGAGAAGCGGCTCACAGCCACTCTCCAGTCTCTCCTCCCCAATCTCCCTCCCTAAACCCCTACCGCCCCGCCTGGGGCGGTAGGGGTTTAACCCAGCCCCCCAAACACCCAACCCGACAAAAAATCCACAAAAACATGCGTTGGTGGTTGCGCGCTTACTCATTCTATGCTATCCTATTAGCGACCTTAACCGTGTAATTCCCTTGAATGATAAGGCAAAAAATGAACAAAACCCCAGATTACAACCAACAAATTCAAGATAACGAAAACGCAGCAGAAAAACTACTCCGCCAAATTCCGGGCTTCCAAGGCTACCGCGCCAAGGAACACCGCCGAGACGCCGACAAACTCCTTCGGCTCACCGTAGCCCAGCGGGTGGATGAGCAATGGCGACGCCTCACCGAACTCCAACGCGAACTGGTTGCCGCGGGAGAATTCCAATATCTGGACGACCTCGAAGCCATTGCCATCCGACTGCGCACGTTTTCCGACCAAGTACGCACGGCCTCTTATGGCTATGCCGGCTTCTTCGATGCCCTCAAAGTGGACGAAGAAGCCCTCGCCGCACTCTATGCCTTCGACGGCCAGCTCTTAGCCCTGACCGAGCAAATCCGCCAAAGCGTTGACCGCCTGGAGCAAGCCATCGGAACAGAAGACTTCCCCGCCGCCCTACGCGGCATGCTCACTCTGGCTCGGCAAGCCATCGAAGTTTTCAACCGCCGCGAAGAAGTCTTGTTGGCCGAATGACCCCTTCCCAACACGCTTAACTTTTTGAGGAGACAAAACTATGGCACGACGAATTTTTGACGTCATCGAATGGCCTGACGAGATGCCCAATGAAATTGTGCATCGGTTCCCCGAAACCGGGCCGGGCGATTTCCGAATAGGCTCTCAGGTCATCGTTCGCGAAGCCCAAGCCGCGGTCTTCTTCCGCGACGGCAAAGCCCTGGATGTCTTCGGGCCAGGGCGCCACACCATCACCACGGCCAACATCCCCTTGCTAATCAACTTCCTCGGCAAAGCCTTCAACGACCGCTCGCCCTTCACGGCCGAGGTGTATTTCGTCTCCATGCGGGAATTCCGCGACCGCAAATGGGGCACGCCGCAACCCATTCCCGTACAAACCCCCGGCGTTGGCTTGGGTTGGTTGCTTCTCAAAGGGTTTGGCACCTATTCCTATCAAGTCAAAAACCCCCAACAGTTCGTCACGCAAATCGTCGGCACGCGCGGCATTTATTTGATGTCGGACATTGAAAACGACCTCCGCAGCCGCTTGCTGCGCAGCCTGACCGACATGCTCGGCGAAATGAAGGGGAAGTATCAAACCGTGCAAGACATCTTAGGCTGGCTGGACGAAATCAGCGCGGGCGTGCGCGCCAAAGCCGCGGCCGAATTCGAGGCCATTGGCCTGGAGCTCAAAAGTTTCGTCATCGCCAGCATGACGCCCTCGGAAAACACCGCCGAGGAACTGCGCTCGCGCGGGCTGCTGGACCCGCAAGTTTATGCGCAACTGCAAGCCGCAGACGCCATGCGTGACGCCGCGCAAAACCCCAGCGGTGGTGCGGGGCTCACCGCAGGCATTGGAGCCGGCATGGGCATCGGCAACATGATTTCCCAAACCATGGGGGGCATGACCCAACCGCAAACAACCACCCCCCAACAACCAGCCCAGAATGCCGAGGCGAGCAACGCCCTTCCGCCGGTGATGACCCCGGCCGAGGCAGCCCAGGTGTTGCGGGTATCGGAAGAAGACGTCTTGGCCGCCATCGAAGCCGGCGACTTGCCCGCGCGCAAAATCGGACGGGCTTATCGCATCAGCCGTGAGGCCCTGGAGAAATTCCTCAACGGGTAAAACTTCACGCTGTTGCTCTATCCAAGCAAACAGGGCGCTTGCTTAGCGCCCTGTTTGCCTTTTGGCCGTTTTGCGGAATCTGCTCAATCTTTGGCTTTGTTTTTGCCCTGATTCTTGGGCGGGGCTTGCTCGCTTTCGGCCGCCTCTTTGCCCTTGTTGCGTTTAGGGTCGTCGCCCAATGCGCGGCGAATGCGCTTGAGCTGTTCGCCCGTGAGGCGTTTTCCTTTGGCCAGTTTCTTGATGGTTTCCTTGAGGTCTTCGATTTTCACGGTAGGCACCGGCGCCTCGGAGACGTCGCCAATCTCAGCCCGCGGGTCGGTAAAGACCAAAACCGCCTGCACCGGCTGGAGCGCCGCGTAATCTTCCGCGGGGAGATTTTCCTTCAGCAGTTTCTCCACGGCCTCAACCTCGGCTTTGATTTCCAAATCGGGCCGGCCGATGCCTTCCTGAGCGAAGATGCGCCAATACCACAACAACAAGCCCCCGTGTTGACGCCATTTCCCTTTCCGATACGTAATGCGCCCACGCTGGAAGCGCACCACAATCACAAAAACCCCGCCTGGCCCCACCAACAAATGCGAAGCCGGCGTGCTGTAATGATACAACGTGTAATCGCGGCCCAAGCCCTTCAAGGCTTTGGTGATTTGGGTATCCAGACGCGGGGGGCGGGCCCAGCGGTTGGAAAAGTAAATGCCCACTTGCGAAAGCACGAAGCCCACAATCAACAACACAAACGTCGGGCCGACCATCTCAGGGTGAGCGAAGGTCAAATACACCCCCGCGCCCAACACCACAATCGCGGCCAAACCGGCGTAGCGCCCGATTTTGGCGTTGCGGGCGATGAATTTCTCATTGGTAACAACTCGCATACTCGGCTCCTCTCATGCCTGCTCGGGCGGTGTCGCCAGGCGCTCGGCAATCGCCGTGCCCAACTTGCCCAAGAGATCGTTTTCCACAGCCTGCCGCGCCGCCCGAATTGCGCTCACCAACGCGCGCGCATCCGAGCGGCCGTGGCCCACAAACACCAGGCCGTCAATTCCTAACAACGGGGCAGCCCCAATCTCGCTGGGGTCCAACATCCCCTTGAGGGCGTCGAAGGCCGGCTTGGCCAACAAAGCCCCCAACTTGGTGCGGGTCGAAGCCATCAATTGGGTCTTGAGGGTATCTACAATGAGTTTGGTCACGGCCTCTGAGGCTTTGAGCAACACATTGCCTGTAAAGCCGTCGGTCACCACCACATCAACCTCGCCCCCAAACAGTTCCTTGCCTTCCACATTGCCGATGAAATTGAGCCCGCTGGCCTCTAAAAGCGGATAGGTCGCCTTGACCAAATCGTTGCCCTTGCCGGCTTCCTCGCCGTTAGAAAGCAACCCCACCCGCGGATTTGCCACGCCCAACACTTGCTCAGCATAGACCGAACCCATCACACCAAACTGGAGCAAATATTCGGGTTTGCATTCGGCGTTCGCGCCAATATCCAAGACCACACAATACCCCTTGCGGGTCGGGAAACGGGTTGCCAACGCCGGGCGCTTCACGCCCCGAATGCGCCCCAAACGGAACAGCGCATTGGCCATCGCGCCCCCTGTGTTGCCGGCGGTCACAAACGCATCGCCCTCGCCGGCTTTGAGCAAATCCATCCCCACGGCCATCGAATTTTGCGCCTTGCGGCGGGCCGAACGCGCGGGTTTGTCGGTCATTTCCAACACTTCGGGCGCATGCACCACCCGCACAGGTAAAGATTCGGCATGCAAAGCAGCTAATTTGGGGCGCAAGACCTCTTCCTTTCCCACCAAAATGATCTCATCGCCAAACAAGCGCGCGGCTTCCACCGCGGCTTGCACCTCAGGGTCGGGATGATGATCGCTTCCCATTGCGTCCAAAATGATGCGCATGGTCGTCCTCCAAGAAAATTGTGTGGGTTAAGTGTATCATAACGCGGTAGAATAGTTGACAACGAACGCCGAGGTTGTAGAAAGCCCTCAACCCCATCAGGATACGACATGACAACCGAGCGCCCCCTTCTCCCTGCCGAGGTCGTCCGCTGGCTCCGCAAGGCCCAGCATGTTGCTGTGCTGACGGGCGCCGGCATTTCAGCCGAAAGCGGCATTCCCACCTTTCGAGACGCCCAAACCGGGCTTTGGGCGCGCTATGATCCGCGAGCGCTGGCCTCGCCCGAAGCCCTGGCCAACAACCCAGGGCTGGTTTGGGCGTGGTATGCGTGGCGGCGTCAAAAGGTTGCACAGGCCCGCCCCAACCCCGGGCACATCGCCCTGGCCAAAATGGAACGCCTGGTGCCCCGGTTTACCCTCATCACGCAAAACGTGGATGGGCTCCATCAGCAAGCCGGGTCGCAGCATGTTTTGGAACTCCACGGCAACATCATGCGCACCGTGTGCGTGGCGCACCGGCACCCCGTCAGCCACTGGGAACCCGTGGCCGAGGGCGAAGCGCCCAAATGCCCCATTTGCGGCAGCGTTTTACGGCCTGACGTGGTCCTCTTTGGCGAAAACCTCCCCCATGACGTCTTCCAACAAGCCCTGGAGGCCAGCCAGACCTGCGATGCCATGCTGGTGATTGGCACCTCGGGCGTGGTTTACCCCGCCGCGGCCCTGCCAGACATCGCCCGAGAGCAAGGCGCGCTCGTCATTGAAATCAACCCCCAAGCCACACCCCTCTCAGATGTTGCCGACCTCACCCTGCGAGGCCCCGCAGGCGAAATCCTGCCGGCTTTGGTGCGCCAAGTGTGGCCTTGAGCGCGCTTCCCACGAAAACTGTAACTTTTTGCCACAGGACGGGTTTTAATGGACGACTCGCACATGGCCGAACTTTCCGATGCGGAAGCCCTGGCACGGGCCCGAGCAGGCGATAAAGAAGCCTTTGGCCTGCTCTACCAGCGCTATGTCCAACGCATCTACAGTTACATTTACTACCGCGTGGGGCACGCGCAAGAAGCCGAAGACCTCACCGCCAGGGTTTTCTATCGGGCCATGCAGCACATCCACCGCTACGAAGAACGCGGGCTGCCTTTCTCGGCCTACTTATATCGCATTGCCCATAACTTAGTGGCCAATTGGCACCGCGACCAAGGCCGCCGCAAAGAAATCGCGTTAGAAGATTCCGGCTGGAACCTGCCCGTGGCTTCTGAGCCTCACCCCGAGCACCACCTCATTCGACTGGAAGAAGAGGAACGCCTGCTCAACGCCATCCGCCGTTTGCCGCCTGAACGGCAAGAGCTTTTGATTCTAAAGTTCGTCGAACGCCTCTCCAACGCGGAAATTGGGCAGATTTTAGGGCGTAGCGAAGGCGCCATCAAAAGCCTTTACCACCGCACGCTGTTAGCCCTCCGAGCCGAACTCAAAGCCCAACAAGAAGAGGATTGACCGCAATGCTCCACATTGTCACCGACGGCACAGCCGACTTCCCCCCAGGCTGGGTAGAAACCTACCAAGTGCATATCGTGCCCTTCCGCATCCATTTTGGCGAAAAAACCTACCTCCAAGGCGTGGACCTCAGCGAAGATGAATTCTATCGCCGCATCGCCGAAGAGCAGGTCATTCCCAAAACGTCGCAGGCCTCGCCACAACAACTGGAAGACACCTACACGCGCATTGCCCAACCTGGCGACACCGTGCTTTCCATCCATGTGAGCAGCAAACTCTCGGGGACGTTCGAATCTGCCGTCATTGCCGCCCGCAAACTGCGAGGAAAAATCCGCGTCCTGCCCTTCGACAGCAAAGCCGGTGCCGCCGCGCTGGCTTTCATGTGCAAAGAAGCGCGCGAAATGGACCGCCAAGGCCGAACCCCCGAAGAAATTCTCCAGCGGCTGGAAACCATGCGCGAGCGCCTGCGCATCATCCTGAGCATGGACACCCTGGAATACGCCCGCCTAAGCGGCCGGGTCAAAGCCACCCAAGCCCTGCTGGCCTCCGCGTTGCGCCTCAAACCCATCATCGAGCTGGAAGACGGCGCCCTCATCGCCAAAGGCAAAGTGCGCACCCGAGCGCGCGCGTTGGCCCACGTCGTTCAACGGATGAAAGAAGAGATGGGGCAACGCCTGACCGACGTTGCGGTTGTGCATGCCCGAGCGCCCCAAGCAGCCCAACAATTGGCCGCCAGCGCCCAAGAAGCGCTCAACGTGCGCACCCTGATTACCACCACCCTCTCCACCGCGGTGACGGTCCATTTGGGGCCGGGCACGGTGGGGTTGGTAGCCTACCCCGTGGAGGGAAGCCATGCCTCGCTGGGGTAAGACCCTTCCCCCCGAAGAACTGGCCGATTTAGAAGCCCAATTGCGCGCCTCGCTGGTGCCAGTCGAGGCCGATGCGCAATTCGTCTCGCGCTTTGGCGAGCAATTGCGAACCCCACGCCCCCCCATCGTGCCCCAGGCGCGCACCTGGAACCAAGCCTGGATCCTCTTTGGCGGCCTCAGCGGCACGCTCTTGCTGCTGGGGGGGCTGACAACTTTGCTCTTTCTCCGCCACAAACGAAAGGAGGACGCCCCCTAACCTGACTTCACCCCACCAACCTCCCCCCTTCGCCTTTCCAACGCCTTGCCCAACCGTCCACTCGCGCCTTGCCCAGCAACACAACCAACATGACGGCGAGGAGCATCATGGAAGCCCCATTGCCTGCATCCGACTCCGGCAAGACCTCAGCAATTCGGCGTGACCTCGAACACCGGTTGGGCCCTCTTCCAAAAGCCCAAAAATATTACATCGTACTCATGACCCCGCGTAGCGGAAGCAATCTGCTATGCGCTGATTTACGTAGATTTGGCTTTGGGAACCCCGCTGAAACCTTCTACCGCAACCCCAAAACCACCAAACGCCTCTATGGGTGGGAAACCGACAATTTTTATCAGCACCTCCGCTTGGCTTTGACCTACGGCACGGTCAACGACATCTATGGCCTGAAAATCAGTTGGTATCAGTTTCGCGCCTTCCTGGCCAAGGGCCGCGCGCTCATTGGCGAGGCCGCGCGCAGCCTCAACGATGCCGAAGTGCTCGACGTCTTTTTCCCCCAGGCACGGCTCATCGCGTTGCGGCGGCGCGATAAAATCGCCCAGGCCGTTTCCTACGCCAAAGGCATTCAAACCGGCGTCTGGCAAGTGCCCAAACACCAACGCCTCAACCTTTATCGCTATACCGCGCCGCCCATCTACCATCAGCCCTTCATCGAAGCCTGCCTCGACGAACTCATCGTGGCTGATACGCTGTGGATGGATTTCCTACACCGCCATCACCTCACCTACCTGGAAGTGTGGTACGAAGACCTGGCCGAAAACTACGTCGAAACCATGCTGCAGGTGTACGCCTATCTGGAACTCACCCCACCCGAACGCCCCCAGCCGCGGCTGAAAAAATTGGCCGATGCCCAATCTCAAGCGTGGATCCGCCGCTTCACAGCGGAGACCGCGTGGCTACACGAAGAAGCCGTTCAAAAGGCCCTCCAGCAAGGCGACTTCCAAAGGGTGTTGCTGTGGCGCTTTGAGACGTTGGCCGATGCCCGCCGCGAGCAAATCTGGACCCGCTCGTGGGGCTACCGCACCCGCAAAATACGCCGCTGGCTGCGCCGTTTTTATCTCAAAGGGCAAGAAATCACCGCCCGCTCAGGCTCGCAACCGACCAGCCGCTGATCTTGCGCAACACGGCCCGCGCCACACTCACCGCATACACGCGCCGCGCGCCCGCCGCGCGCAGCGCCTGGGCCGCGGCGTGCATGGTGGCACCGGTCGTCATGACATCATCCACCAACAGCACCGTCAGCCCCCGCGCCACGTCGGGAAGGGCGCCAAAAGCCCCCTCGACATTGGCCCGACGCTCAGCCGCGCTCAACCCTACTTGGGAACGCGTTTCCCGCACCCGCTGCAACCACCGCGGGCGATAAGCCACCCCCAAACCCAAAGCCAATGGGAAAGCCAACAAAGCAGCCTGATTGTAACCCCGCTCGCGCAAACGGCGTTCGCCCAGCGGCACTGGCACCACCGCATCCACCTGCCAGCCTTGCGCTTCGACCAGCGCCAACAATTCGGCTGCCAACACGTCGGCCAACGCCCAATCTTGATGATATTTCAAACGGTGAATGGCCTCGCGCACGCTCCCGGCCATCACCGCCCACGACCGGGCACGCGCAAAGGCCGGCGGCGCGTGCCCACATTGAAAGCACAAGCCTGCGTCAACTTCCGCCTCATGCCTGAGCGGCATGCCACAGCGCAAACACAAAGGCCGCGGTACCTTTTGAACCGCGGCCAAACATGTGGCACAAAAACGCTCCCCGGGCTTTCCGCACCCCACACAGCGCGGGGGGAACACCCAATCCACCCCCGCCCAAAACCAGCGATACGCACGATAAGCCCAGGGATGAGGTTTAGAAACTGCCACCGACAAACATTTGAATCACGATCATCGCGGCCGGCCCCAAGAGCACGATGAACAAGGCCGGCATGACCAAAAACACCAGGGGGAAAAGCATCTTCACCGGCGCCTGCTGCGCGGCTTCCTCAGCCCGCTGGCGGCGTTTGACACGCATGTTTTCGGCTTGAATTTGAAGCACTTTGCCCAAACTCACACCCAATTGCTCGCTTTGAATGATGGCGGCCACGAAACTGGTCATCTCAGGCAGCCCAACCCGGTCGGCCATGTCGCGCAGGGCCTCACGACGGGTTTTGCCCAACTGCACCTCTCGCAAAACACGACCAAACTCAAAGGCTAATTCGTTATCCCATTTTTCGACGACTTTGTGCATCGCCGCATCAAAGCCCAGGCCTGCACCCACGCAAATGGTCAGCAGGTCTAACGCATCGGGCATGGCTTTGAGAATTTCTTCCTGCCGTTTGGAGATTTTGCTCCGCAACCACAGTTCTGGCAAGAAATAGCCCAAAATGGCAAAGACCACCAACAAAGGCAGCGATTTGGCCCGCAAAGATTGGTTGGGTGAAATGCGGAGCAAGAAGAAGGTGCCAAAGCCCAACACCACGGCCATCGCAAAACGTAGCGCCACGTAGGTGGACGCATCCAAACCCGAAGGGCGGCCGGCTAATTCCAGGTTGCGTTGGGCAGCCTGAATGGCGCTCTGGGGGGTAAATTTGAGAGCAACACTCCCCAATGCTCGCGCCAACGGTAGCACGACGCGCTGGGTGAAGGGTTGCTCCAGCTCCACCTCTTCCAACGAGTGAATTTCACGGCCGCTATCCACGTATTCGGCCAGGCGCTCTTGAAGTGGGTCTTCTTCACTTTCGCCCTGGCGCAAGCCAATGATGGCCAGCGCAATGGCGCCTATGATAAGCAGCCCCAATAGCAACCACACCACAACCATGTTTCCGCTCCCTTAGACCTCGATGTCTGCAATTTTCTGCATCACGAAGTAACCAATGGCAATCAGGATGAGGCCTGTGGCAATAATACAATACCCGACCGGCTTCAAAGCCGGATTGTCAGGATGCACCATCTGCCCCATGTAGTCTGGGTTGATTCGGTAGATGATGAAAAAGAGCACGATAGGCATGATGGCCAAAGCCGTGCCCGAGAAGCGCACTTGCGACGTCAGCACCCGAATCTCGCCCTTCAGGCGGACCCGTTCGCGAATGGTAGAAGAAATGGTCTCCAGGATGTCGGCCAGGTTACCGCCGACTTCCCGTTGGATGTTGATGGCCGTGATGACCAAGTCTAAGTCGTCGCTGGGGATGCGCCGCAAGAGGTTGTCTAAGGCCTGATCCAGCGGGATGCCGATTTGCACCTCTTGGACGACGCGGCGGAATTCCGTCGAAATCGGCGGGGGAAGTTCACGGCTGACGGCTTCCAGGGCCTGCAAAGTCGAATAGCCCGCCCGCAGACCATTGACCATCAGGTTCAGCATATCCGAAAGTTGGGAATTGAACCGATTGAGGCGCTGGCGCTGCCGAAAGCGCACGAACATTCCCAAGCCGAAATAGCCCAACACCAACCCGGTTAGGGTAAACAGCATGGTTCCCCCGCCCACGGCATACCCTACAATGGCGCCAATGATGGTGAGGGCAATGCGGGCCAGGATGTATTCCATCGGTTTGAGGCGCAAATCAGCCCGGGCGAGGTCGGTGGAGATACGGTCCCACCAGGTGGTCTTTGCCAGGCGGCTATCCACCCAGCCCTCGCGGCGCTTGCTTTTGCGCTCTTCTTCGATGGCTTGGAGCGTTTCTTCGCCAAGGTATTTATCCAGGCGCTCTTCGACCAGCGAGCGACTGGAACGATACGTGAGCACGACGCCCACCAGCAAAAGCAGAAACGCCAAACCACCGCCGACGACCAGAATCAACATCGGATTGATGTTGGCCATACTGTCCTCCTGAAGCGCCGCGCCTGCTTAGCGCCGCTTGCTCCCAATGCCAAAAATGGAAGCCGGCAAATGGATGCCTGCGGCTTCGATTTTGTCCATGAATTTGGGGCGCAAGCCTGTCGGCGTCAACCGGCCGTGCACTTTGCCTTCTCGGAAGCCACCATGTTGGAAGACGAACAGGTCGGTCATGCTGATGACGTCGCCTTCCATGCCCGAGACTTCACTGATGGCTACCACCTTACGGGAGCCGTCACGCATCCGCGATTGATGCACAATCAGGTCAATGGCTGAGGCAATCTGTTCGCGAATGGCGCGCACGGGCAAATCCATCCCGGCCATGAGGGTCATGGTTTCCAAACGGGCCAGGGTGTCTCGTGGGCTGTTCGAGTGCACTGTGGTCATGGACCCTTCGTGACCGGTGTTCATGGCTTGAAGCATGTCCAAGGCTTCGGCGCCGCGCACCTCGCCCACGATGATGCGGTCTGGGCGCATACGCAGGGTGTTGATGACCAATTGCCGGATGGTCACTTCGCCCCGGCCTTCGATGTTGGGCGGGCGCGATTCCAAGGTCACGACGTGCTCTTGGCGCAGTTGCAATTCTGCGGCGTTTTCGACGGTGATAATCCGCTCGTCTGAGGGGATGAAACTTGAGAGGATGTTCAACAGCGTGGTTTTACCAGAACCCGTACCACCGGAAATGACGATGTTTAGTTTGGCTTTGACGCAGGCCTCTAAGAATTGGACGGCTTCGGGGGTGATGGAGCCAAAACGGATGAGGTCTTCGATGGTCAGCGGGGTTTTGAAGAATTTACGGATGGTGACCACCGGCCCCACCAAGGAAATCGGCGGGATGACGATATTCACGCGCGAGCCATCAGGCAAGCGGGCGTCCACATAGGGGCTGGATTCATCCACCCGGCGTCCCAAAGGGGCTACAATGCGGTCAATGATGCGCATGACGTGCTCATCGTCTTCGAAAGTCACGGGCACCCGCTGAAGTTTACCGTTCCGCTCCACGTAGATGTTTTTGGGGCCATTCACCATGATTTCGGTGATGCTGTCATCTTCCAACAGAGGTTGGAGGGGGCCAAAGCCCAAAATCTCGGCTGCGATGGCTTCAAACAGCCGGTGGCGTTCGGGCCGTGAGAGGACGATGTTTTCTTCTTGTAAGATTTGCTCAAAAAGGTTACGAATGGTGCGGCGCACTTCCGAGGCTTGGGAGATGTCCATCGCGGGGTCCAACTCGGCCAGCAGCCGTTGTTGGACCCGAGCCTTCAAATCAGCCAAGGTGCTTTGGTCGGTTTGTACGCTGGGGGGCGCTGTGCGCCGCGATTGCAGCGAGCCCAAACCTTTGTTTTTGCTGCTTTCCGAGGAAGTTTCACCACTCCGTTCGATGCGCTTGAGAAGCGACATAGAAAAACCTCCACAACGACCAACGCGTCTGCGAAATTAGCCGACGTCTTCGACGGTATCCAATTCGGTCAGGCGGCGGCGGATCAATTCGGCCATTTTGATGATGCCGCGCGAGATGGGGGCGCTACGGCTAATTTCCAGCACCGGCCGCCCTTTGTTGATGGCAGGAAGCACATGCCGAAAGTCTTCAGGCACCACAGCGTCCACGTCGTGCCGAAAGCTTTCCCCTACGCGCTCGGGGGTGATGCCAATCCGCTTGTCAAACCGATTCATTACCAGGAAAACCCGCTCGTCGGGCACATCCAGGGAACGCATCCAATCCAAGAAGACCCGCGCGTCTTTGATGGAAGGGATGTCTTGCCCGACCAGGGTCACCACCAGGTCGCTGGCGTCGAGGGCGGCCAGGGTAATTTCGTCTAAGGCCGAAGAGGTATCCACGATGACGTATTCAAAAAGGCTCTTCAAAAAGCGCAACACTTGGCCAAATTGCTCGCCCGTGACCTGGTCGGCCTCATCCAAGTGGGCTGGGGCGGCCAACACCTTCATGCCCGTGGTTTCGTGGGTAATCAAGACGCTTTCCACCACGTCGGCGTCCAACGCGCTGGCGCGAGGTGCCAAATCGGCCACGGTGTGTTTGCCGTGCTCGTTGAGCAGGAGCACGACGTCGCCAAAGCGGAGTTTGCCGTCCACCACCACCACGGGGGTGTCGTCGGCGTGGAGGGCAACGCCCAGGTTGACGGCCAAGGTCGTGGTGCCCAGCCCACCCTTGGGGGTGTAGAAGGTCACCACTTTGCCCCGGGCGCCGGGCATGCCGCCCAAGGCTTGCCGTTCCACTGCTGCGCCGCCCGAGGTGCTGCTGCCCAAGCGCTCGAATTCCTCGCGGGCAAACTGGCCCGCCCGCTGCACCGCGGCGACCAACTCGTCAATGGTCGGCGGCTTTGAAAGGAAGTCGCGCGCGCCAGCCAGCATGGCCCGCCGCATGTAGTTGGGGTCATCCTGCACGGTCAGAATCACGATTTGAGCATAGGGCACCTTTTGCCGAATATGCTCCGTGGCGGTGATGCCGTCCATGTCAGGCATGTTGATGTCCATAATGACGACATCAGGCCGCAATTTGTCGGCCAAGGCCACAGCCTCTTTGCCGCTGGACGCCGACCCAACAACCTCAATCCCTTTTTCAAATTGCAACAACCGCCGAATGTTCTCGCGTGTTTCGGCAATGTCGTCAACGATAAGCACCCGAATTGCGTCAGCCATAAAATCTCCCTTTTACGGCATGGGGGTGGGGGTCATATCGCCCGGCAACAACGGGGGTGCCACCGTGTCAATACGCGGGGCCACATCGTAAGGCAATTTGGCCGGCACCACAATGCCATAGGTATCCAAGACATACGAAAGGGTGACCGCATCAGTGGCAATATCGGTGGTGTCGCCGCCAGCCCGCAAAGCCAAGGTCATCACGATTTTGCGGTCCATCAAATATTTCAGGGTCACAGCCTCTTGCGGGGAAACCACCAGCGTGATGATGTCAGGTGATTGGGTCGTGGTGGGCTGTTGAGGCTGCTGGGTGTTTGGTTGCTGGGGCTGATTTTGGGGCGGTTGTTGCCCTTGCGCGGCCTGCCCTTCCTCGGGGGTCGGGGTGGGAACGGCCATCTGCTGATCGCTCAAGGGGAAGGTGCCCACATACAGCACCACTGCATCTTTAATCAACATTTGGCTCACCAGCCGAGAGCGCTGCGCCTCAGAAGGCACCACGTAGAACGGCATCCCCAGGTTGTTGTCCGTAATGCTGCGGCCAAACCAGGCATCGGTGGGGGTCACCCCCGCGGTGATGGTCTGCCCTTGGTCCGTCGCTTGCGGCGGTGCGACGACGGCCACTTTGTTGGGCAAAATGCTCTGGAAATCGGTATCCACATCCACAAAGGGGAAGGTGGCCAAAATGGCCACATGGTCACCAGGGCGCAAAGCGTAGGCCACGCCGCTCAGCCGCGTCATGGGGATGGAGATTGCCACGTATCCCGGCGGAATCTGCAACGACGCCAACGAGCCTTCAGACCCCGCGGCCAAATGTTCAGCCACATCCCCTTTGGTCAGGAACATGCCTTGCGCCAAATCGCGCACGGCCAGTTTGCCGATGGCATCTTTAGGGTCGGTCAACTGGGTCGCCAGCACACGATCCGCGGGGAGATCCACTTCGGTCAGCATATTCTCGGTGATGCGGGTGCCCCGTCGAATGGGTTGCGCAGCCACCACCACCGGGATCATATTCTGCGATACGCTGGGCGTGGTTGCCTCGCCGCCTGTTCCCTCGCTGGGAGCAGCCGACATGCGCCGCAGCCACAGAAACGCGGCCAAAACACCCACGATAAGAATCAACGCCAGCAAAATAAGGAGTCGGCCAATTTTCATCATTTGCCTCCTTGAACGAGCACAAGGTAAAAATCTCCTGCGTAAGGCACTACGCCCATTACGCCATATAGTAAGTTTACCCTAACCTGGCTTTTTTTACCACCGTCTTTTGACCCTACTTTTATGCCATCGCGAGCCCCCCGCCGCCCCAAAACCACTGCCCCAAAGGCTGGGGAAGCCTTTGGGGCAGGAGAGAAACCCACACAAGGGCTGCTGTTAGGCGGTTTCCAGATAGCGCTGCACTTCCCAGTCGGTCACACTCATGCGATAGGCCTCCACCTCAGCCCGCTTAGCGCGCATGAAGGCCTCGTAGAGGGTCTCGCCCAAGGCTTCCTGCAAGACCGTGTCCGCGGCCAATTCATCTAAGGCCTCGCCCAAAAAGCCTGGCAGTTCGCCAATGCCTTTGGCTGCCCGCTCTTCGGGGGTGAGCTCATAGAGGTTGACGTTGTTCATGGGGGGCGGGCATGGGAGGCCGTTGTCAATGCCATCAATGGCGGCCGCAATCATCACCAAAAAGGCCAAATAGGGGTTGGCCGACGGGTCGGGGAAGCGAAGTTCGGCGCGAGTGGCTTTTTCGCGGCCTGGCGTGTAGCGCGGAATGCGGATGAGCGCCGAGCGGTTGATCTGCGCCCAGGCGATATACACCGGCGCTTCGTACCCAGGCACCAGACGCTTATAAGAGTTGATGGTCGGCGCCACCACGGCGGCCAAAGCCCGCGCGTGCTTCAATTGGCCTGCAATGAAGCCGTAAGCCAACTTGGAAAGGTGGTAAGGGTCATGCGGGTCGTAAAAGAGGTTCTCGCCGCGCGTATCAAACACCGACTGGTGGCAGTGCATTCCCGAGCCATTGATGCCGAAAATGGGCTTGGGCATGAAAGAAGCCACCAAACCGTGTTGGTGTGCAATGGCTTTGACGGTGTATTTCATGGTGAGCACGTTGTCGGCCGTGGTCAGGGCGTTGTCAAAGCGGAAGTCAATTTCGTGTTGCCCCAAGGCCACTTCGTGGTGCCCCATCTCAACTTGGAGCCCCATGCTGGTGAGGGCTTCCATCAATTCCGTGCGCACCCGCACCGCCGCGTCGTCGGCCGAGAAATCGAAGTAACCGCCCACATCGTGGGGCACAGGGTGCAAGGTCTCACTCCCATTGCGGCGAAAGAGGAAGAATTCCGGCTCGGGGCCCACGTTGAACACCCACCCTCGCTCTTCCTGCAACCGCTTCAGGTAGCGCTTGAGCCGCCCGCGCGGGTCGCCCTCAAAAGGCTCGCCGTTGGGCAAATAGACATCGCAAAACACCCGGGCCCGGCGGCGCTCTTCAGGCGACCACGGCAAAACAGCATAGGTTTCAGGGTTTAGAATGAGCCGCATGTCGCTCTCTTGAATGCGGGCGTAGCCCTCCACCGACGAACCGTCAAACCATACCCCGTCTTCCAGCGCTTCGGGAAGGCGCTCAGCCGGGATATCCACACTCTTGACTGCCCCGGTTACGTCGGCAAATTGCAAAGAAATAAATTTGACCCCATCGGCTCGGACTTTCTCCAACAACGCGTGCTTCGCCATCGTCATCCTCCTTCCTTTATAAGCAAGGGTTAAACAAAACACCCCGCCGGGAAGCCCAGCGAGGTTATTGACCTATCAAGCAGGCTCCCTTCCATAAACGACAAAGACGGAGGCGCCATGCGTCTCCGTGCCACTGGGCAATCCTTGTCCCACCCGTCACCGGATGGTTTTCGGCCTTGCCCTTGCCTTGGAAGGGGAAAGGAGGCCCGTGGCCAGGCCTCGGAGGCATCCGCTGATCTACCCGATTTTCCCCTGGAGCCCAAGGTTAGCACACCCCTCGCGGGGTGGAACCTCCACCTCGTCATCTCACACCGCTGAGGCGGGCTTTCACCTCGGCGTGAGACTCAGCCGCTACTTTCCCATTCAATTGTTGCAACCCCGCTCTGCACACACAAGGTAATTTTAACCGGAAACTTTACCATGTCAAGGTGTGCGCCCCAGACATCGTGTTTTTTTCACAACTTCTTTATATTCAACCTTTATGTGAGGTTTTTGGCCAGGGCCAGCCAGACCCCGCCCCAGCCCGCCCGAGCTATGAAGCCAAACGCCATCGCTTGCGCCATTTTGCATACCGAGAGGCCAACACCACCGTAGGCCACGAGGGGCGCCCCTCTAAGCGGGTGGTTGTCAAGGCTGCCTTCAACGCCTCGGCCGTGGTAAAAGCAGGCAACAAGGTCACCACTCGCCCCACTTCTCCCGCCGTGTGGGCGTCTGAGCCGGCAATCACCGCCAGCCCTCGCGCCGCGGCAAATTGCTGCGCCCGAAGGTTCGCCTCCCGCCCAAAGCAGCGGGCGTTGAGCCCCTCAATCGCATCAACCAACGGAGCAATGCGGGCCAAAGCCTCGGGCTTCCAATGCCCTTTGCGGCGCCGATCGAACGGATGGGCGACTGCCACCACACCGCCTTGCGCGCGAATTTGCGCAATGGCCTCCGCAGGCGGCAGCCCCGGCGGGATGGTCTCTTCCAAAAAATAGGCCAAGAGCTCGCCTTCGGTGGTCATAATCTCTTCGCCTACAATGACCCGCTCAGGGTCCAACTGCTGAGCGGCCTTAGCCCCCCACAGGGTGTTGTGGTCGGTAATGGCCACTTTCTGCAAGCCGCGGCGGCGGGCCATTGCCAACACAGCCTCGACCGACGTCAAGCTATCAGGTGAAGCCAAGGTATGAACATGAAAATCCACACGCCACATGGGGGTAATTCTACCACTCTCAGGGTACAATAGAGGTATGGTCATCTTAGGCGAATGGCGAGGCGAGCGCATCACCATCAGCGTACGCGAACGCGAACGCAGCCTCACCGTCAGCACGCAATGGGGAAGCACCCTCTTCACCGCCGCCTACGAAGGCGGGGGACGCCCGCGCACGTTCATCACCCAGGGCACGGTTTATCGGCGGGCGCTGGATGGGCGCATGCTGGCCAAATGGCGCCCTCAAGGCATGCGGCGCCAACGACGTTGGCTGACCCAAGACGAAGCGCTCCAAATCGAAGCCCAAGGGCGGGCTCTGCTCCAAGCCGTCTACGCTGACCTGCAACAAGGCAACCAAATCACCCTCAACGGCAGCCTGCCCCCGCTGGGGCACACCCTCTTCCAACGCGCCCTCGCCTGGGACGAAGCCCGCTCGCGGGCCGACGCCCAACGCTATCGGGAAATCTACCTCCCCATCGGCATTTTACCGCCAGACCAATACAGCGCGGTCGTGCTCCAAGCCACGTTAGGCTGCTCCTTCAACACTTGCACCTTCTGCACCTTTTACCGCGACCGCCCCTTCCGCATCAAAGCCCCCGCCGAATTCAAACAACACGCCCAGGCCGTCAAAGAGTTTCTCGGCGAGGGCATCTACCTGCGGCACGGCATCTTCTTAGGCGACGCCAACGCCCTGGTCGTGCCCATGCGGCGCCTGGTGCCCCTCATGGAAACCGCGCACGAGGTCTTCCCCAAAGCGTGGGGCGGGTTCTACGCCTTCCTTGATGGCTTCAGCGGCGAAAAGAAAACCCCCGCAGATTACGCCCAACTGGCCGCGTTGGGCCTCAAGCGAGTTTACATCGGCATGGAAAGCGGCCATGCCCCTTTGCTGCGCTTCCTGCGCAAACCCGGCACGCCCGACGACGTCCTGCACACAGTGCAAGCCATGAAAGCCGGCGGCGTGGCTGTGGGCGTCATCATCCTCATTGGCGCAGGAGGCCATACCTATGCAGCAGCCCATGTCCGTGATACCATTGCGCTGCTCAACGCCATGCCCCTCGACCAGCGGGATCTCATCTACTTTTCCGAGCTGGTCGTCACCGACGACATGCCCTACGCCCGCGACGCCGCGGCGGCCAACCTCCGCCCCCTCACCCACGAAGAATGCGTCGCCCAGGAAAACGCCATCCGAGCTGGCTTGCACTTTCAGGGGAAACCACCAATCATCAGCCGCTACGACATCCGCGAATTCGTGTACTAACACCCCATCCCTACACGCCGAGGCCATCCCATAGAAATGCCCACAGCAGTTGACACGTCGCTGGAATTCCACCAAAAACGTATCGAAAACGCCCTGGAGCAAGGCCGCATCCAGGACGCCATTGCCCTTTTGCTGACCCTCCACCCGGCCGACCGGGCTGAAATCTTCAACCGCTTAGACGACGAAGCCCAACGCACCCTGCTCACCAGCCTGGACATCGCCACCATCGCCGACCTGCTGGAAGAGTTGGACGACGAAGAGGCCGTCGAAGCCGCGGAAGAAATCCCCCCTGAGCGGCTGGCCGACGTCTTGGACGAGATGGAGCCCGACGAGGCCGCGGACCTGTTGGGCGACCTGCCCCCCGAACAAGCGGCCGAAGCCTTGGCCGAGATGGAAGACGCCGACGAAGTGCGCCCGCTGCTGGTTTACCCCGACGAAACAGCGGGCGGTTTAATGACGACCACCTACATCGCCCTCCGCCGCCACACCACCGCAGCCCAAGCCATCGAATTCCTCCGCCAAGTCAGCGACCGCACCGAAATCCCCTTCTACCTCTTCGTAGTGGACAAAGAGCGCCGCCTGGTCGGCGTGGTGGACCTGCGCGACCTGCTGGCCGCAGCCCCCAACACCGAAATGGAAGCCATCATGGACCCCGAGGTCATCTTCGTGACCGCGGGCACCGACCAGGAAGAAGTCGCCCGGCTGATGGCCAAATACGATTTGGCCGCCATCCCCGTGGTAGATTCCCAACGCCGGCTCATCGGCGTCATCACCTACGACGACATCGTAGACGTCTTAGAAGAAGAAGCCACCGAAGACATCTACCACCTGGCCAGCGTCTCCGACGAAGACATTGACCCCGAAAGCCCAGTCAAAGAGCAGCTCAAAGGCCGCCTGCCGTGGCTCTATCTCAACACCCTGACCGCGCTGTTTGCCTCGTGGGTCATCAGCCACTTCGAACACATCATTGCCCAAGCCGCGGTTTTAGCCCTCTTCCAATCGGTAGTGGCCGGGCAAGGCGGCAACACGGCCAGCCAAAACGTCGCCATGACCGTGCGCGCCATCGCATTGGGCAAACTTTCCCCCAAGGCTCTGGTGCGTGTGCTCTGGAAGCAATTCATCACCGGCCTGCTTTTGGGCATTCTGGTCGGAAGCGTGGTCGGCATTGGCGTGTATTTTTGGCGAGGCAACGCCTATCTGAGCCTGGTTTTAGGGCTGGCGCTGGTGGGCAACCTCAGCGTGGGCTCGGTGGTAGGCGTGCTGGTGCCGCTGGGGCTGCAAGCCATTGGCGTGGATCCGGCCTTGGCCTCTTCCATTTTGGTAACCGCAGTGACCGATTCCACTGGCTTCTTCATCTTCCTCAGCCTGGCCGCCCACTTCCTGGATAAAATCGTGCAATAGCCACGCCGCCCAGCCCTGCGCGGGCGCAGCCGTGGCAACTTCAGGCCCTTGCAACTTCCAACCAAGGAGGATGCCATGCAACTCAAAGGCAAGCGCGTTGGCGTGCTGGTCGAAGAAGGCTTCGAAGACCTGGAATTTTGGGTCCCGGTCATGCGCCTGCGCGAAGAAGGCGCCGAAGTCGTCATCATTGGCACCGGCCGACAAACGACCTTTCGCGGCAAACACTGCCTGGAAGCCCGCCCCGACACCACCGCCGATCAAATTCGCGCCGACGACCTGGACGGCCTGGTCGTGCCCGGCGGCTGGGGGCCGGATAAATTGCGGCGTTTCGACGCTGTGCTCGATTTGGTCCGCGCTTTGGATGCACAAGGCAAAATCATTGCCAGCATTTGCCACGGTGGGTGGGTGCTGGCCTCGGCCGGCATCGTGCGCGGGCGAAAAGCCACCGGCTCTCGGGGCATTCGAGACGACATGCGCAACGCAGGGGCCACATGGGTAGACGCCCCTGCTTTTCGCGACGGCAACCTGGTGTGGGGGCGGGTCGTTGCCGATATTCCCGCCTTCTGCCGCGAACTGGTCGCCGCCTTGGCCGAACGCTAATCTCTTTGCTCAGACCGTCAGGAGGATTCCCCATGACCAAACGAACACTTGCCCTTGCCAGCGCCATGATAGCCTTGCTCCTCGTGCTCAGCGCTTGCGGCGGCGGGAGCGCCCCCCAACAAGGGAACACCGCTCAAAACGGCGCCATTGTGCTCAACGGCGCAGGGGCCACCTTCCCCTTGCCGGTGTACACCGAATGGATTCAAATGTATAAGCAAGTAGCCCCCGACGTCACCATCAACTACCAAGGCATTGGCTCGGGCGGGGGGCAAAAGGCCATCATGGACGGCACCGTGGATTTTGCGGGCTCCGATTCTCTGCTCAGCGATGCACAATACCAAAAAATGCCCGACTTGCAGATGCTCCCCATGCTGGCCGGGGCTGTGGTGCCCATTTACAACATCCCCAACGTTGAAAAACTCGTCCTCGACGGCCCCACACTCACAGCCATTTATTTGGGCAAAATCCAAAAATGGAACGACCCCGCCATTGCCGCGCTCAACCCCGACCTCAACTTGCCTGCCGAAACCATCATGGTCGCCCATCGCTCTGATGGCTCTGGCACCACCGAAATCTTCACCGCTTACCTGGGCGCGGTCAGCCCCGAATGGAAAGAGAACGTCGGCATCGGCAAAGCCGTCGCCTGGCCTGTGGACCAAACCGGGCAAGGCATCGGCGGGAAAGGCAACCCCGGCGTTGCCCAAGCCGTCCAATCCACCCCCTATAGCCTGGGCTACGTTGAGCTTGCCTATGCGAAGTCCAACCACATTCCCATCGTGGCCATGAAAAATGCCGCCGGCAACATCGTCACCCCCACCCTCGAAGCCATGCAGGCGGCCATGTCTGCCTATGCCGACGCCTTCGACCAGCACCTCACGGCCACCATCGTCAACGCCCCCGCCAAAGACGCGTGGCCCATCATGGGCTATACTTACCTCATCATCCACATGAAAAACAACACCGACTGCGCCAAAACCAAAGCCCTGGTTGACTTCATCCGCTGGGCTCTGACCAGCCCCGAAGCTACCCAAAAAGCCGCCGACCTGGGCTATGCCCCCCTTCCTGACCCCGTGCGCGACAAAGTGTTGGCCAAACTCCACGAAGTCGAATGCAACGGCCAAAAAGTATGGCCCTAACCCCACACCGCTCAACACCTTGCCCGCAGAGCGCCTGGTGCCCCACCGCCCTCGCCCAGGCGCTCGCCACACCCCCTTGACGCAGCGAGGCGCCCATGAAGCAAGGCATAACCTGGCGACAAAAACTTGCCTACTATTTCAAACACGGTGACATCCTCTGGTGGACCTTGCTCACCTTGTCGGCAGGGATCGCGGTGGTGCTGGTGCTGTGGATTGCCTGGCAACTTTGGGTGCAATCCGCGGCCTCGCGCCATGCCTTTGGCTGGGATTTCATCTGGCCGTGGGTCGAGCCCATCTGGAACCCCGCGCTGGAAAAATTTCAAGCCTGGCCGGCCATTTACGGCTCCCTGGTCACCGCGCTCATCGCCCTGGTCATCGCGGTGCCCTTAGCCTTGGGCATCGCCATCTTCCTCTCCGAACTGGCGCCGCCTTGGCTCCGAGCGCCCCTCAACTACATGGTCGAAATGCTGGCAGCCATCCCCAGCGTGGTTTACGGCCTGTGGGGCATCTACGTTTTCCTGCCTCTGGTGGTGGTGCCCATCGGCAAAGCCCTGGAACCTCTGGGAAACCTCCCCGGCATCGGCATCTTCTTCCAAGGCCCCATGCCTTCTTCGGGATTCACCCGCCTGGGGGCTGCGCTGGTGCTGGTCATCATGATTTTGCCCACCATTGCCGCGGTAAGCCGCGACGTGCTCCAAGCCATCCCGCGCAGTCAACGGGAAGCCGCGTTGGCGCTGGGCGCCACCCAGTGGGAAACGGTCTGGAAAGTGCTCCTTCCCTATGGGCAGAGCGGCATTTTGGGCGCCATCATCTTGGGCTTTGGGCGAGCCATTGGCGAAACCATGGCCGTGACCATGGTCATTGGCAACAGTGCCGGCGGGGGATATTCCATCCTGCGGCCAGGCTACACCATGGCCAGCATCATCGCCAACGAATTTGCCGAAGCCGTGAGCGAAATGCACACTTCAGCCCTGATGGAAATCGGCCTGGTGCTGTTTGTCATCACCCTCTTGCTCAACGCCATCGCCCGCTGGCTGGTGGTCAACCGTACCATCAAGCGAGCGTAAGGCGATATTTGGAGGTCTCCATGCCCCAACCACCCTACGGCCTCTGGCCTTCCCCCTTCTCGGTCAAAGACCTGGCCAACCTGCACCGCTTCAACGATGCCCAATGGGCAGCCGACGGCACCCTGCTGTGGGCAGAAGGCCGCGGCGCGCAAACGCTGCTGCTTGCGCAACCCCACGCCGAAGCCCCCCGAGAGCTGTTTCGCGACCTCAGCCTGCGCCCCGGGGTGGGCTACGGCGGCGGCGAATTTGGCCTGGGGCCCGATTTCGCCATCTTCGTCGCCCAGGGCCGCCTCTATCGCCAGCCCCTGGCCAGCGGCACGCCCCGCCCCATCACCCCGGCCTTCGGCGGCACCGCCTCGCCCGTGGTTTCCCCCGATGGCCGGTGGGTGGTCTTCGTACACACGTATGAGGAAACCGACGTCCTCGCGGCCGCGCCCACAGATGGCAGCCAATGGCCGCAGCGCATCGCCCAAGGCGCCGATTTTTACATGCAGCCCGCATTCGCACCCGATGGCCGCCACCTCGCCTGGGTGGAATGGGACTTCCCCCAAATGCCCTGGGATGGCACCCGCCTGATGCTCGCCGCCTGGGAAGACGGCCGCCTGCGCCAACCTCGCCACCTGGCCGGCCACGCGGACCTGCCCATCTTCCAACCGGCGTTTTCGCCCGACGGCCGCTTCCTGGCCTATTTGGCGCAAGATGGCGAACGCGACACCCTCTATCTCTACGACCTGACCAACGGCCAAACCCGCGCCTTGCTGCGCGACAAAATCATGCTGCCGCCCGCGTGGGTGCAAGGCATGCGGGCCTTCACCTGGCTGGATGCCCAACGCCTGCTGGTGCTGGAAAACCGCCTGGGCTTCAGCCGCATTTGGCTGGTCACCACCGAAGGCCACGCCACCGAAGTGGACCCCGCGCCCTACACATGGCTGCGGCAGCCTGCAGCCTCTGCCGACGGGCAGCGCGTGGTGTTTTTGGCATCGTCGCCGCAAATTCCCGAACGGGTGGCGGTGTGGCATCCCCAAAGCGGGCAGTGGGAAACCCGCGCCCGCGCGGCCACCGAGAGCATCCCGGTGGAGCACCTGCCCACGCCCGAGCCGATTTCCTGGCAAGCCGAAGACGGCACCACCGTGCACGCGCTCTACTACGCCCCCGTGCCCGCGGCGTGGCGCCGCGAAACGCCGCCGCCCGCTCTGGTGAGCATCCACGGCGGGCCGACTTCCCAGCGCACGGCCTCGTTCAACGCCCAGGCCGCCTATTTCGCCAGCCGCGGCTATGCTTATGTGGAACTCAACTACCGCGGCTCCACGGGCTACGGGCGGCGTTATATGCTGGCGCTGCGGGGGCGCTGGGGCGAGGTGGATGTGGAAGACGCGGTCACCCTGGCGCGCGTGCTCGGCGAACGCGGCTTGGCCGACCCACAGCGGCTGGTCATCATGGGCGGCAGCGCGGGCGGTTACACCGTGCTCAACGTCTTGGTGCGTCACCCCGGCGTGTATAAGGCCGGCATAGACTTCTATGGCGTGAGCGACCTCTTCGCCTTGGACATGGATACCCACAAATTCGAACGCCACTACACCGCCACCCTGGTCGGCACCTTGCCGGAAGCCGCGGAAAAATACCGCGCTTGGTCGCCGGTGTTTCACGCAGACCAAATTCGCGACCCGGTGGCCGTGTTCCAAGGGCTGGAAGACAAAGTCGTGCCGCCCAACCAGTCGGAAAGCATCGTGGCCGCGCTGCGCCGCAACGGTGTGCCCCATGTTTACAAGACGTACGAAGGCGAAGGCCACGGCTTCCGCAAACCCGAAACGCTGGAAGACTTCTACAGCACGATG
>CAYLRJ010000052.1:0-24881 GCA_964386185.1 uncultured Anaerolineaceae bacterium
GGCGACAACCCCGCCTCACAAATCTACGTGCGCATGAAACACAAAGCCTGCGAGCAAGTGGGCATCAATTCCTTCGGCTACGAACTCCCCGCCGACGCCTCACAAGAAGAAGTCGAAGCCCTGGTCGAGCGCCTGAATGCAGACCCGGCCATCCACGGCATTTTGGTGCAACTGCCCTTGCCCGCGGGGCTGGACGAAGAAAAAGTGCTGGGGCGCATTCGGCTGGAAAAAGACGTCGACGGCTTCCACCCCCTCAACATCGGTCGCCTGGCGCAAAAGGGGCGCGAGCCCCTTTTCGTACCCTGCACCCCGGCGGGCATCATGGTGCTCTTGGAAGAAGCCGGCGTCACCCTGGAAGGCGCCCGCGCGGTGGTGCTGGGGCGCTCCAACATCGTGGGCATGCCGGTTTCGCTGCTGCTCTTGCGGCGCAACGCCACGGTGACGGTATGCCACTCTCGCACGCGCGACCTGCCCGCGGTGACGCGCGAGGCCGATGTGCTCATCGCGGCGGTGGGGCGCGCGGAAATGGTGCGCGGCGATTGGGTGAAACCCGGCGCGGTGGTCATCGACGTCGGCGTGAACCGCGTCGAAGACCCCACGGCGAAAAAAGGCTATCGCCTGGTGGGCGATGTGGCGTTCGACGAGGTGAAGGAAGTCGCCGCGGCCATCACCCCCGTGCCCGGCGGCGTGGGGCCGATGACCATCGCCATGTTGCTGAAAAACACCCTGCGCGCGGCCAAATTGGCCGACTGAGCCTCGCCATGACAACCCCAACGGTCAACCTCTTTGCCACTTGCCTGGCCGAGACGTTTCGCGACAACATTGTCACCGCGACCGAAAAAGTGCTGACGCGGGCCGGCGTTGCCGTGCGTCGCCCCCAAGGGCTGACCTGCTGCGGCCAACCCGCGTTCAACGCAGGCGACTGGGACGACGCGCGGCGGATGGCACGGCACACCCTGCAAGTGCTGGAGCACTACGAGGGCGATGTCGTGCTGCCCGCGGGTTCCTGCACCGCGATGATTCGCCAGCATTACGCCGATTTGTTTGCCGACGAGCCGCAGTGGCTGGCGCGCGCCCGCCGCTTGGCCGCGCGCACTTACGAATTGAGCGAATATTTGGTGGATGTCTTGGGCGTGACCGATTTGGGTGTGCATTTTCCCTATCGGGTGACGTACCACCCCTCGTGCCATCTCTTGCGCCGTTTGGGCATTGACCGTCAGCCGCGGGCGCTCTTGGCTGCACTGCACGGGGCCGAATTTGTCGAACTCCCCCATGCGGACGAATGCTGTGGCTTTGGTGGTGTTTTCTCGGCCGAGTACCCAGAAATCGCTCAGGCCATGCTGGAACGCAAAGTCGCTAACATCGCGGCAACCCAAGCCGATTTTTGCATCACTGCTGACCCCAGTTGTTTGCTCCACATTCAGGGAGGGTTGAAGCGCGCGGGCGTTCCCACGCAAATGCGCCATCTCGCCGAAGTTTTGGCGTCGTAACAAAAGCCCCGCTGCCTTGCCCGCCAACCGCTCTGCGGGGATTTTCCCCACCAAGGTATGGCGTTTCATGCGCTCTTCCCGTTTGCCTCCCGTTGTGGTGAGATTGGGCTTTGCCGTGGTGGCCACGTTGGCCGCGATGGTCTATGGCTATGCCATGCACCCGTGGGGGCCTTGGGCGCTGACGGATTCCGCGGCCTATGTAGACGCCGCCCGCAGCATCGCCGCGGGGCAGGGGGTGTTCATCCATACCACCAAAGGCGGGCACGTGTTGCTGGTACACCATCCGCCGGGCTACCCGGCGTTGTTGGCCCTCGGGATGCGCCTCACCGCAGGCCAGTGGGTCGCTGCGGCCCGCGGCATTGACTTGCTGGCGCTGTGGCTCACGCTGATGGTGGTGGGGGAATGGACCTTCGACGCCACCCACGATGCCGCGTTTTCGACGCTTGCCATGTTGGCGCTTGCTGTGGCGCCCTTCACCGCGCACGCATTCACCGGCGTGATGAGCGAGGCGCCTTTCATTGCCCTGATGGTAGGGTGGCTCTATTTGCTGTGGCGCGCCTGGCATGTGCAGCGGGAAATGTATTTCTGGTTGGCCGTGCTCCTGGCAGGGATGGATGTGTTGATCCGCTACGCCGGCCTGCACGCCGCCATTGTGCTCGTGGTCGGCGCGCTGCTGATACCCCCAAAAACATCCTGGCGAGGCCGCGCGCGGCGTGCCGCCCTGGCTTTGGCGCTCTTCCTGGGGCCGTTTGGGCTGTGGATGGGTTACGCCGCGTGGATGGGGCGGCGCTCACCCGGCGGCTTCACCCCACCCACGACGTGGGCTTCGGCAGGCGCATCCTTTTTGCATCAAACCGCCCAGACCTTCCTCCAAACCCTCCTGCCCATGGGCGGGGCCCCTTCCCCTTGGCTGACCGGCGCGTTTTGGCTGGGGGTGTTTGCCCTGGGCTGGCTGACCTGGCAGGCCTGGCGCAAAACCACAAAACCAAGCCGCCCGGCGGTGTTCCTGATTTGCTTGGCCGTGCTGGATGGCTGGGCGTGGTTTGTATTTTTGGCTTTCATGTACATTTTCATCGCCCCTGCCCCCGCCCTCAACGCCCGCATGTACACCCCAGCCATGCTGATGTGGGTCCTGGCCGGCTTAGGGGCCATGTGGCAGGTCGGCTCCAGGTGGGCGCAGGAACGCCGCACCGTGGCTTGGGCCATTTTGGGCGGCTGTTTGCTGCTCGTAACGGCCAAAGCCCCCCACCAACCCACTCGCGCCTGGCTGTATCGCCTGCACCGCGTCGGCAGCGGCTACACCCAACAGGCTTGGCACCAAATGGCAGCCCCCGGCGGCGTGTTGCACGCGGTGACGCAATTGCCGCCCGCCACGCCTATTTTTAGCAACGCCTGGGAAGGTACACTCTTGTGGACCGGGCGGGCTGTGCAACCCATTGACTACCACCAATGGCAAACCGCGGCAGCCCAAGCCCGCTTGACCACCGCCCCCAAATTCGAACACTGGCAACAGAGCCAAGGCGCCCTGCTGCTCATTTGGGTCGCCCAACACAACCAGGGGCAGGCCATTTTGATGCAATCTCTCCGCCACAGCGGGGCATTTTTGTGCTATGATGATGGCTTAGGAAGCCTCTACTTCCCTCATCCCACTGAGGTATGCCCTGCCCAATGACCCAACAACCTCTGCTCACAATTTTCTCTGCCCCCAAGCCGTTTACACGGCCACACATTGCCCTCATCCAACGCAACGCGATTCGCTCTTGGCTGGCTTTGGGGCCAGCGGTCGAAGTGCTGCTCATCGGCGATGAGCCCGGCTTGGCCGAGGTTGCAGCCGAAATGGGTGTCCGCCACCTTCCCAAAGTAGCCCGCAACGCCCAGGGCACCCCCTTGGTATCAGATATCTTTGCCCAAGCCCGCGCCGCGGCTTCGGCGCCTTACCTCTGCTACGTCAACGGCGACATCATCTTCCTGCCCGACTTCCTCCAAGCCGTTGAGGCCGTGGTAGCCCAAACCCCGCGCGAATTCCTGCTCGTCGGCCGTCGCTGGGACCTGGACATCACCGAGCCCCTGGATTTTTCGCCCGGATGGGAAGCCCGCCTCCGCACCCGCGCCCGCGCCCAAGGGCAATTGCACTCACCCTTTGGCATTGACTACTTCGTCTTCCCCCGCGGCGCCTTTGCCGCCATGCCTACCTTTGCCGTCGGCCGCTCGGGATGGGACAACTGGATGATTTACCACGCCCGCCAACAAGGCTGGAAAGTCATTGACGCCACCGAGGCAACCACGGTAATCCACCAAAACCACGACTACGCCCACCTGCCCGGCGGTCAACCGCACTACAAATTAGAAGAATCTCAAGAAAACATCCGCCTGGCAGGAGGCCCCACCCGCATGTTTAGCATCTGGGAAGCCAACTACGCGCTGAAAAATGGCCGCCTCCAACGCACCTGGCGCCCACTGGCCACCACGTTGCGGTCTTTAGAACGGGCAATTTTATCAACAGACCCCAACCCCAACGGTTGGCGGCGTTTGCTTTTGCGCCGAATTCGCCGCGCCTTACGAGCCCTCATGTAACACAAAGGCTGCTTATGCCCCGCATTGGTGTCAGCCCCACGCGTCAACAGACAACGACCTACCGCCCCGCTCGGGTGACGGTTGTGCTCATCACCTACATTCCCCACCTGGAAGGATACTTTGCCCAGCGGTTAGACATCCTCAAAATCGTCCTCCAGAGCCTCCGCGCGCACACGCGCGTGCCTTACGACTTGCTCATTTTCGACAACGGCAGTTGCGCGTCGGTGGTAAACTATCTCCGGGAAGCCCAAGAAGCAGGCGAGATAGATTACCTCTTGCTCTCCCAGCGCAACGTGGGCAAAATTGGGGCGTTTCAAATCGCCTTCCCTGCGGCGCCGGGTGAAATCATCGCCTACGCCGACGACGATGTGCTATTTTACCCAGGTTGGTTAGAGGCGAGCCTGCGCATCTTGGAGACGTTTCCCCAAGCCGGGATGGTAAGCGCAGTGCCCGTCCGCGATGCTGCTCACCGCCCCCACCGCGCCCTGGACGCCCTGCTGGCCGCGCCACCGCCAGGGCTGGAAGCCTACCGCGAACGCCGCATTCCCGACGCGTGGGAAGCCGACTGGGCGCTCAGCACCGGCCGTGACCCCCAAGCCCATCTGGAAGCCACCCGCGACCATCGTGATTGGGTGCTGCGCTACCAGGGCGTGGAAGCCATCGGCTCGGCCAACCATTTTCAATTTCTCAGCCCCAAGGCAGCGCTTCTGCAAGCCTTGCCCAAAACGTGGAGCGGCCGCCTCATGGGGCAAATGGTAGCCCTGGAAGAGCGCATGGATGCGCTGGGCTACTTACGACTTTCGACCGTTGAACGCTATGTGCGCCACTTGGGCAACGCCCTCACGCCCGAACTTCTGGACGAAATTCGCAGTTTAGGCCTCGCGGCCGACGCACAACCGGTGCGTTTGCGGCCGCGGAAACATTGGCTGCTGCGCATCCCGGGCAGTGGGCGCTTGCTATGGCCGCTGTATCGTTATCTCTTCCGAGTGTTGCACGGCGTGGAATGAATC
Organism: uncultured Anaerolineaceae bacterium; assembly: GCA_964386185.1. GTDB lineage: Bacteria > Chloroflexota > Anaerolineae > Anaerolineales > DRMV01 > DRMV01. The sequence goes on from CAYLRJ010000052.1 coordinate 5,075, forward strand.
AGGGAGGGGCTCGCCGCTGCGCTGAAAGGCGCTCTCGTTTAGGAGAACACCATGCGCTTTCTCATCGCTGGGCTGGGTTCCATTGGACGCCGCCATCTGCGCAATTTGTTGGCCCTGGGCGAACGCGATATTGTGCTCTATCGCACCCACCAGAGCACCTTGCCAGATGACGAACTGGCCGAATTCCCCACGGAAACAGACCTGCAGCGGGCGCTGACACACTACCGCCCCGACGCAGTGATCGTTGCCAATCCTACTTCCCACCACCTGGATGTGGCCCTGCCAGCAGCCCGCGCAGGCTGTCATCTGCTGCTGGAAAAGCCCATCGCCCACACGCTGAACGGCCTGGAAACCTTTCGCCAAACCGTGGCGGAAAACCACGTCCGCGTGCTGGTGGGGTTCCAATTCCGCTTCCATCCGACCCTCAACGCCGTACGCCGTTGGCTGCACCAAGGGCTGATTGGCACACCGTGGTTTGTGCGCGCCCATTGGGGGGAATATCTTCCCGACTGGCACCCTTGGGAAGATTACCGCCAAAGTTACGCAGCCCGAGCCGATTTAGGGGGCGGTGTTGTTCGCACTTTGTGCCACCCTTTGGATTACCTCCGCTATCTGCTGGGTGAAGCCCAGGTAATTTGGGCCCACACCGGCAATCTCAGCACCTTGGAACTGCAAGGGGTTGAAGACTTTGCAGAAATTGGCCTGCGCTTCAGCGGAGGGGCTGAAGCCAGCATCCATTTGGATTATTTCCAACGACCACCTCAACACTGGCTGGAGATCGAAGGCGCAGCCGGCACCATCCGCTGGGAATATGCCAGCGGTCAAGCCGTCGCCTTAGCCCCTGATCACAGCCTGCTTGCCTCGGCTGCCTTGCCGCCCAGTTGGGAACGCAACGCCATGTTTTTAGACGAAATGCGTCACTTCTTGGCGGTGGTCCGCGGTGAAAGTCAACCGCGCTGCACTTTGGAAGACGGCATCCGAGCGTTGAGCCTGGCCCTCAACGCGCTTTCTGCTCGCTGAGGTGTGCTTAGGCTTATGAACAGTTTACGGATTGGCGTCTTACGACGCCGTTGGCATTACTATTCTTACACCCGCAATGTGCTCTATCGGCTTCCCGAGGCCACTTACGTGCCCGTGGAAGACATCTTCAGCCGCATGGCCACGCTCACCTTGCGGGCCAATCGCGTCGCTCGGCGGGTCATCGGCCGCCCACTATGGACGCACTTCAACCTCAACAACCAATTTTGGGAGGTCATCCCCTCGCGGGTTGACGTCCTCCACCTGTTCAACGCCATCAGTTATGGCCGCACACCGTGGGTGAGCACGTTCGAAACCGCGGTGCCACGCTTTTTGGAGGTAATGGCAGCCATTCACCAAGGGGAGCCGACGTTCTCGCCTTTCCAGCGTTGGCGCTTCGAAAAAGCACTCCAAGCCGCAGCCAGCGACCGTTGTCTGGGCTTGATTGCCCTTTCTGAGCGGGCGCGACGGGTGCAAACACTGGTGTTACAGTGGACCACCTCCGCAGACCTCGCCCAAGCCGTGGCCTCTAAAGTGCAGGTGGTGCACCCGCCGCAACCCCTGGTGGTGGAAAACTTCGAAACCAAAACCACCTTGCCCCTCAAGCCGCTGCGCTTCATGTTTGTTGGGCACGACTTCTTCCGCAAAGGCGGCTTAGAGATGCTCCAGACCTTCATCGAAGTCCGGCGTGCGAGTTCCTATCCCGTGACTTTGACCATTGTCAGCGCGTTGCAAGGGCACGATTACGCGGTGCATGCCGATGACGCTGCCATTGCCGAAGCGCAGCGCCTCATTCGGGAAAACGCGACGTGGATTCGGTACTTCCCACGCCTGACCCACGAAGAGGTGCTCCGAGAAATGCGGCAAGTCCATGTGGGGCTGCTTCCCACCTATGCAGATTCTTACGGCTATTCGGTGTTGGAATTCCAAGCCGCGGGGTGCCCGGTGATTACGACCAACATCAACGCCTTGGCCGAAATCAACGCGCCCGAGCGCGGCTGGATTATTGACGTGCCGCGCGGCCCGTTGGGCGAAGCCACGCTCCACACCCCTGAAGGGCGCGCGGCCGTCCAAAAGGCCATTCTGGCGGGCTTACGCGAAGCGCTCGCCGCCATTTTGGCAGACCCGCAAAGCGTCTTTCAAAAAGGCCGCGCCGCGCACGCTTACATCCGTCAATTTCACGACCCCGCGCAACACACGCAAGCCTTGCGCGCAATCTACAAAACAGCATAAGAGGCTTCTTTCATGGCGCTTGAATTGGAATTGGAGATTATCGGTGCAGGCTTTTTGATTGGCTTTTTGCTGGGCCTGACCGGCATCGGTGGCGGTGCGCTGATGACACCCTTCCTGATTTTGGTGATGCGCCTCAACACCGTCACGGCCATTGGCACCGATTTGGCATTTGCCTTCATCACCAAATCGGTGAGCGCAATCCAACATCGCCGCCAAAAAACGGTGTGGCTGCGGCCGGCGTTTTTCATCTCGCTGGGAAGCGTGCCAGCATCGCTGGCGGCCTCGTGGTTTGTGGTCTCACAAGTGCACAACAGCGACTGGGTTGAAAAAATCCTTCCTCGCCTCTTGGGAGGGATGCTGATTGTGGTCTCGCTGCTGGTCGCGGCCCGCGCCTTGGGATGGATTAAAGCCCGCGGCGGGGAACACCGCGAGCGCTGGCCTACCTGGTGGCAAGACATCCTCTTAGGCGCCTTTATGGGCGCGCTCATTGGGCTGACTTCTGTCGGCAGCGGCACCATGTTGGTCGCGGTGCTTTTGCTTTTCTTCGTTGTGCCCCCCGAACACCTCGTAGGGCTCAACGTCCTTGTGGGCGCGGTGTTGGCCTTCTTCCCGGCTTTGACCTACGCCTATCACGGCTTTGTCAATTGGGGCCTGTTGACGCAAATCCTCATTGGCGCCATTCCGGGCTCGATTTTGGGCGCGCGGCTGGTCACCAAAGCGCCGACCAAAGCCATCCGCCTGCTTTTGAGCGCGTTAGTTTTGCTGGCAGGTGTACGTTTGCTGATGGGTGTGGTATAGTTAGGCTGTTGTTGAAAATCGCCATCTTGGCGCGGCGCGTGGATGTGCCGCGCCCTTGACGCGCCCCCGCGTATCCCAATCTTTGAGGTGACACATGCAAGGCAAGGCAACCCTCATCCCCCCTCATGGCGGCACCCTGGTGGATCGCCGCTTGCGCGGCACTCTCCAGGAAGCCGCCCGCGCGCAGGCTGAGCATCTGCCTAAAATCACGCTTTCTCGCATGAACCTGGCCGACTTGGAAATGATTGCCATTGGCGCCTACAGCCCCCTCACAGGGTTCATGCGCTCAGATGACTACCACCGCGTGGTGGATGAAATGCGGCTGAGCAACGGCTTGGTTTGGTCGGTGCCTGTGACGTTGGCCGTTGATGAAGCGCAGGCCAAATCCCTGCGGCCAGGGCAAGAAGTTGCCCTGTGTGAAGGCGAACGCCCCTTGGCCATCATGATGGTGGACGAAATCTACCCCTACGACAAACACCACGAAGCCCGCGAAGTTTACCGCACCACCGAAGAAGCCCACCCCGGGGTGGCGCGCATCTACGCGCAGGGCGATTATCTGCTGGGGGGCGACATCTGGGTGTTTGATTTGCCCACCGCGGCGCGCACCGAATTCCCAGACCTGCGGCGGCCGCCCGCCGAAACCCGCCGCATCTTTGCCGAGCGCGGCTGGCGGCGGGTCGTTGGCTTCCAAACCCGCAACCCCATCCACCGCGCCCATGAATACATCCAGAAAACCGCGCTGGAAGTGGTGGACGGCCTGCTCTTGCACCCCCTGGTCGGCGAAACCAAAAAAGACGACATCCCCGCCGATGTGCGCATTGCCAGTTATCGGGCAGTGTTAGACGCCTATTACCCGAAAGACCGGGTGCTCTTGAGCGTCTTCCCTGCAGCCATGCGCTACGCAGGCCCGCGCGAAGCCATCATGCACGCCTTGGCCCGCAAAAACTACGGCTGCTCTCACTTCATCGTCGGCCGCGACCACGCGGGCGTGGGCAACTACTACGGCACCTACGACGCCCAGCGCATCTTCGACGAATTCCCCCCCGAAGACATCGGCATCACGCCCCTCTTCTTCGAACACGCTTTCTACTGCCGAAAATGCAAAACCGTGGTCACGGCCAAAACCTGCCCGCACGGCAAAGAAGACTGGGTTTACCTCTCCGGCACCCAGGTGCGGGCCATGCTGGACCGCGGCGAACCTCTCCCCACCGAATTCACCCGCCCCGAGGTGAGCCGCGTGCTCATCGAAGGCATCCAGCAATGGAAAGCCCAACGGGGCGACTAATTCTCCACGGAGGACAAAACACCCATGGAACACGAAGGCTTCACCGTTTGGTTTACCGGCCTGTCTGGCGCCGGCAAATCGACCATCGCAACGGCTTTAGCCGAAGCGTTGCGCAGCCGTGGCATGAAGGTCGAAGTGTTGGATGGCGACGTCATCCGCACCAACTTGAGCAAAGGCTTGGGTTTCTCTAAAGAGGACCGCGACATCAACGTCCTGCGGGTGGGCTGGGTTGCGGAAGTGCTGAGCCGCAACGGCGTGGCCGTCATCGCAGCCTTGATTTCCCCCTATCGGGAAACCCGCAACGCCGTGCGCAGCCGCATCAAAAACTTCGTCGAAGTGTACGTCAACGCCCCCCTGGAAGAAGTCATCCGCCGCGACGTCAAAGGCCTTTACAAAAAGGCCCTGGCAGGGGAAATCCAAAACTTCACCGGCATCTCTGACCCTTACGAGCCCCCCGAAAACCCCGAGGTGGTGTGCAACACCGCGGAAGAGACCGTGGAAGAAAGCGTGCAAAAAGTCTTGGACTATCTGGAAAGCCAAGGCTGGCTTTTGCCGCCCCCTGCATAACGCTCTCTAACCCCCTACAAAAAAGCCCCCCGAAATTCGGGGGGCTTGGTTTTTAGGTTCGCTGGCCGTTTTTACTCGTGATATTCGGCGTAGTATTCTTCGGCCTGCTTTTGCAAATCTTTCAGCACTTCGGGGATTTTATCCACCGGGAAGTCGGCCTGGAAAATCTGGGCCACTTCGTCGCCCAACGCCTTGCGGACCGCGCTCCAGGACGGGTCCCGAGGCTCAAACTTGCCGTAGCCCGCTTCCACCAACTGGCGCACAGCCGCCCATTGCGGGTGGGTCTTGACATAGTCGCCCAGGTATTTGAAGGTGGATTCGCGGGTCGGGAAGTAACCGCTGGCCTCAATCCATTTCGCCTGGTTTTCAGGCGAGGTGAACCACTTGATGAACAGCCAGGAAGCCAGTTCCTGCTCGGGGGTGGATTTGACGATGGCGAAGGAGGGGCCATACACATCCAGCACCGGATGCCCAACCTTGGAGGGGAAGGGGATGACCGTCCACTCATCGGTGCTGTTGTTTTCCTTCATGGCCTTTTCCTGATAGGGCAGGCCGGCGATGCTGCTGGTGGTGAACAGCGCTTGGCGTGTGGCAAATTCGGGGTTGGGGTATTTGTTCACCCCGCTCCAGACGCAACCCTCGTCATAGAGGTTCTTGAGGTAGGTGAGGGCTTCTTGGGCTTCGGGGGTGTCGAAGGTGTATTTACCGTTAGCGTCGGTGATGTCACCGCCAAAGGCCCAGATCCAGCCGGCGATGACCGAGGCGCCCGGCTTGAGGATGTAGCCGCCAGTGCCGTCGTTGTCGGGGTTGTCGTCGTTGTTGTTGGCTTCTGCTGCTGCGCAGGTCTGGGCTTTGAACTCTTCAATGGTCTTGGGCGGGTTGTCAAAGCCCAATTCCTTGGCCCAAGTCACGTTGTAGAACATGACCTGCGCGGAGCGCATCACCGGGAAGCCCAAGCGCTTGCCGTCCACCACGTCTTGGTTCCAGAAGACGGGGTAGAAGTCTTTCTGCTCTTCTTCGGAGAGGCCATAGACGGGGTCGTTGACGTATTTGTTCATGTCGGCAATCACGCCGCCCGCGGAGTCCCACACCATCATTTGGTTGTTGTAGCCTACCACCAGGTTGGGCAAATCACCGGAGTTGATGGCCGCGTTCATCTTGTCGAACATTTGGCCATAGCCTTGCTGGTTTTCGGCTTTGACGGTGATGCCCCAGGGGTTGGTGGCGTTGAAGTCATCCACCATTTTCTCCAGGGCTTCGCCCGTACCGCGGCTCCAAACGTGCCAGAAGGTGATGGTCACACCCTGAAGGTCTTCGGGCTTGATTCCCAGGGGGCTTTCAGGGCTGGCTTCGGTCGGCGCTTCGGTTGGGGCTTCAGTGGCGGCCTCGGTTGGTGCTTCGGTGGCTGCCTCGGTGGCCGGAGCCGCCGTCGGGGTCGGGGTGGCCTTGGGTGTGCACGCGGTCAATACCGCGGGCAACACAAAAGCCAACAGGGCGACAATGGCGAGTAGTTTTTTGCCTTTCATGGGTTTCCTCCTTGGGAATGGGAGAAACATGTGGGATAGAGCATCAGCGCTCGTTTAAAAGTCTACCACGCTTTGCAGGGCACAGCGTTAAAATTTTCACAGGGTCGGCGCCCTCAATAGCGCAAGAGCGCGCCAATGTGGGCAATTTCATCCAACGCGCGGGGCACCATTTCCACTTCCACGCCTTCGTCCAAGGCTTTGCGCACCACGAGTTCCACCGCGTCGGGGACCTTTTCCAGCGGGGCTCCACAGAAGGGGCAGGCTTCCAGGTTTTGTGTGGTCAGGAAACCGCACCCCGTGCAGCGATAACCAGGGGCGCGATAGCCTTCTTCCACCACCACGAGGTGGGCGCGCCCTTCATGCACGGCCCCCAAGGTTTCGTCCAGCCCCACCACTGCGGGGCCGCCTTTGGCGGCTTCCACGCGGATGCGCTCCACCCGTTGGGCTTCGTGTTGCTGTTCGGCCTTTCGGCCGACCTCCATTGCTTTTTGCCACACTTCCACGTGCCCTGCGCGCATCTCCATCGGGAAAGTGCCTACCACCAGGCTTTGCCAGCGCTTGGGGAGGAATTTCCGAAAGAGGGCGATGTTTTCTTCACTCCCGCCGATGAGAATGCGGCGGACGCGGTGGCGGGCGAAGAAGCGCAGCGCGGCTTGGGCGGCTTGTCGCATGTTGCGTTCAATGATTTCTTCGAGGTAGTTATCCAGCCCGGGTGCGCCGATGCGCCGCCCCGGGGCAGAAGAGCCGCCGCCCGCCTTGACTTTGCGCACCTCTTCGCCTTGGAAGCCCTCTTGCTCTTCCAAAACACCCAGGTGGAAGAGGAAAAAGCGCGCCCGCTCTTTGTCAATCAGGACGACGCCATAGTAGCCATACGCATCAAACAGCGCGACCAGGGGGCGCACATAGGGGTGCTTGCCCTCCCAAATTTGGTCGCGCACGCTCACCTGCATGGTATAAACCCGAAAGAAATCGGCCTCTTGGGCGGAAAACACAGCCACGCCCCGGCCGCTCCAATCGTGCCCTTGGTCAAAATATTGGCGGATGGCTTCGGCGTCGCGGGTGAGCGACGTGCGCTTGAGCAACGCGCGCAACCGGGCTCGGTGGTCATCGGCGTTGCCCAAGGCCGGATCGGTGTTGAGATACAGCGAAAGGACGGGGGCATCAAAAGAAGTTGCGGCCAATGCCCGTAAATCGGCTTCGGAGACGACATGCGAGGTCATTCGGTCACCTCCTCAAGGGGGAAAAGGGCGAAAAAGCCGCCCCGCCCGCCCAAAAGAGGGCCTCTGGGCGGGGCAGGGCGGTCGTGGCCGAGCGTTAGTGCGGGCGTTTCCCCAAGGTGAGTTTCAAATTCAGTTTTTTGCCATCACGCAATACGGTGAGGGTGATGGTGTCGCCGGGGCTGGTGTAGGTAAAGAGGTAGTGGAGCAAATCGTTGAATTCGCGCACCGGATGCCCATCCACAGCGATGATGAGGTCGCCACCCGGCGGCAAGGTTTGATAGTTTTCCTGCTGACCAAGCGGCACAGCCCCCTTCAAACCCGCCTTGTCGGCCGGGCTGCCAGGCACGACCGAGACCACGTAAGCCCCGGTCTGCTGGGGCAGGTTCAGGCTTTCTACTTCTTCCAGGGTCAAATCATCCACGCTGGAAATGCCCAAGTAGGGGTAATCGTAATAGCCTTGTTTGATTAAGGCCGGCACCACGCGACGGACGATGTTGCTGGGCACAGCAAAGCCGATCCCGCTGTTGACCGGCTCGCCGCCCAACGAAGCCGTGGTGCGGATGGCACGGTTGATGCCAATCACCTGCCCTTTCAGGTTCAGCAAGGGGCCGCCCGAGTTGCCCGGGTTGATGGGCGCATCGGTCTGAATCATGTCGCCTGCGGTGAAATAGCCCCCTTGGGCAGCGGCGTGTTCCGAAGGCAGGGTGCGCCCTAAAGCCGAGACAATCCCCATGGTCATGGTGCCCTTCAGGCCAAAGGGGTTGCCCAAAGCCACCACAATTTGGCCAACCTGCACCTTATCGGAATCGGCCAAGGGCAGGGGATGCAATTCGTCTTGGGGCACATCTTCCACTTGCAGCACGGCCAAGTCGGAATCTTTGTCAGTGCCGATGATGCGCGCCCAGGCCTTACGCCCTGAGATGAAGTCAATTTCGACCTTTTCCGCGCCATCCACCACGTGGAAGTTGGTCACAATGTGCCCTTCCTTGTCATAGACAAACCCAGAGCCTTGCGCGCCGCCATCGGCCAAATAGACCCGAATGGCCACCACGCCGGGGGAAACCTGCCGATAGAGGTCAATCAGCGTGGTTTCAAAATCCGAAACCGAGGCCTGGGTGGAAGGCGACGGTGCGGCCGGGGAAGCGCTGGGGGCGTTTTCCGCGCCCGAAGGCGGCACCGTCGGCAGTGCGACCGAGGCCGTCGGAGCGGCCGCCGGCGCATTGAGCGCCGAGAAAAAGGGCGTCAACGAACACGCCAGGGAAAAAGTGGCCAACAAGGCCAACAAGACAATCCAAAAGGTCCATCGTCGTGAAGTTCTCATGGCAATACTCCTTCAAAAAAGCGTTGTCGCGCGCCCGGGGGCGCGCGAGCGATTAGCGATGCCCTCGCAAGCGGGCTAACTCTTCGAAGAGTTGCCGCTCTCGAGGCGTGAGATCTTTGGGAATCGTCACTTTGACATGCACGAACAAGTCGCCATGCTGGCTGGGGTTTTTGAGGTGTGGCATCCCCCGCCCGCGCAGGCGATAGACCTGGCCGGGTTGCGTGCCAGGCTTGATGGTCAAAATCACATCGCCACCCGGTGTGGGGACGGTGACTTCGCCCCCCAAGACCGCGGTGTAAAGGTCAACGGTGACCTCGGTATGCAGGTCATGCCCCTGCACGTCAAACCGCGGGTCGGGCATGACCTCGACCACGAGGTAAAGGTCGGCTTTGGTGCCATCGGGCAGCGGCACGGCCTCTGGCAAGCGAATTTTCGTGCCCGTGCGCGCGCCAGGGGGGATTTTGACCTCCAAGCGCCGCCCGTTGACTGCAATGTGGCGGATGGAGCCGTGATAGGCTTCCTGGAGGGTAATGGCGATGGGCTGCTCATAAGCCCGCGGCCGCGGCTTACGGCGGCGCGCGGTGCCCGCGTAAGCCCCTCGGCCTTGGGCCGCGCCCAGGTCGCCAAAATCCACCCCTCCAAAGCCGCCAAACAAATTGCGGAAAAAGTCCGAAAAGCCGCCAATGCCACCTAACAGGTCGTCCAAATCGCGAAATTCCACTCGCACACCGCCAGGGGCTGCACCCCACGCTTCCCAATTGAAGGGCGCTTGGCCCCCTGTGGCCTGCCAACGCTGATACGAAGCCGAAAATTGGTCGTATTTGGCCCGCTTCTCTGGGTCAGAAAGCACCTGATAGGCTTCGTTGATTTCCTTGAACTTCTCTTCCGCGGCTTTGTCACCGGGGTTTCGGTCAGGATGATATTTCAACGCCAACTTCCGATAGGCCTTTTTGATTTCCTCGGTGCTGGCGTTGCGGTCCACACCCAAAATTTTGTAATAGTCCTTGTATTCCATAAAGTTCACCTCTCGTTAACGCAGCCGGGCATAGCCCCCTCATAGATTGTATGCTAAGGGAGAAACAAAAGTCAAGCATCGGCTTGTTTTCTAACAAAACTCTAATCGCATCGCACTGGAAACACGCCCAGCAGGGGAAGCCGCGCCGAGGCAAGCGCATGCGCCAACGCCTGGCGTGATTTTCGGGCGCCTCTGGCCTCAATTTGCAAGTTTGCAAAACTTTGAAACCAAGGCTATAATTAGCACATCACCCGGCGTAGCCCGAGGGCAGGAGGCTTACACTGGAAACGCGGCGTATCACCCAAAATTTATCTCCACAAGAAAGCACGCCAGCCGCGCAACAGCTCAAACCCGGCGATAAGTTGGCCGATCGGTATTTGATTCAAGAAGTCATCGGCGTGGGTGGCATGAGCGCGGTCTATCGAGCGCGGGATTTGCATTTCCCCAACATCGTCAAGTTGGTCGCTGTCAAAGAAATGCTCAACCAGGCCCGCGACCCATCGGTGCGCGCGACCATCATGCGCAATTTCGAGCGCGAGGCGCACATCATCGCCAGCCTGAGTCATCCTGCCGTCCCCCACATTTACGACTTCTTTACCATTGACGACCGGGCCTATCTGGTGCTGGAATACATCCACGGCCAAGATTTGGAAGCCATCCTCAACGCCACCGACGGCTTCCTGCCTCAAGAAGAGGTGCTTACCTGGGCCATCGAACTATGCGACGTGCTCCACTACCTGCACACCCGCCAACCCACCCCCATTGTCTTCCGCGACATGAAGCCCTCGAACGTCATGCTCAACCAGTCAGGCAAGGTGGTGTTGGTAGATTTTGGCATTGCCAAACTATTCCAAGTGGGGCAAAAAGGCACCATGATCGGCACCGAAGGCTACGCCCCTCCAGAGCAATACCGAGGCGAAGCCACCCCGCTGGTTGACATCTACGCCTTAGGCGCGACGTTGCACCACCTGCTCACCCGCCGCGACCCCCGTCTGGAGCCGCCTTTTTCTTTTCATGAGCGCCCCATTCGGCAGATTAACCCCAACGTTTCCCCCGAATTCGAGGCGGTCATCAACCGAGCCTTGGCCTACGAACCTTCGGAACGCTTCCAGAGCGCGCAAGAGATGAAGGAAGCCCTCTTGGCCGTGGCGCGCAAAACCGGCGCCCTCTCGCTGTTGGGCAAAGCCCGGGCCAGCGGCGGGCTGACCACCGGCCTGATTGGCTCGGATGAAATCAAACCGCTCTGGGTTTTCGAGACCGAAGACGAAATCCGCGGCACCCCCCTCTACCATCAGGGGGTGGTCTACGTCGGCGCTTACGACAACAACGTCTATGCCGTCAACGCCGACGATGGCTCCTTCAAATGGAAATTCCCCACCGAGGGCGGCGTGGTGACCCGCCCCTTGGCCGACAAAAAACACCTCTATGTGGGCTCGCGCGATGGCCACCTCTACGCCCTGAGCCTCAACTTGGGGCGCATGCTGTGGCGCTACCCCACCGAGGGGCCCGTGTATTCATCACCTCGGCTGGCTGAAAACTTCCTCTTCTTCGGCTCCGACGACGGACGTTTGCACGTCGTCCACGCCAACGACGGGCGCGCCATCTGGACTTTCGAGGCCGGCGCGCCCATCCGCTCAACCCCCTTCTTAGACAAAGAGCACATCTACTTCGGCACCAACGAAGGCGACTTTTATTGCTTGACTTTCAAGGGTAAAATTTTTTGGCGCTACCGTGCCAAACGCGGCATCATCTCTTCACCCATTGTGCACCAGGGTGTGGTCTATTTTGCCGATTTGAGCGGCGTGTTGCACGCCTTAGACGCGCAAAACGGCTGGGTGTTGTGGCGCTTTCGGATGGGCAAAGGCTCGGTTTCCTCGCCCGCGGTCAACGACCGCTCTGTGTTTATCGGCTCAGCCGACGGGGCTGTATATTGCATTGATGCCGAGCGCGGCCGCGAAATCTGGCACTACCAAACCAAACACCAGGTTCCGGGCTCACCCATTGTCAATGACGAACACGTCTTCATCGGCTCGGCCGACGGCCACATGTATTGCTTAGAAGCCAAAACCGGCCGACTGCGGTGGAAATTCCCCACCGAGGGGCCCATCACGGGCGCTGCGGTGCTGGTGAACAACATCCTATACTTTGGTTCGACCGACCATCGCCTTTACGCGCTGATGATTTGACAATTCCCCTCCCCGATGGCCGGACAACGCTTTCGCTGCGGTGTTTCGACCGCTCCCTTTCCAACGGAGAAAAACCATGTTCTTCAAACGTCTGCTTGCCATTGGGGGGTTGCTCGGTTTGGGCTTGATAGGGGCTGCCTGCCAGCCTGCGCCATCAGGCGCCACCCCTGACATTCAGGGCACGCTCCAAGCCGAAGTGAGCACACAACTGGCGCAATACACCCCTGCGCCCGACTACCAAGCCACCATCACAGCGCAAAGCACGGCCATCGCCGGGCTGCAAGCCACGGCTTCCGCCGTCCCCGCCACACCCGACGACACCGAAGCCCTCCGCCAGGCTTTGTTAGCCCGCTTGGGGTGGCCGGCCGACCAGCTTTCGTTTTCGGTCGGCGAATTCCGGGGCCAATACGCTACTGGCGCCCTCAACCGAGTCAATGAAACCAGCGGCGCGGCCTGGTTTGCCGTGCGAAGCAATGGGCAGTGGGTCATTTTGCACATTGGGCAAGGCATCCCTTGCTGCGCTGAGCTGGAGCCTTTCAATCCGCCCACAGATTGGATTTCGCACTGCATTGACAGCGACGGCACCGTCATCCAACGCTAAACAAACAAAGCCGCCACTGCCTCCCTCAGACCTTTCCGCGCTGTGGGCAAGGCATTGTTGGAGGAACATTTCCTGTGAAACTGTCGAATCTTTTGGACAAACTCCGAGCCATGTTGGGCGTAACCGCCGAGGAGCCAGCGGCCGAAACCGAACCAACCACGGCCCCTGCGCCAACGCCCGAGCCCAACATAGCCAGCACACGGCCTCTGGGTGAAGAAGAAGTCGAGCAAATGCTCGACGAAATGGGAACGCCCATCCGCCCCCAACAAATCGTGGTAGGGCTGGGCTACTCGACCGGCCTCCAGCGCGAACACAACGAAGACGCCATCTACGCCAACGTCTCCAACCTCAGCGCCAATGGCCGCGACCTGCTGTTTGGCCTTTTCGTGGTGGCCGACGGCATGGGCGGGCATCAACACGGCGAAGTCGCTTCAGAAGTCGCAACCCGCGCCCTGACCCAATATCTGCTCAACAGTGTATACAGCCCCCTCTTTCAGCCCAACCCCGAGGTGCCCCAAGAAGCCCTGATTGATTTGATGAGGGAAGCCATACGGCGGGCCCACCGCGCGGTGCTCGACACCGCCCCCGGAGGTGGCACCACCATCACAGCCGCTCTGCTGCTCAACGAACAACTCACCATCGCCCACGTCGGCGACAGCCGAGCCTACACCCTCTACCCCGATGGGCGCATGGAAGTGCTCACCAGAGACCACTCGCTGGTCAAACGCCTGGAAGAATTAGGGCAACTCACGCCCGAAGAAGCCGCCGTGCATCCTCAGCGCAACGTCCTCTACCGCGCCTTAGGCCAAGCCGAACCCTTCGACCCCGACGTCTTCACCATGCCCGCGCCCAAACAAGGCTATTTGCTGCTTTGCTCCGACGGCTTATGGGGCGTGATTTCCGAAGAGACGCTGTTCCAAATTGTGATGGATTCGGAAAACCCTTCGCGGGCCTGCCAACAACTGGTCAAAGCAGCCAACGCCGCCGGTGGGCCAGACAACATCTCGGTCGTTTTAGTACAATTTCGCGAAAAATAGCCCGCCGGGGAAATCTTATCGGGGGCGCACCCTGCGCCCTGCCCTGCTCCTCCGCCCCCAATGACGACCCCATCGCATTCCTGTGAGAGCGCTTATGGGCAAATTCTCTTTCGACGAGCAGAACTATTATGAAATCCTGAACGTCGCCCGCGATGCAACCCCCCAGGAAATCAAACAAGCCTACCTGGCATTGGTGCGGCGCTACCACCCCGACGTCAACCCCGCACCCGATGCCCATGAGAAATTCATCCGCATCCAAGAAGCCTACCAAGTGCTCTCGGATGCGGAAAAACGCGCGGCCTACGACAAAACCCTGCCACCCCTCCCCCTGGTCATCACCACCAAACTCAGCCGCCAGGGGCTGCTGCGCGTGCCCGACCCCCAGTTGATTTACGTTTTGCTTCACATCGCACCCTCCGAAGCCGCCAAAGACGCCTACCAACGCCCATCGCTCAACGTTTGCCTGGCATTAGACCGCTCCACCTCCATGAAAGGCAACCGCCTGGCCGCCCTCAAACGCGCGGCCTCCATGCTGGTGGACGAGCTACAAGACGAAGACATTTTCTCTGTGGTGGCCTTCGATGACCGCGCAGAAGTGCTCATCCCGGCCACCCGCGGGCAAGACAAAGCCTACCTCAAACAACGCATCCAACAATTAGAAGCCGGCGGCGGCACGGAAATCTTCCAAGGGCTCCGGGCGGCCTTCCTGCAAGTAGGGCGTTTCTACCGCCCCGACCACCTAAACAACATCATCCTGGTGACCGACGGCCACACCTACGGCGACGAAGAAAAATGCTACCGCCTGGCCGAACAAGCCAAACACCGCGGCATCATCATCAACGGCCTGGGCATCGGCGACAAATGGAACGACGCCTTCTTAGACCGCCTCACCGCCATCACCGGCGGCAGCGCGCAACTGGTGCTCTCAGCCCGCGACATCGAAGCCTTTTTAGAAAAACACATCCGCGGCTTGAGCAACCGATTTGCCGAACGCGTGTTGTTAGACTACCACCTTCCCGAAGGCGCCAAACTGCGGTATGCTTTCCGCATTGCACCCGACGTCGCCCCTGTCGCCCTGGAGCACCCCCTGGTGCTGGGCGGTGTGCCTCGGGAAGGCGCACTCCAAGTGCTCCTGGAAATCTTAGTGCCGCCGACCGACCTGGAAGCCGCCCAGCAAATCATCATGGAAGGCACCTTCCAAGCCCACCTTCCGGGGCAAGTGCCACCCGTCTATCGGCGCGGCTACCGCCTTTCGCTCCCCCTCAAAACACACGCCGACCTCACCCCGCCCCCTTCCGACCTGGTCGAAGCCATGGGGCGACTCACGCTCTACCGCATGCAAGAAAAAGCCCAAGAAGACCTGGAAAACGGCCGCATCAACCAAGCCACCCGCAAATTAGAGCAACTGGCCAGCCGCCTCTTGCTGGAAGGGCAAGTACAATTAGCCCAAACCATCCATCAGGAAATCGCCCAAATTCACCACACCCGCCGCCTCTCACCCGCCGGGCAAAAAGCCATCAAATTTGGCACCCGAGCCTTGCTGCTCCCCGCCCAAATTGACCAAAGTTCCAACGAGAAGTGACCATGATTCGCTGCCCCGTTTGTCAACACGAAGAATTTGAAGGCGCGCTCTATTGCAGTGAATGCGGCGCGCCGCTCTATACCCGCCCCATCACCACCCAAAACTTAGGGAAAGGGTCAACCTCACCTTGGGCCCAGCAAAGCGACGCCCCCCCACCCGCCGACAAACCCCTTCGCGTGGCCCTCTACCTCGTCGAAAGCGGGCAACGCATCTTCCTGGATGGCGCCTCCGAATGGACCTTGGGGCGTCGCGCCGCCGGGCAAGCCGTGCTTCCAGATATTGACCTCACCCCCTACCATGCCTATGAGCAAGGAGTCTCTCGGCTCCACGCTGCCATTCGCGTCTATCCCGACGGTCGCGTGACCATCACCGACCTGGGTTCCTCCAACGGCACTCGCGTGAATGGGGTTAAAATCCTGCCCAACACCCCCCACACCCTCCAACACGGCGATATGGTCGCCCTGGGCAAATTGTTCTTCCAAGTCCTCATTCAAACCTAACCCACCCGTGCGGAGAAACCACCCATGGCCATTACGCTCTTGCTTCACATCCCCAACGAAGAACCCATTGCCGGCGAAGCCGACGAACTCCCCTCGCCCCAAGATACGCTCTTGGTCATCCGTAACCCCCGCCGCCGCGACGGCAAAGACATCCACTATCTGGAACCAGAAGTCACCACCATCATGATACCCATCAGCCGTGTAACCCTCATTGAAGTCATGCCCAGTGCCGAAGAAGAAGAAATCATTGGCTTTGTGCGCGAATAACCCAAGGAATTGCCATGTCTGCCGAAAAACAGGAACGAGCCCCGCGAATCCTCATCGTGGACGACGAAGACCGCATGCGGCGCTTCATCAGCCTGAATTTGGAATACGATGGCTTTGAAGTCATCGAAGCCGCCAACGGCCGTGAAGCCCTTGAGCAAGTGCGGCAAGCGTTTCCCGATTTGGTGCTCTTGGATGTGATGATGCCCGACTTGGATGGCTTTGAAGTGCTGCGCATGTTGCGGGAAATCAGCGATGTCCCGGTTATCATGCTCACAGCCAAAGGCGAGGAAGAAGACATCATCCGCGGCCTGGAACTGGGCGCCGACGACTACATCACCAAACCCTTTAGCACCCGCGAACTGGTCAGCCGCATCAAAGCCGTCTTGCGGCGCACGCAAACCGTGCGCGGAGCATTGCACGGCGTCATCGAAGTGGACGACCGCCTCAAAATTGACTTCGACCGCCGCGAGGTTTGGGTGGACGGCAAACTGGTGAAACTTCGCCCCACCGAATACCGCCTCCTTTACCACCTCGTGCAAAACGCAGGTTGGGTCATGACCTACGAACAGTTGCTCACCCGCGTGTGGGGCTACGAATACCGCGACGAATATCACTACGTGCGCCTTTACATCAACTACCTGCGCCAAAAAATCGAAGAAGACCCCTCCCACCCCAAATACATCTTGACCGAACGCGGAGTGGGCTACCGCTTTGTAGATTTTCGCCGCAACCAAAAAGCCACCCAAGAGAACCCTTCCAACAAACAACAACCCTCCCCCAAGGGAAACACCGCAGACAACACCACAGCAGCAGCCCCTTCCCCCAACGAATAAACATCCCCAACCCACCACAACGCTTCCCAAAGCCCTGGTTAAGCCAGGGCTTTTTTCATCAACAGCGTTTTTTAACAAAATGCTTATCTTTTGCTTGCATTTTTCTTATACTCCAGCGGTATTAAAAAAGTGACCCTGATTGATGCGACATCCTCCATGCCTCAAAGCAAGAAGGCATGGATAAAAGGAGGTGAACTATGGCCGAATTGGTACGATGGGATCCCTTCCGCGAGATGATTTCTCTGCGAGAAGCCATGGATCGCCTCTTGGATGAAGCCTTCACCCGTCCGCTCTCGTTGAGCCTGGGCGAAAATTTGGCCTTGGTGCCTCAAATTGACATGTATCAAACCAACGATGAGGTTGTGGTCAAGGCCACCATTCCGGGCGTGAAGCCGGAAGACCTCCACATCACCATCAGCGGCGACGTCCTCACCATTCGCGGTGAAATCAAAGAAGAAGAAGAGGTGAAAGACGCCACCTACCTGCTGCGTGAACGCCGCTACGGCACGTTCTCGCGGTCCATCCCGCTGCCGGTTCCGGTGGTGGCCGACAAAGCCAAAGCCGAATTCGAACACGGAGTGTTGACCCTGACGCTGCCCAAGGCCGAAGAGGTACGCCCGAAGACCATCGAGGTGAAGGCGAAGAAATAGCCCAATTCCGCAGCCGGGCTCAAGAGCCGGGGAGCCTTTCTCTCCCCGGCTTTCATTTAGCGTTTTCCCCCAGCATCGCCTCGGGGCAGGGGCAAGCCAGCGTCAAAGCTGCCCCGAGCGCCAAGAAGGAGTTTTCCCATGCCGGCTTACACGTTTCGATGCGAGAAGTGCGGGGTTGTGTTTACCCGCCGTTATCGCTTTCAGGACGATTTGAGCGAGGTGAAGTGTCCTAACGGGCACAGCGACGTCGTGCGCGTCTTTCGTCCGCCTGCGATCGTGTTCAAAGGCAGTGGGTTTTACGTGACCGATCACGGTCGCAAAGGCAATCACGGCCACAGCAAGCCCAAGAAAGCCTCCGAAAAAGCGGCTCAGACCTCTAACAACGCCTCTGCTTCGTCTGCTTCGCAGCAAAAAGCGGCTCAAGCCACAAGCGCTTCGGCCGCGCAGTGAGACCCCCAGGGCTGTGCCCGAAAGGCAACAGGCGCTCGCCAAACGAGCGCCTGTTTGTATTTCTGGGGGCATTCTCAACGGTTTCAGCCCCTCACTCACGGCCCGGCCACGGCAATCACCAGGCGGTCGGGGTCAAGGTAGTGACGGGCGGCCTGCAAAATCTCTTCCGCGGTCACCCGACGCACCAGGTCGGGCAAACGGCGGTAATAATCCAGCCCCAAGCCATAACGCTCCATAGTCAACAGCGCGCCCGCCACGCCCTGGTTGCTTTCGAAGCTGAGGGGCAAACTTCCCACAATGCCCGCCTGCGCGTCGGCCAGTTCCTCTGCGCTGACCGGCTCAGAAACAAAACGGCGGATCTCAGCCACAATCAACGCCAAGGCCTTCTCGACGTTTGGCGGCGCCACCCCAGCGTTCACTTCCCACGGGCCAGGGCCATAGCCGCCGTGAAGTTCCGAATAAGCGTAGTAAGCCAAACCCGCCTGCTCGCGCACCGCGTCGCCAATGCGCCCCATCAAACCAAAGCGCCCCAAAATGGTATTGCCCACCATCGCGGGGAGGTAATCGGGCGCAGTGCGCGCAGGGCCAGCAGCGCCCACCACCACATCGGCTTGGCTCTTGCCAGGAATGGCAACATCCTCGCGCACGGTGGCCTCCAAGGGGGGCAGCGGGGGCAACGCGGGCGGCTCAGGCTGCGCGGGGTTTTGCCAGGCCCCCAAAGCCCGCGCCACGGCCTCTACGGCTTCCTGCGGAGAAACTGCCCCCACCACAGCAATCACCATGCCCCGCGGGCCGTAATGCTGACGGTGAAAGGCCACCACATCGTCGCGGGTGAGGGCTTGAATGGTCTCGGGGAAGCCGTCGTCGGGACGCGCGTAGGGATGCTCGCGGTAGAGCAAACGGTCGAAAGTCAGCTCGGCCATTTCGGCCGTATCTTGGGCGCGCAAGGCCAAAGAGGTCAGCCATTGCGCGCGCAGCTTTTCCATTTCATCCGCGGGGAAGGCGGGCATGAGCAGGGTTTCGGCCAAAAGGTCCAACAACAAGGGGAGGTCTTCAGCCAGGGCCTTTCCGCTGAAACCAGTGGTATGGGTATGGCCACGGAAGCCCAGCCTGGCGCCGTTGGCTTCCAGCAGGTCAAAAAGGGCATCAAACGAGTGGCGCTCGGTGCCGCGCATCAACATGCTGGCCGTAAACTGCGCCAGGCCAAGTTTCTCCGTGGGGTCATAAAGCGACCCGACGTTCAAAAAGCCGCTCAGCACCACCGATTGGGCAGCAAAATTAGGGCGCACCAACACGGTGATGCCGTTGTCGAGGGTGGTTCGGGTGATGTCTTCAGGGCCGGGAATCGTCATGGCATAGGGAAATGAGGGGAGGGGTCAGGGGGTAAGCGGAAGATAAAGCCCCACCACGCGGTTTTGGGGCCGCAGGTAGGTTTGCGCCACGCGTTGGACGTCGGCAGGCGTGACCGCGGCCAGGCGTTCCAGAAAGGCCGTGTACCACGCATACTCGGCAAACATCGCGCTGTAGCCCATCCAAAAGGCCTGATTGGAGATGCTTTCGCTGCCGTAGGCAAAGAGCGCGCGGGCCTGTTTGAGAGCGCGTTGCAGCTCATCCGCGCTGGGCGGGGCATCTTGCAGGCGGGCGATTTCCGCGTCCAGCGCGGCCAGGGTCTCCTCAGGGCGATGCGCGGGGTGGACGATGGCGTGCAAGGTATAGAGA
>CAYLRJ010000053.1:0-5551 GCA_964386185.1 uncultured Anaerolineaceae bacterium
TTTCAGCACCGTGCCGTCGGCCGGCGAGGGGATTTCGGTGTCTACTTTGTCGGTGGCGACTTCCAGCAGCGGCTCCAGTTCGGCCACGGCGTCGCCTTCCTGTTTCAGCCAGCGGGAAATCGTGCCTTCGACCACACCTTCGCCCAGTTGGGGCAAGCGGACTTCAATGGGCATGTTTTCCTCCGAAGGGGCGGGTTAAAGCAAATGGGAGCGGTCAAACCGCTCCCGGCCAATGGGTAAGCGCGAGCCAATGGTCAGCATGACCATGCCAAGCAAAATCGTCGTGGTGACCTGT
Source organism: uncultured Anaerolineaceae bacterium (assembly GCA_964386185.1). Lineage (GTDB taxonomy): Bacteria > Chloroflexota > Anaerolineae > Anaerolineales > DRMV01 > DRMV01. Next base: position 296 of record CAYLRJ010000053.1, read on the forward strand.
TCCCAAATCATCATCATGACCTCACCAATACAGCAGGGAACACCCTTTTCATTTTACCAAAGTTTCGGCCAGCGTGGTTGCGCTGGGGCGGCAGGATTTGGGCCGCGCAGGGTAGGATGGTAAAATTGTGCTATGTGGGTTACTGTGTTGCGCCATTGGTTTGAGATCAACCGCCCGATTTTGTTGTTTGTGTATGGGCAGGTGTTTTTTGTGATGGGGCTGGCGATTTTGTTGCAGACCAGGCGCTATTCGCGGTTGGCGTTGGCTTATAGCATGCCTTGGTTGGCGCTGTTTGGGATTTTGCACGGGTTTTATCAGTGGGGGAGTTTGTTCATTCCCATTCAGGCGCCCTACCTTTCCGAGAGTGTGGTCATTGTATTGCGGGCGTTGCAGTTGTTGCTGCTGGCGGCATCGTTTGCGGCGTTGTTTCAGTTTGGGGTGCGTTTGCTCTCGCCATTGCCCAGCGGTTGGCAGTGGTTGAAGCCCGTGCCGTTGTTTTTGTTGGTGGCGTGGTTGGCCGTGCCGTTTTATTTGGGGTTGGCTTTGGAGCACGATTTGGAACGCTGGCGGGTGTGGACGGAGGCGCTGGCGCGTTATTTGTTGGGTTTCCCAGGCGCGTTGACCGCCGCGATGGGGTTGCGCCGGCAGGCTAAGTTGCGGTTGTTGCCGTTGGAGTTGCCCTCGATTTACAATTTGTTGCGCATCGCGGGGGTGTCGTTGTTGGGGTATGCGTTGCTGGGTGGGTTGGTGGTGCCGCCGGCAGATTTTTTCCCCGCGAATGTGCTCAACACGGCGGTGTTTGAGAAGGTTTTTGTGGTGCCGGTGGAGGCTTTTCAATCGGCTTTGGGGATTGTTTTGGCCGTGGCGGTCATTATGGGGTTAGAGGTGTTTGAATTTGAAACCGAGCGTCTCATTGAGCGGATGGAGCAGGCGCAGGTGGTGGCCATTGAGCGGGAACGCATCGCGCGCGATTTGCACGATGGGGCGATTCAAAAGGTGTATGCTGCGGGGCTGTTGGCGCAGTCGTTGCGGCGCAATGCTTCGGATGAGGCGATGGCCGAGGGGCTGGATCGCCTGATGGAAGGGCTCAACGCGGCCATTGCAGAGTTGCGGCGGTTCCTTTCAGATTTGCACTCTGAGGAAAGTTTGCATCTGCCACGAGCGTTGGAGACTTTGGTCGAGGAAGCCCGCCGCATTTCGGGCACCGAGATTTACCTGCAGGCCGACGATGTGCCGCCGATTTCGCCTGAGGCCACCACGCACGTGCTTTCCTTTGCTCGCGAAGCCCTTTCGAACGCCATTCGCCATGCCCGCAGCCCGTTGATTGAGGTGCGGCTGTATTATTTCCCGGCCGAAGAAAAGATGCGGCTGGAGGTGGAAGATCACGGTATTGGTTTGCCCGATGACCCCGATATGGGATACGGTTTGCGCAACATGCAAGACCGGGCTCGTTTGTTGGGCGGCGCGCTGACGTTGGAATCGCGGCGCGGCAAAGGCACCAAAGCCATTTTGGAAGTGCCCTTGGAGGGCTTGTTGGATTGACCTCTTGGAAGGAGTAGGCCATGCGGACGCGTTTGTTGTTGGTTGATGACCACGAGGTGGTGCGTTTGGGCTTGCGCACGTTGCTGGAAGCCGAGCCGGATATGGAGGTGGTGGCCGAGGCCGGCACGGCCGACGAAGCGTTGGAACAGGTGGAGCGTTATCATCCTGACGTGGTCGTGATGGATGTGCGCCTTCCGGGCAAGAGTGGCTTGGAGGCCTGTCGCTTGATTCGTCAGCGGCACCCGACCACGCAGGTGGTCATCTTGACCTCGTATTTGAGCGAAGAGTTTGTCTCGCATGCGCTGCGGGCGGGTGCGGCTGGCTATGTGTTGAAAGAAGTGGGCGGAAGCGAATTGGTGCACGCCATTCGGCAAGCCCGGGAAGGGCGAGTGGCTTTTGACCCCCACACGGCCAGCCAGATGGTGGCTCGACTCCGGCGGCTCGAAGCCCACATCGAAGAATCGGCCTTCAAAGGCCTTTCGCGGCGAGAGATGGAAGTGTTGGCGTTGGTATCGAAGGGCCGCAGCAATCGGGAAATTGCACACAAGTTGAACCTCAGCGAGGGCACGGTGCGCAATTACGTTTCGGCCATCATGGAAAAGCTGGGCATGCGCAACCGCATTGAGTTGGCCACGTACGCGGTGCAGCATCACATTTCGGAATGGATGCCCGACATGGACGATGACGAACCCTAAAAGCGCCCCCAGCCGCTGTTGGCAATAATGAAAACAGGCGATGGCAGCGTTGCCATCGCCTGTTGGCTTTTGAGAGCGCAGCGGGATTTTACTTGCCGGCCTGCATGGCTTTTTCGACCACAGCCTTGAACGCCTCGGGATGGCGCACAGCCAAATCAGCCAACATTTTGCGGTTGATGGTGATGTTGGCCTTTTTCATCGCGTGGATGAGGCGGCTGTAAGTGGTGCCATTGAGGCGTGCCGCAGCGTTGATGCGGGCAATCCACAAGCGCCGCAAGTCGCGTTTGCGGGTGCGGCGGTCACGGTAAGCATACCAGAGGCTCTTGAGCATGGCCTCATTGGCGCGGCGGAAATGCCGCGAGCGGGCTCCATATTGGCCCTTGGTGAGTTTGAGCACTTTCTTGTGGCGTCGGCGACGCACAAAGCCGGTCTTGACTCGCATGATAACCTCCTGCGGTCCCCTGGGCGTCGGCGGTCGGCATCCCGCCCGTTACGGTACACCCAGCAGCCGCAAAATCATGTGGAATGGGCGAATAAGGCTAACTTTCCTGCTTCTTCAAATACGGGGCCAAGCGATGGACGCGCTTGATAATCCCCTTCCCCTGCACGGGCAGCATTTCGGTGAACAGGCGCTTGGTGCGTTTGGAAGTGCGACGGCGGAGGTGGCTCTTGCCGCCTTTGGTGCGCACCAGTTTGCCGGAGCCCGTCACCCGAAAACGCTTGCTCGTTGCCTTGTGGGTTTTGATTTTGTACTTTCCGGTTCGCTGTTTGCGCGGCACGATACTCTCTCCTCGCTGCCTAAGGTTGTAAGGGAATTCCCTTGGGGTTTACTTTTTCTTGGCCGGTGCCAAAATCATCAGCATGGAACGGCCTTCCAGCGCGGGGGGCTTTTCCACCACTGCGACATCCGACAAGGCCTGAGCGACCTCTTTGAGGTCTTCCAGCGCGATTTCGGGGTAGGTGATTTCCCGCCCGCGGAAAAGAATCCGCACCCGAACCTTCATGCCCTTTTCCAGCCACTTGCGCGCGCTCCGCACCTTGAACTCACGATGGTGTTCGCTGGTTTTGGGGCGCAAACGCAGCTCTTTGATTTCGACTTTGGCTTGGGCTTTGCGGGCTTGGCGTTCTTTTTTGGAACGCTCGTATAGGAACTTCCCGAAGTCCATGACGCGACACACAGGCGGATTGGCATTGGGGGCCACTTCCACCAAGTCCAAATCCGCTTCGTTCGCGATGCGCAGGGCCTCGGCGCGGGAGACCACACCCAAGTTGTCTCCGTTGGGGCCGATCAAGCGCACCTTTGGCGCTCGGATGGCCTCATTGATTCTGTAGTCACTTGCTTTGGCTATGGCCGCTCCTCCTGAGAAAATACGAGCAGCACCACCGGGTGCTGCACAAGGCACCTTACCGAGGAAAAAGCATACCATAACTCCCATGCGGCGTCAACTTTTTGCGCCTTCCTTGAAGGAAATTCATAGACGCCTGGGGCCAGGTTTTGGTATGATGAGGGGCATACACTGCAACCTGAGCGCGTGGAGAAAACAATGCACATCTTGGTCACGAACGACGATGGCGTCACCGCCCGCGGGCTGCTGGCGTTGGCGCAAGCCATGCGGAAAATTCCGGGGAGCCAAGTGAGCATCTTGGCCCCCCATCGCAATTGGTCCATCACCGGCCACGTCAAGACCTTCGACCGCCCGCTGCGGGTGTGGGAAGTGCGGCTGGCCGATGGCACCCGGGCGTTGGCCAGCGATGGCGCGCCTTCTGATTGCGTCTCTTTGGCGCTTTTGGGCCTTTTGGAGCAACCGGTTGATTTGGTGGTTTCTGGCATCAACCCCAACCCCAACGTTGGGCATGATGTGACCTACTCGGGCACGGTGACCGCCGCGATGGAGGCCGTGATTGCGGGGGTGCCGGCCATCGCGGTTTCGCTGGACCGGCGCGGGCAGGATGAAGCCCAAGTGGACTATGGCCCGGCAGCGGAGATCGCGCGCCAAATCAGCGTGTGGGTCTTGGAGCACGGCCTGCCTCCGGAGGTATTGCTCAACGTCAACGTGCCTGCGTTGCCGGCTGAGGCTTTGGGCCGTGTGCGTTTGACGCGTTTGGGAAAGCGCATCTACCGCGACCAACTGGTGCGGCGGCTTGACCCTGCTGGGCGGCCCTACTACTGGTACGGCGGCGAGGAGCCCACAGGCGTTCCCGAAGAGGGCACCGACATTGGCGCGCTGGCGCGGGGCGAAGTCTCAGTTACACCCCTTCAAATGGACATGACAGCCCAAGGGGCTTGGCACAAGTTAGCCGGCCTGGAAAAGCTCGGGCAGGCTTAAAAAACGCGTTTGGGCAATTTTCTTGAAATCCCTTGACATTTGGCGTAATGGGCGTATAATACCGCCCGCAATCAACACACGGTTTCGCCCCTGAGAGGGCAAACCAATGACAACCAAAGAGGCGCAACAGCGCCAGAGACCAGGGCAAACGCCTGTTCGGTCTGGCGGCCGATGTCGGGAAAAAGGCATCGGTTGTTGTTGTCTCCAAAACCTTGACAGAGCCGGGCCCTGGTAGTAAAATCGGGCTCGCTCAAATGAGGGAGCGGAACCTTAACAACTGAAGAGTGGCAGGAAGCAGAGCGACCTGCCGATTCTGGAGAGTTTGAACAGGATAAACTTCCGTTTAGACGAACGCCGAAAGGCGATACTCTTGCGGAGAGTTTGATCCTGGCTCAGGGTGAACGCTAGCGGTGCGCCTAATACATGCAAGTCGAGCGAAGAGGACAGCGGGTAGCAATACTTGCTGGGCTCTTAGCGGCGAACGGGCGAGTAACGCGTGGATGACCTGCCCCGAAGAGGGGGATAACAGACCGAAAGGTCTGCTAATACCCCATGTGCTCCCGGAGGTTAGAGGCTTCGGGAGTAAAGGGTTCCGGCTACCGAAAGGTGCCGGCGCCGCTTCGGGAGGGGTCCGCGTCCCATCAGGTAGTTGGTAGGGTAACGGCCTACCAAGCCGATGACGGGTAGGGGGC
>CAYLRJ010000054.1:0-4216 GCA_964386185.1 uncultured Anaerolineaceae bacterium
GGCGCAATTCCGCATTCACAATTCCCGCGCGCCCGCCCTCACCCCCCTCTGTCCCCCTTCGCCCAGCGGGCGAAGGGGGATAGGGCAAGGCACGCCTTGCCCCTACAAAAAAATCGGCGGAAATCGGTGCCAATCGGTGGATCCATCTGCGTCCATCCCCCTCATCTGCGTCCATCTGCGTTCTCTTCACCCCACCCTCAAAATCACCCCCGCCCTCACCCGCAATTCCTAATTCCTCATTCGCAATTCGCGCACCCACACACCCGCAACCCGCGCAGCCGATTGAGGGCCGCGCCCACTTCCAAAACCCGCACCGCAGCCAAATCCCCCGCAGGCTCCGCATAGGGGCTGAGCACTTCCCACCCGTGCGCATGCACGTCGTCCATCACCCGCTCCAACGCTTCCCGCAAAGTGCGACGCCCATCCAAATAGCCCCGCGTCCGCGCATAGGCCAAAAACCACCCAATGGTGCGCACTTGCGATGGATGGACCAGCTGCTCCAAGGCACGCAAATCAATTTCATTGCGCCCTAAAACCAACGCCTCCAGCCCACGCCCCTTCACTGCCACAGCCTTGCGTCCTTTCTCCAGGCGAATGCTCTCAGGGCATGGCACCCGAGGCGCAATGGCGAGCGGCCCCTCGGCCTCGGATTCCCGGCCGGAAGGATAGCGCGCCGCCACCTCCCGAGCGCGCTGCGTCACGTCGCGCGGCTGATAGGCTTCCATCGCAATCACCGTATCCGCGACATCCAGATAATCGCCGCTGCCGCCCACAACCAACACCGTGCTCACCCCCTGCTCGGCATACAGCTGTCGGACCCGATCCACAAACGGCGTAATTGGCTCCAGGGCTTTAGGCACCAAGGCCTGCATGCGGCGGTCGCGAATCATGAAATTGGTCGCCGCGGTGTCCTCGTCAATCAACAGCACCCGCGCCCCCAATGCCAGGGCCTCCATGATATTCGCCGCCTGGGAAGTGGACCCCGACGCGTTGGCCGTCCGAAATGCGCGCGTGCTACGCCCCTGGGGAAGATGATCAATAAAAGCCGAAATATCCACGCCTTCGACGCTTCGGCCATCCTCTGCACGGATTTTCACCGTCGCGGGGTGCGAAACCACCCTCTCGCGCCCATCGCCCGGCTTGTGGTCATACACGCCAAGCGCCAAAGCATTGAGCAACGTAGATTTCCCGTGGAAACCGCCCCCAACGATAAGGGTCACACCCTGCGGGATGCCCATACCCTGCACGCGCCCCGCGTGGGGCAACGCAATTTCGACGCGCAACGAAGGCGGCGAGCGGAAGCGCGCGCCCTCTTCCAAAGGGCGGTCATCAACACCGGAACGCCGCGGAAGCAAACTGCCGTCGGCCACAAAAGCCACCAGCCCCAACGCCTCCAAGCGGCTGCGCAGGAACGCCGCGTCTTCGGCGGTATCGGCATAACGGCGCGCGGCAGCCAAGTCAACGGCCTGCGCCAACAAAGCATGCCTCACAACGGCCGGCAGGTCGCTTCCCAACAGGCGCCAGGCTTCTTGCGCCAAAATGCGCCGCCCGGCCGCGGGGAGCCCCACGGTAAAGCGCGCTTCGACCCCGTGCGCATCTACGTGGATGGCTGTGCGGGGAAGCATCTGCTGCCCTGGAGCGTCTATGCGAATTTCACCACTGTGGCCAGTGCCCCGCCGCCGCGCAAATCGCCGCGCCCACGCGGCAAACTCCTCCGCCAGGTAGTGCTCTAAGCCCACCCGCCGCGCGGGGTCCTCCCAAAGCGACGGCGGAAAAGCCGCCACCTCAGCCGGCACCCACACCCGCACCCGACTCGGCGCAGCAAAGGGGTCGGCCTGGACATGGTCAACAAAAAGGTCAAAATCACCAAAGGAATAGCGCCCCTTGAGGCTCTGATAGGCCTTATAACCTCGGCCGTCAAGGCGCGCCAAACGTCTTTGCAGTTGCTCCATCGTTGCCTCACACAACCTACGCTGCGGGCTCTCAACCAATCCCACCCGCCTACAAGCGCCCACCTTGGCAGCCCAAGCGACCTCGGGGCGGCCTATCCAACCGCCCCGAGGGAAGCCGCAAGCCAGCCCAACCTACGAACGATCCACCAGCGGGTTGGGCACGCCTTTGGGGTTCTCGCGATAATCGTAAAAGCCGATGCCGGTCTTGCGCCCCAGGTAGCCGGCATCCACCATCTTGCGCAGCAAGTAGGCCGGGCGGTATTTGTCATCGCCCAGGTCGCGCTGGAGCACTTCCATCACAAAGAGCACCACATCCACGCCGATGAGGTCGGCCAGGTAAAGCGGCCCCATAGGGTGGTTCATGCCCAGTTTCATCACCGTGTCGATGGCTTCCACCGAGCCCACGCCCTCTTCCAGCGCGAACACGGCCTCGTTGATCATCGGGCACAGAATGCGGTTGGAAATGAAGCCCGGCCGGTCGTTGGCTTCCACCGGCACTTTGCCCATGGCTTTGGCCACTTCGAACACCGTGGCGGTGGTCTCGTCGGAAGTCGCCAGCCCGCGGATGACTTCCACCAGGCGCATCAACGGCACCGGATTCATGAAGTGCATCCCGATGACCTTGTCTGCGCGCTGCGTGACCGAGCCGATTTTGGTAATCGGGATGGAGGACGTGTTGGAAGCCAAAATGGCGTCGGCGCGGGTGATTTTGTCGAGGTCGCGGAAAATCTGGAGTTTGATGTCGGGGTTTTCGGTCGCAGCCTCGATGACCAAGTCTGCGTCGGCTGCGCCTTCCAGCGAATCGGTGGTGGCGATGTTGAGCGCGGCTTCCCGCTGCTCGGCGGTGATTTTGCCTTTTTCCAGCAATTTGGCCGTGGATTTGTCAATGGTTTTCTTTGCCCGTTCGATTTGCTCGGGCACCACATCCATCATGGTAACTTCAAAGCCGGAAACCGCCGCGGTTTGGGCAATGCCGTTGCCCATCGTGCCGGCGCCGACGACAAAGATTTTCTTGATGGTCATTTTCGTGCTCCTTAGGTTTTGGGGTGATTTGGTTGCCTGGTTGGGGTGCCAATTCACGACGCCATCAGCTCTACTGCCATGCCCACGGCCTCACCGCCGCCGAGGCAAAGGGCAGCGATGCCGCGTTTCAGGCCGCGGTCTTTGAGGGCGTAAAGCAAGGTAGTGAGGATGCGTGCGCCGCTTGCGCCAATGGGGTGACCGAGGGCGATTGCGCCGCCGTGGACGTTGACCTTCGACCAATCCCAGCCCAAGTCGGCGAGTTCCTTGCCGTTGGCGAGGGCTTGGGCGGCAAAGGCTTCGTTGAGTTCGATGAGGTCCACGTCGTCCAGGGTCCAGCCGGCCTTTTCCAGCACTTTGGGGATGGCCTTCGCGGGTGCGGAGAAAATCCACTTGGGCTCCACTGCGGCATAGCCATAAGCCACGATGCGGGCGAGGGGCTGGGCGCCGATGGCGTCGGCGTAGGCCTGGCTGGCCACCACCAGCGCGGCTGCGCCGTCGTTCAGCCCGGGGGAATTCCCCGCGGTGACGATGCCATCGGGCTTGAAGGCCGGGCGCAGTTTGGCGAGCACCTCCAGCGAGGTGTCGCGGCGCGGGGTTTCGTCGGTGTCCACCACGGTGATTTTGCCCTTGCGGCCGGGCACTTCCAGAGGCACGATTTCGGCCTTGAATTTGCCCGCATCCATTGCTGCGATGGCCTTTTGGTGGCTGGCATAGGCAAATTCGTCCAATTCCTGGCGGGTGATGCCAAACTGCTCGGCGATGAACTCGGCCGCGCCGCCCATGTGCCAATCTTCGAAGGGGCACCAGAGGCCGTCTTTGAGCAGCGCGTCGGTCAGTTGGCTGTGGCCGTAACGCAATTCGCCCCGCCGCCCCCACAGCAAGAAGGGCGCGTTGCTCATGCTTTCCATGCCGCCTGCCACAAACAGCCGTCCATCCCCGGCTTTCACGGCTTGCGCGGCCAGCATCACGGCTTTCAGGCCCGAGCCGCACACTTTGTTGACGGTGAACGCGCCCACGGTGGCGGGCAGCCCCCCAAAGATGGCCGCCTGCCGCGCGGGGTTCTGGCCTTCGCCCGCGGTGACGACGTTGCCCATCACTACCTCGTCAATCGCCGCGAGGTCGGGCAACCCCGCGCGGGCCACGGCTTCCCGCACCACGGCCGCGCCCAGTTTCACCGCTGGCAACGGCGCCAACGCACCCCGAAAGCGCCCCATGGGCGTGCGCACGGCGCTGAGAATGAC
>CAYLRJ010000055.1:0-36783 GCA_964386185.1 uncultured Anaerolineaceae bacterium
GGAAATCAACCGCGGCTACCTGGGCGAGCGGGTGCCGGTGCTGTTCGAGGAAAAAGTCAAAGGCCGCTGGCGGGGGCGCACCCCCACCAACAAACTGGTGTTCGTGGATAGCGACCGCGACCTGCGCGGCCACATCGAAGATGTGCTCATCACCTGGACCGGCCCTTGGTCCCTCTTAGGCCGCTTGGCTTCTGAAATGGCCCAGCCCGGGCTGTAAGCCCACCAAGGGCAGGCCTTACCCAAGCGAAAGCCCCCACCCAAGGGTGGGGGCTTTGATATTTGCACCTGACGATATGCGCTCAGACGGCCGGCATGGGGAGGGCAGCAGGGCCTTCGGTTTCACCTTCGGCCGGGCGCAACACAATCTCGCCTTCGTCGTCCACATCCACCACAATGGTGACGCCCTCTTCAAACTGCCCTGCGAGCAGAGCTTCTGAAATGGGGTCTTCCACCTTTTGCTGGATGATGCGCCGCAGCGGCCGCGCGCCCATTTCAGGGTCGTAGCCCAACTCGGCCAGGCGCTCCAACGCGGCCGGCGTGGCCTCTAACGCGTGGCCGTGCTCGGCCAGCCGCGCCCGCACTTTGTCCAGTTCCAACGAGACAATCTTCAAAATGTCTTCGCGGCTCAAAGCCCGGAAAACAATCACAGCATCCACCCGGTTGATGAATTCTGGGCGGAACACCCGCTTGAGCGAATCGAGCAACTTCTTCCGCATTTCCCGATACGAGAGCCGCTCTTCCAGGTCTTGGTCACGCTGGAGGTTGAAGCCCAACGCGGTCTGGCGTTTGATCATATCCGCGCCCACGTTGGAGGTCATGATGATGATGGTGTTGCGAAAATCAACCTTGTGGCCTTTCGCGTCGGTCAGATGGCCCTCTTCCATGATTTGAAGCAGCATGTTGTGCACTTCGGGATGGGCCTTTTCGATTTCGTCGAAGACCACAATGGAGTAAGGGCGGCGGCGGATGGCTTCTGTCAGTTGACCGGCCTCTTCATAGCCCACGTAGCCCGGCGGCGCGCCCACCAGCCGGCTGGTGGTGTGACGCTCCATAAACTCCGACATATCCAGTTGGATGAGAGCGTCTTCACTGCCAAAGAGGAAGCGCGCCAAAGCTTTGGTCAACTCGGTTTTGCCCACACCGGTGGGGCCAAGGAAGATGAAGGACCCAATGGGGCGCCGCGGGTCTTTCAACCCAGCCCGGGCACGGCGGACGGCTTTGGCAATGGTTTCGATGGCTTCGTCTTGCCCTACGATTTGCTGCTTGAGTTCCTCTTCCATGTGCAGCAAACGCTCAGATTCCTCTTGCGCCAACTGCATCACCGGCACACCGGTCCACATTGAGACGACTTCTGCGATGTCATCGGAAGTCACGGTAGGGCTGGTCGCCCGGTCCCACCCGGTGCGCAGTTGTTCCAAGTCGGCTTCGAGTTTGCTGATGCGTTCTTGCAGGGCGTGGGCTTCTTCGGTTTGGTTGTTTTCCAGAGCCAAGGCCAGGTTTTCGCGCAGCCGCCGCAGTTCGTCAATCATGGCGCGGCTCTGCTGAGCGGTGGGGCTTTTGTACATCCGCACGCGCGAGGCGGCTTCATCAATCAGGTCAATGGCTTTATCGGGCAAGAAGCGGTCGGTGACGTAGCGGGCCGAAAGTTTGGCCGCGCTTTCCAATGCATCGTCGGAGATGCTCAGGTGATGGTGCTCTTCATAGACCGGCCGCACGCCTTTGAGGATTTCAATGGTCTCTTCCACGGTGGGCTCATCCACCATGACGGGCTGGAAGCGTCGCTCCAGGGCGGCGTCGCTCTCGATGTATTTGCGGTATTCGTCCAGGGTGGTGGCGCCAATGACCTGCAATTCGCCGCGGGAAAGGGCCGGTTTGAGGATGTTGGCCGCGTCGACGGCCGAGCCCGCCGCGCCGGCGCCGACCAGCATGTGGAATTCGTCAATGAAGAGGATGGCTTCTGAGGCTTTGAGTTCTTCAATGACGCGTTTGAGCCGCTCTTCAAATTGGCCACGGTACATGGTGCCCGCGACCAGCGAGCCCACGTCTAATTGCAGCACCCGCTTGCCCAAGAGCGGCGCGGGCACATCGCCTTCGACGATGCGCTGTGCCAGGCCTTCGACAATGGCCGTCTTCCCCACGCCGGGTTCGCCGATGAGCGCGGGGTTGTTTTTGGTGCGCCGAGCCAAAATTTGAATCACGCGTTCGATTTCGGTTTCCCGCCCAATCACCGGGTCGAGTTTGCCTTCTTCGGCCAACGCGGTGAGGTCGGTGGCAAGTTGTTCGATGAGCGGGGTTTTCTTTTGCTCTCGGCGACCGCGGCGAGGTTCGTTTTTGGGTCGGGTGGGGCTCATGTTGCTGGTCTCTTGCAACACGCGACGGGTCTGCCGCCGAATTTGCTCGGCGGTGATGCCCATCCGACGCAAGACTTGCATGGCCACGCTGTCGGGCACCCTGAGCAGCCCCAACAACAGGTGCTCGGTGCCAATGTATTGGTGCCCCATGCGACGGGCTTCGTCTACGGCTAATTCCAAGACTTGCTGCATCTCAGGGGAAAGGTCAATCTGCCCGCCGCTGTATTGCCCTAACCCTACGGTGCGTTCCACGATTTCTTGCACGCGCCGCGGGTCCAAATCCAAATCACGTAGCACCCGCCCGGCAATGCCGCCTTCTTCGCGGACTAAGCCGAGCAGCAGGTGTTCGGTGCCAATGTAGTTGTGACGCATCCGTTCGGCTTCTTGATGGGCTAAGCCGAGGACACGCCGTGCTCGCTGCGTAAAGCGTTCCATTCCAGCCAAGGTACTTCCTCCTTCACTCGAACCTGGTTCTTCGTTTCGCTTGCCAGGGGTTGTTGTCGGTTCGCTTTTCAGCGCCTTTTCTTCCCAATTCCATTCTACCAAAGTTTTGCAGGCTTCTTCCAGCCCTGGGGGGTTTTCCTACAAGTTTCTAATGAACTTAGGGCGTCTTGTGTAGGTTTTATGTGTTATTTTCCGCGGTGGGTTGTCTCTGTTTCAGAAACAAAGAAGCGCATCCCACCGAGGGATGCGCTTGTGTGGTACGCCATTGGCGAGGGGGTTATGCTTCTGAGGCGGGGTCTGCTTCAGCCTCAGGGGCTTCTTCCTCGCTTTCCTCGGGTGAGGGTGCTTCAGCGGCGGGGGGCTCGGCGGCGGGCGCCTCGCCCTCGGAAGCGGCGCTTTCTTCGGCCGCGGCCGGGGCTTCCTCGCCTTCTTCTTCGGCCAGGTTGAAGAGTTCGCTTTCGGCTTCTTCCAAGGCCAAGCGCAGGTCTAAGTCGGCGTAGGCCAGGGAATCCACTTTCTTCAGGCTCAGGCCAATTCGGCGGCGTTCAGGGTCAATGCGCACAATGCGCAAAGTCACTTCATCGCCTTCGTGGACCACTTCCCGCGGGTGTTCGACGTGTTGGTCGCTGAGTTCGGAGATGTGAATGAGCCCTTCGAGGCCATTTTCCAACCGGGCAAAAGCACCAAACTTTTCCAGACGGGTGATGACGCCGCGCACCAGCAGGCCTTCCCGCAGCCCCTTGACCTTTTGTTTCCAGGGGTCTTCTTGGAGTTGGCGGATGGAAAGGCCGATGCGCTTGCGTTCGCGGTCCACTTCGATGACTTTGACGGTGACTTCTTGGCCCACTTTGAGGACGTCGCTGGCTTTGCCAACCCGCTCCCAGGAAATTTCAGAAAGGTGCACCAGGCCGTCCGCGCCGTCAATGTTGACGAAGGCCCCAAAACTGGTCAGGCTGGTGACCCGACCGGTGCGGATGTCGCCCACTTTGAGGGTGTCCAGCAATTGCTCTTTGAGCATTTCGCGCGATTCACGCGCGGCAGCCCGTTCCGAGAGGATGAGCCGTCGGCGCTCACGGTCTACTTCGATAATCCGCACGGCGATGGGCTGCCCGACCAGGGGCTTCCAGGCTTCCAGGTCTTTGTCGGGGCGGGTGCCACCCACGGAGAGGCGGCGTTCCCGACTGACCTGTGAGGTGGGCACAAAGCCCCGCAGGCGCCCAAAGCGCACGACCAGCCCGCCTTTGTTGACGCCAGCGATGGTCCCATGAAAGATTTCTTTGGATTCTTTCATGGCTTCGGCTTTGTCCCAGTCTTCGGCTTCCAGAGCACGGGTGTAGGAAAGGCGAGCGGTGCCGTCTTTGTCTACTGAGACCACATAGACGGGGATCTCGTTGCCGACTTGGATGGCTTCCCGCTCTTCATCGCTCAGGCGTTCCAAATCGCGATGGGGAATGACGCCCTCCGATTTGGCACCAATGCCGACCAAGACTTCTCCGTTGTCGGTGATACTGGTAATGACGCCTTTGCGAATTTCCCCCGCGCGTGGGAACTCCAAAGCGAAGCCCTCTTCGGCCAGCAGGGCCTCCATGGTCATTTGGGGTTCTTCTTCGGGTGCTTCAGGTGCTGTGTTGTCAGGTGCAACCTCCTGCCCTTCAGGGGCTTCCTTCCATTCCATAGACCAACTCCGTTGTTGAAAGATGGAGCAATTATAACAGGTGATGAGAAAAGTTGGCAACCTTTCTCATCCCACCACTTTTAAATCGCGAAGGTTGCTGGTTGGAAGCCGGGCGGGGGCTTTTTTCCGCGCTTTGGTACCACAAAAGGCTGGTGATTTTTTGCACACCGTTTGTGTTCACGGGCGCAGCAACACTTTGAACACCCCTGAGCGGGCAGCGTGGGCAAACGCGGTGAGGCCCTCTGCCAGCGGGTATTGGGCGTCAATGAGGGGGCGGGGGTCAATGCGTCCGGCAGCCAGGTGGCGCAGGGCGGGGGCAAATGGGCCGCAGCGGGAGCCGATGAGTTGCACTTCATCCACCACCCACGAAGCAATATGCACTCGGGTTTCGCCAGGGTAGGTGCTTTTGAGCACTAAGGTGCCTCGGGGGTGCACAGCCTCTTTCGCCAAGGCCAGGCCTGCGCTGCTGCCCGTGGCTTCGACCACCACGTCCATAGCCCAATGGGGCACTTCTTCGGCTGTGATGCAGGTCACGCCGTAAGGCGCTAAGAGGTCGCGCTGGCGGCGGTGGCGCACCACAGCCCACACTTCGGCGCCGGTCAGCGCTAAGCTCCAGGCTATCAGTTGCCCCAGGCGGCCTGCTCCGACGATGAGCACTTTGTCGGTAGGGCGCACGTGGATTTGTTGCAAAATTTCCAAGGCCGCGGCTAACGGCTCGGTGAAGACGGCTTTTTCGTCAGGCACGTTTTCGGGCACTGGCAACAGGTTGGCGATGGGCAAGGTGGTGTATTCGGCAAAGACGCCATCACGCCCCAAAATGCCCAATACGGTGCGGTTTTCGCAGTGGGTGGGGCGGCCGGCCAAACATTGGGGGCAGTGCCCGCACGTGACGTTGATTTCGCCGACCACCCGTTGGCCTTCCCAATCGGGATGGCCTGGCGCTCGGACGACTTCGCCCACGAATTCATGCCCAGGCACGCCCGTGAAGGGGTAATACCCCTGGAGCATGGCCAGGTCGGTTGCACAAATGCCCGCGAGCCGAATACGCAACAGGGCCTCCCCTGCCCGCGGTTCGGGCATGGGGAGGTCTTCCCGATAGGTCAATTTACGGTTTTCCAGCCAGAGGCCACGCATGGCCCACACCTCCAATCAAAGCATTTTTACATCCTTGCCAGCCCCAAACCCGCGCCCAGGGCTAACAACGCCAGACCGATGAAGGCCATCAGCGGTGAGCTTACGATTTGTGCAATCACCGCTAAGAAAATCAACCCGCCAGGGAGCATAAGCGGCACACCCACGTATTTTTGCAAATCATACAACACCAAGCTAAACCCGGCCACCGCCAACGCTTGAAGGGCTTGGCTCAAAAACGCCGAGGTGGGGAACAAGGTCAGCACGCCGCTCAAAATCAACAGCGCCCCCACCGCTCCCCAACGGGCTGCACGCTGGTGCCGGTAAAGGCAAATCACCGCCGCGCCCATGACCATTTGGGCAACGCCCCACAGCACCACGGTCCCTTTGGCGAGCCCTTCCCATTGCCACACCACAATGCCCATCATAATCACAGCATAGGCCACCATCATCAAAAACGCTAAAGCAAGGGAGCCCCGACACACCGAGAGGCGCGGGGTGTGGATGCGGGGGCGGCGTTGTGCGGAAGTTTTCTTCTTTTTTTGCTTTTGTTTGGCCATCTGACACACCTCAAGGTGAGATTGCTCGTTGATTGTACCCCGAAATTAAACCTTAGGGGGCGGGAAAACTCCCGCCCCCTGAAGGTCGCTATCTGCCGGACAGCCACCGTTATTTCTGGGCCATCTCGTACAGTTCCTTCTCCAGTTGGTCAATCTCGTCCATGCGGCCTTCGGCTTCCAGTTTATCCAAGCGGCTCAGGTACATATCTTCGGAAGACATCTTCAAGAGGTCGCTCGGCTGGACGCCGACGTTGCGGGCCCCACGCTTCAAGGCCCAGAAGAACATGTAGAGCCAGAAGGCGAGATACAGGGCGTAAATCAACGCCTGGATCGTGGGGCTCTGGGGCGCAATCAAAGCGGGGAAGAAGGTCGTCGGCAGGTAGTGCCCCGAGGCCATCAGGCCATCCCAGAAATCACGCGCCAGGGTGTAAGGCAGGTAGCCCAGGTAGAAGAAGGGCCAAATCAACAGGCCAGTGATGTAGAGCAAGCCGGTGCGGCCGTAGTTGCGGAATTCGCAGCCAATCATGAAGATGGTGCCCAACCCCAACAACAAACCGCCGAAAATGTCCATCGAGAGGGTGGTGTTTTCCCGAATGGAAGTGCCCACCTTGTGGAACTCAGCCCCCAACGGGCCCACATAGTTGGAAGCAAAAGCCTCGGTGGCCCAGTGGTGGCCTTCCATGATGCCAAAGAAGGCAAACGCGATGAACATCACCAAGCCCGTCAGGAAGATGTGCAGGCTCAATGCGCCAAAGGGCTGATAAGAGACGAAGACCGTGCGCAAAGAGTAGGGCATGCGCCAGCGGCGAGCGGATTGCACTTCGCCTTTTTCCACCTCGCGGCCCAGTTCGGGGTTGATCAGGCCGCACTCCGTCCCAAAGCCGGTTTTGGCTACCGAAGCCCCCAGCAAGACACCCACCAAAATCAACATCAAGATGTTGCCCAGGTTCTTGCTGATGAGCATGTTACCATACATGTAGGTCTTCTCAATGCTCTCAGCCCAGCCCATTTTCACCGCGTAGTCGTTGCCGGCAAACGCGTTGTAAACCACAACCAGCAAAATCACCACCAAGATCGCATACAACGCGTAGCGAATGCCTTTGGAGTCTTCCACCTCATCGCTGGCCGTGAGGCCATCGGCCCAGCCCCGCTTCGCGGCTTCCAGGGTAAACCACAGGGTCTCTTGGCTCTTGAAATATTGGGAAAGGTTGAGGTTGCGCAAAATCACAAAGCCAATCAGCGCGCCCGTGGTCGCGAAGAGCATCACCACCCAACTCTTGACGTTCATCGCGGCAAAACCGCCCAAAAGGTGATGCAACGTACAACCACCGGCCACACGGGTGCCCCAAGCGAAGAAGAAAGCGCCCAGCGCTACGAAGCCCAAACCCGCTTTCGGATATTTCGCCCACGAGCGGACTTCGCCTTCCAGCCAGGCCAACACCAACGCGGCCAACATCGCGCCAATGATGACCCACTGAAGGGCCGGCTGATAATCTGGCTTGGTCGCAATCAGGCTCCCACCAAACAAGGTGGTTTCCACACTGGCCAACATCCGGGCCATACCACTGGTTACACCGATAAATTTATGTTTCGGATGCCCCAACGGGAGAAAAAGGAAATTGATAATTTCGGCCGAAGCGGTCAAAACCCCCGCCGTCCACCACGGCCACTGGCGTTTGAGCCAGCCCACACCAGCGTAGCCGTTCTTAAATTTCGCCATACGACAACCTCCTCTTCAAAATGGTGTTAGAAAATATATACGGCACAGATAATCTACGGCACCAAAGGGCCTGCTCTCATTCTGCTCTCATAATTATAGAAGCAAGCCCTCAAAACTTGTTCGCCCCAATTGCTTACAAGTGTTATAATCTGCACTTATACCCCAGCCGCTCACTTTTCCCAGCCCGCGACCTCTAAGGGTGATTTTCAATGTCTATTTTGGCCCCTTCCTGGCTCAAGGTTTTTCTCGCCGTCGCCGAGCATGGTAGTTTCAACAAAGCGGCCGAGGTGCTTTTGCTCTCCCAACCCGCGGTGAGCCAAAAAATCCGCCAATTGGAAGCCGCCTTGGGCGTCCGACTTTTCGACCGCACGCCCAACGGCGCCCGTTTGACCTCCGAAGGCGAGGTCTTACGCCGCTATGCCCACGCCATGCGTTGGCTGATGTTGGCTGCAGAAGCCAACATCGTCAACCCCTCCCAAACCATCAAACGCCGCCTGGACCTGGGGGGCACCCCCACGCTCTCCAGCTACTGCCTGCCGGCCTGGCTCAAACACTTCCACCAGAAACACCCCAACATCCTGGTCCATCTCCGCACCGACACCACCTCCCACCTCGTGGACATCATCGCCCGCCACGGCCTCCACCTGGCCATCATCGAAGGCGAGCTCCCCGATGAAACCACAGTGGCCTACACCGTGCTGGAAGAACTCCCTTTCTACCTGGTCACCCCACCTGAAGCCCCCTGGAAAGATTATCAAAGCCTCCCCCTGAGCGCCCTGCACGGCCAGCGCTTCGTCGCTCGCCCACCCGAAGCCCAAACCCGCCGTTGGATGGAGCGCATCTTCGCCCAACACCACATCCAGCCCTACATCATCGCCGAACTGGACAGCCCCGAAGCCATCAAAGAGGCCGTTTCCCACGGCCTGGGGGTCACCCTCCTGCCCGAATGCATGCTGGAAGACGAAGCCGACACGGCCCGCCTGCACGTCTTGCGCATTGCCGACGTGCCCCTCAAACGCTACCTCAAGGCCATCTGGCCCAAAGACATCCCCCTCCATCCCTCGGCAGTCGCCTTCCTCGACACCCTCAAGACCACCTTCCCCCATCTGGAAGACGTCTTACAAAAAGCCCGCAACCCTGATCTGGAAACCCTCTACACCCTCTTGGAAGACCAAAACGCCCCATGACCACCCTCACCATTGCCCCTGCCCACGTGCCCCTTCAGGGCCAGGTCACCCTGCCGGGAGACAAATCCCTCTCCCACCGAGCGGCATTGTTTGCCGCCCTCACGCGCGGGGAAAGCCACATCGCCAACTTTTTGGATGCCGGCGTCACCCGCCCCCTTCTGCGCGCCCTGCGCGAGCTCGGCATTTCCTGGCAGCTCGCCGACGGCCAGCTCATCGTTCGCGGGCCAGGCTTGGCCGCGCTGCCCCAGCCCACCCAACCGCCCACCCTTTTCTGCGGCCATTCAGCCACCACCATGCGGCTGCTGGCGGGCTTTCTGGCTGCTGCGGGTTGGCCTGCGGTGCTCGACGGCTCTCCCGGCCTGCGCCGTCGCCCCATGCGGCGCATCACCCAACCTCTGCAACAGATGGGCGTCCCCATCACCGACACCGAAGGCCACGCGCCCCTCATCCTCCAGCCGCGGCCGCGCCCTCGCGCGCTCCGCGGCCTCGATTACACCCTGCCGGTGGCCTCGGCCCAAGTCAAAACCGCCCTCCTCTTGGCCGCACTGGCAGCCGATAGCCCCACCACCCTGACCGAACCCGGCCCCTCACGCGACCACACCGAACGCTTTTTCCAAGCCATGGGGCTCCCC
This sequence comes from uncultured Anaerolineaceae bacterium, assembly GCA_964386185.1. GTDB lineage: Bacteria > Chloroflexota > Anaerolineae > Anaerolineales > DRMV01 > DRMV01. Next base: position 9,701 of record CAYLRJ010000055.1, read on the forward strand.
CTGACACGGCCAGCCCCTCACACCGTCCGCCTCACCCCACCCGTGCCGCAGGTGCTGCCGCCGCTGCATCTCACCCTCCCAGGCGACATTTCCTCCGCCGCCTTCCTCATCGCGGCCGCGCTCCTCGTGCCCGGCTCACGCCTCACCCTCACCCGAGTGCTGCTCAACCCCACCCGCACCGGCTTCCTCGACGCGCTGCAACGCATGGGCGCCCAGCTGACCATCACCCCGCAGGGCGAAACCTACGGCGAACCCTTCGGCGACATCACCGTCGCCTACAGCCCGCGCCTGCACGGCATCACCATCCGAGGCGACCTGGTAGTGCGGATGGTGGACGAATTCCCCGCATTTGCCATCGTCGCCGCGGCCGCGCAGGGCGAAACCCTGGTGCGCGACGCGGCCGAACTGCGCCATAAAGAAAGCGACCGCATCACGGCCATCGTCTCGCGCCTGCAACGCCTGGGCGTCACAGCCCAAGCCTTGCCCGACGGCTTCCGCATCGTCGGCGGGCGCGGCTGGCGAGGGGCCACCCTCACCGCAGACGGCGACCACCGCATTGCAATGGCCTTTGCCGTGGCAGGTTTGGCCGCCCAGTCACCCATCACCCTCACCGACGCCGAAATCATCACCCAATCGTTTCCTACCTTTGCCGACACCCTGCGCACCCTGGGAGCGCACCTCACCCCCTAACCCTCCCCTCACCCTAACACCCTGCTTATGCCCCCTTCCTACCGTCTTGGGCTGCTTGGTTACCCCCTTGGGCACAGCCGCTCTCCCGAATTGCATCGCGGCTTCCTGGCCGCGTGCAGCCTGCAAGGCGAATATCGGCTCTACGAAATCCCGCCCGAGCAACCACAGCCCTTCCAGGCCCTCCTGACCGACCTCCGCCACGGCCGTCTCCACGGCCTCAACGTCACCATCCCCTACAAAACGCGCGTCCTACCCCTGCTCGACGCCCTCACCCCGGCCGCAGCCGCCATCCGCGCCGTCAACACCCTATGGGCTCAAAACGGCACCCTCTGGGGCGACAACACCGACGCACCGGCCTTCCTGCACGACCTCCAAGCCCATTTTGGCGCCTGGGCAGCCCACCCCAAACGGGCTTTGGTGTTGGGCGCCGGCGGCGCCGCACGCGCGGTGGTCTATGCCCTCCACACTGCAGGATGGCACATCACCGTGGCCGCCCGCCGACTGCCCCAAGCCCAAACCCTCTGCCAAGACCTGTCGCACGCCTGCACCCCCCTCCCTTGGGAAGCCCGCCTCTCCCTCGCACCACCGCCCGACCTCATCGTCAACGCCACCCCCCTGGGAATGACACCCCACGAAGCCACCTCCCCTTGGCCTGAAAACGTCCCCTTGCCCCCTCAAGCACGGGTGTATGACTTGGTGTACAATCCCCTGGAAACCCGCCTGCTCCGCCAAGCCCGTGCCGCGGGGCTGGCAGCCGCCAACGGCTGGGGCATGTTGCGCGCCCAAGCCGCATTGGCCTTTCACCGTTGGACCGGATGCCAACCACCCCTGCCCCAAACGCAGCCTTGACAAACCCCTGAGCGGAGATCCACGGATGCTCAAATTCCTCACCTCTGGCGAATCCCACGGCCCCGGCTATGTGGTCATTTTGGAAGGCCTCCCCGCGGGATTGCCGCTCACCGCAGCGATCATCAACCGCGACCTGGCGCGGCGCCAGCGGGGGTACGGCGCGGGGCCGCGCATGAAACTGGAACGCGACCGCGCCCACATTTTAGGCGGGGTCCTGGAAGGGCGCACCACCGGCGCACCCCTGGGGCTATGGATTGCCAACCACAACCATCGCCAATGGCAGGGCAAAGCCATCGCCCCCATGACCGTGCCGCGGCCCGGCCATGCCGACCTGACCGCGAGCCTGAAATATGCCTACCCCGACCTGCGCCCCGCCCTGGAACGCGCCTCCGCCCGCGAAACCGTCGCCCGCGTGGCCGTGGGCGCAGTTTGCCGCCACCTGTTAGCCCAGTTTGGCATCCGCATAGGCGGCTACGTGCGCGCCATCGGGCAAGCCGAAGCCCCACCCGACGACCTTTCCCTGGAAGCCCGCGCCCAAAACGCCGAAAACAACGACGTCCGCGCCCCCAACCCTGCCGCGGCCGAGGCCTTTCGGCAGGAAATTCAAGCCGCCATTCAGGCCCGCGACACCGTCGGCGGCGTGGTCGAAGTCTTCGCAAGCGCGGTGCCCGCGGGGCTGGGGAGCCATGTCCACTGGGAACGCCGCCTGGACGCCCGCCTGGCCGCGGCCATGCTCAGCATCCCCTCGGCCAAGGGGGTCGAAATCGGCGAGGCATTTGCCAACGCACGGCGCCGCGGCACCCAAGCCCACGACCCCATCCACATTGCCCCCGACGGCACCCTCCACCGCCCCACCAACCGCGCAGGCGGACTGGAAGGCGGCATCACCAACGGCCAACCGGTGGTGGTGCGCGTCGCGTTCAAACCCATCGCCACCACCCTCACCCCGCAGCCCAGCGCCGACCTCCTCACCGGCCAACCCACGCCCACCCGCTATGAGCGCTCCGACTTCTGCCACGTGCCCCGGGCAGTGCCGGTGGCCGAAGCCATGCTGGCCTTCGTGCTGGCCGACGCGCTTCTGGAGCGCCTCGGTGGCGACACCCTGGAAACCCTCCAAGCCCGCTTTGCCGCGCTGCCTGCCCTGCACCGCACCGCCTTCCGCCTGGATGGGCAGCCCCACGCGTGGTGGCCTGCCGATTCCGCGCCCGACCTCCCCCCCGAAACCTCCCAAGAGCCGTAACCATGACCTGCTACTGCCTCTACGGCCCGCCCGCGGCAGGCAAAAGCACCCTCGGCCGGGCTCTGGCCCAAACCTGGGGCCTGCCGTTTGTGGACCTGGACACAGCCATCGCCGCCCGCGCGGGCCGCACCATTCCCGAAATCTTTGCGCAAGAAGGCGAAGCCGCCTTCCGTCAATGGGAAACCGCCGTCCTCGAAGACGTGCTCCGCCGGCCTGGCGAAACCGTGGTCGCCCTGGGGGGCGGCGCGCTGCTCGACCCCCGCAACCGTGCCTTGGCCGAAGCCCACGGGCAAATCGTGGTGCTGGAAGCCGCGGCCGAAACCCTCCAACAGCGGGCCGAACAAGCCCGCGGCGAGCGCCCCCTGCTGGAAGACGCGACGTCCGCGGCCCGCGGCCAACGCTTGCAAGCCCTGCTGCAGGCCCGCGGCGCCCACTATCGCAGTTTCCCCCAGCGCTTGCGCACCGACACCCGCAGCCTCGAAGAAACGCTCTGGCAAGCGCAGATTCTGTTTGGGCGGTTTCACCTGCGGGGCATGACATCGCCTTGGGCGCCGCAAGGCTACGCGGTGCGCGTGCGGCCAGGGCTTCGCAAGCATGTCGGAGCATGGCTGCGCCAAGCCGACCTGCGGGGTCCCATTGCCTTGGTCAGCGACCAGCGCGTGGCAGCGCTCCACGCCCAAGCCGTCCAAGAGGCGTTGACGGCCGCGGGGTATCCGGTGCGGCTGCTGACGTTTCCGGCGGGCGAAGCCCACAAAAACCCCACCACCCTGCAACGTCTGTGGAGCGAGTTCCTGGAAGCCGGCCTGGAACGCGGCAGCACTGTGGTGGCCTTGGGGGGCGGCGTCGTGGGCGATGTGGCCGGCTTTGCCGCCGCAACCTACATGCGGGGCATCGCATGGGTCAACCTCCCCACCACCCTGTTGGCCATGACCGACGCGGGGCTGGGCGGGAAAACCGGGGTGGACCTGCCCGCAGGGAAAAACTTAGCCGGCGCTTTCCACCCGCCGCGGCTGGTTCTGGCCGACCCCGATGTGTTGGCCACCTTGCCGACCGAGGAATTTCGTAACGGAATGGCCGAGGTGGTCAAACACGGCGTCATTGGCGACCCCGACCTCTTTGCCCTGGCCGCGCGCGGTGACCGACAAGCCATGACCGACCACGTGGCGCAAGCAATGGCCGTCAAAATTCGCGTCATCGAAGCAGACCCCTACGAAGGCGGCCTGCGGGCCGCCCTCAACCTGGGGCACACCATTGGCCACGGCGTAGAAGCCGCGTCGGCTTTTCGCCTGCGTCACGGCGAGGCCGTGGCCATTGGCATGGTGGCCGAAGCCCATCTGGCCGAACGCCTCGGCCTGGCCGCCCCAGGCTTGGCCCAAACCATCGCGGCCGCGCTCCAAGCCTGGCAGCTGCCTACCGCCATCCCCGCCGACCTCTCACCGCAGGCCATCTGGCGCGCCATGCGCCATGACAAAAAGAAATCATCTGGGCAACTGCGTTTTGCCCTGCCCGTGGACATCGGCCGCGTGCAAGTGGGCGTTACCGTGCCCGAAGATTTGGTAAAATCTATCTTAAACAACCTCCAAGCCGAAGCACGCTGAGCCAGCGCAGAGGCTCTCCCTTCCCTTTTGGGATACCGGATATTTTCATGACCACGATCCTCATCCTCCACGGCCCCAACCTCAACCTATTGGGCACCCGCGAGCCCGAAATCTACGGCGCCGACACGCTGGACGACATCAACCGCCGCCTGGCCGACCTGGCCCAAACGCTCGGCGTCACCATCCGCACCTTTCAAAGCAACAGCGAAGGCGCGTTAATCAACGCCCTCCACGAAGCCCGCGCGTGGGCTGACGGGGTGGTATTCAACCCCGGCGGCTACACCCACACCTCGGTCGCCTTGCGCGATGCCGTGGCCGCCATTGGGTTACCGGTGGTCGAGGTGCACCTCTCTAACATCCATGCCCGCGAAGACTTCCGCCACCAATCGCTCATCGCGCCAGTTTGCCTGGGAAGCATCAGCGGCTTCGGCTGGCAGAGTTACGCGTTGGGCTTGCGGGCGATCGTATCCTATTTGAACGCCCCTTGAGATGAACCTTTCTGCTTTGGCCGTCGCGCTGCTGGCAGCGTGTTATTTGGGCTTTGGTTTTTCCAAAGGCCGCGCAGCCTTCAGACGCCTCCGCGGGGGAAGCGTAGCGGCAGGCGCGTGTTTGCTGCTCATCTACCTTTTGGCCGTCAACTTGCGCCCGACCGGCGAGGCGCTTGTCCGTTTGGTCGTGGTGCTGACGCTGCCCGCCCTCTTTTTGCATCAAAGCCGCGGCAGCAAGCGCGTCACCGCTTGGCACTTCCTGGCGGTCGGCGCGTTGTGGTTTCCCCTGGAACCCAGCCTCTTCCTCCTCCCCTTGGGAGATGCCGCCCACACATTGGCCCCAGCCCTCCGGTGGCTCACCCTCCCCCCCATCCAAACCTCACTCAGCCCCACCCTTCAGGTGCCCTTGGAAAAGCTCATCCTGGTGGTGTGGGCGCTGTTTTTGTTTACCGTGCGCTACCCCTTGGAGGGCATAGGGTTTACCTGGCATCTCACCTGGGCTGACTGCCGCCGGGCACTCCAAGGGCTGGCTTTGTTCAGCCTGGGGGGCGTGCCCCTGGGGCTGGCGCTCAAATTTCTCCATTGGGCACCGCATTTCGACACGCTGACCAAAGTCGGCCTTTCCTGGCTGGGGATGTATTTCTTCGTCGCCCTGCCCGAAGAAATCCTCTTTCGCGGGCTCATTCAAAACCTGCTGCGCAAAGTGCCGGGCACGCGGTCGGCGGCTTCGCTCTTGGCAGCCCTCATCTTCGGCGCGTCGCACCTCAACAACGCGACGCCCGGCTTTCCGGTGCCCAACTGGGCTTACATGGCCGTCGCCACCATTGCGGGGCTGGCTTATGGCTGGGTCTGGGAACGACAACACAAAGTCACCGCCTCGGCGCTCACCCACGCCAGTGTCAACATCCTCTGGCGCATCCTCTTCCGTTGATTGCCCATGATGGAGGTTTTTTCCATGACATGGCGTTTGCTTCTCTCGCCGCCCGCCTCTGGCGCTTGGAATATGGCCGTAGACGAAGCCATCCTGCGGGCCGTGGCGTGCGACGAAGCGCCGCCCACGTTGCGGCTGTATGCCTGGTCGCCCCCCTGCCTCTCGCTGGGGTACAGCCAACCTTGGGAAGACGTCGACGTGACCCGCCTCCGAGCCCGACAATGGGATGTGGTGCGACGGCCTACTGGGGGGCGCGCTATCTTGCATACCGACGAACTCACCTATGCCCTCATCGCCCCAACCCATCACCCGCTGATGCACGGCGGGGTGCTGCCCAGTTACCGCCGCATTGCCCGCGGGTTGCTGGCCGCCTTGCGCCTGCTGGGCCTCGATGCCCAACTCGAAGGCGAGCACCCACCCTCGCCCCAGGCAAAGCCGGTCTGCTTTGAAGTGCCCTCAAGTTACGAAATCACGGTGCAAGGCCGCAAAATCTTGGGGAGCGCCCAAGCCCGCAGCGCAGGTGCTGTGTTGCAACACGGCACCCTGCCGCTATGGGGCGACATCGCCCGCGTGGCCGAGGTGCTCCACTTCCCCGATGAGGCTGCCCGCGGCCAGGCCCAAGCCCAAATTCGTAGTCGGGCCACCACGGTGAGCGAATGCTTGGGGCGGGAAGTCACCTGGCAACAAGCCGCCCAAGCCTTCCAGGCCGGCTTTGAAGAAGCCTTGGGCCTCGAATTTACCTTTGGCGTCCTCAGCGAGGGGGAATACGCCACCGCGGTGACCTTGCGCGAACGCAAATACGCCGCCCCAAGTTGGACTCAAAAGCGCCAACTTCGCTAACCCAGCCCTCCAACCGCAACAGATGCGCACCCGCCCGCCGCTTCCTCTGGATGAAGAAGCGGCGGGCTGTTTGGTAAGCCCTCTGCGCGCCCAAGCACACCGCCGCGCGGCCGGGCAAGCGCGCGAAGCAGGTCCGCCACTTGCGAACTTTTATATCGTGAATATTGTCATCTCCTAATTGTGATATTGTTCACTTCACAATCGCACCATACTGCCCTATGATTAAACCAAGATGAGCGCGCGCGGCTCACTTTCCCCCTGAGGAGGTATCCCATGCACCACGCACGCTTCCCAACCTGGCTCTGGCTCAGCGCCGGCTGTTTGTTTCTGCTCATTGCGCTGGGCCTCTTTGCCCCTACCCCCGTGTTGGCCGAGGCCAACGCACCACCCCCTGAACCCACCGACACCAGCACCGCGGATCACAGCCAATTCCCCAGCCTGCAAGGCCCCTTCGAAGACCCCCTCCAAGTCACCGAAGCCTGCCTGGCCTGCCACAACGAAGCCGCGGATCAAGTAATGCACACCATCCATTGGACGTGGGAATATCAAGACGCGGTCTCTGGCACCACCCTGGGCAAAAAACACGATATCAACAACTTCTGCGTCTCCATCACTTCAAACTGGGCCCGTTGCACCAGTTGCCACGTGGGCTACGGCTGGAAAGACCACAACTTCGACTTCACCGACCCCACCCGCGTCGATTGCCTGGTCTGCCACGACACCACGGGCACCTACAAGAAATTCCCTGCCGGGGCTGGCTTTCCGGTTTCTGAGCCCAAGGAATTTCCACCGGGCAGCGGCAAAATCTGGGAGCCGCCCGACCTGGCCAACATCGCCCAACACGTCGGCCCCAGCAGCCGCGCCACCTGCGGCGCCTGCCACTTCTATGGCGGGGGCGGGAACGGCGTGAAACACGGCGACATGGACAGTTCCCTGGTGGCCCCGCCCCGCGAGGTGGACGTGCATATGTCTCCTGACGGAGCCAACCTCACCTGCGCAGATTGTCACGCCGCGGGCGGGCACCAAATTGCCGGCAGCCGCTACGCGGCCCACCCCACCGACCCTCATGGCAAAGACCTCCCCGTCAGCGATGGCAACCCCGCGACCTGCCAATCGTGCCACGGCAACGCCCCCATGAAAGATGCCAAACTCAACGCCCATGTAGACAAAGTGGCCTGCCAAACCTGCCACATTCCTGCCTTTGCCCGCGGCGGCATCCCCACCAAAATGTGGTGGGATTGGTCCAAGGCGGGTGACAAAGCGCGCGGGGTCGAAACCGACGAAAACGGCTGGGAGGTTTACAACTATCTCAAAGGCGAATTCATCGACGCGGTCAACGTCACCCCCACCTACGCCTGGTTCGACGGCTACCTGGGCTTCACCGTAGAAGGGCAAAAAGTCACCCCAGCAGAAGACGGGCTCATCTACATCAACCAACCCCACGGCAGCCCCGACGACCCCAACGCCCGCATTTACCCCTTCAAAGCCTTCCGGGGCCGCCAAGCCTACGACCCCGTCAACCAATTGCTCATCGTGCCGCACCTCTTCCCCTTCAACCCCGACGACACCTCAGCCTATTGGAAAGGCTTCGATTGGGAAACCGCCTTCACCGTCGGGATGGAAACCGCCAACCTCCCCTACAGCGGCCAATATGAATGGGTGGACACCGCGATGTATTGGCCCATCACCCACATGGTTGCCCCGGCCGAGCAAGCGCTCAGCTGCTCTGCGTGCCACAGCCAACAAAGCCGCCTGGCGGGCATCACTGGCGTGTACATTCCTGGCCGCGATCGCAACCGCGCGCTGGACAGCGTCGGCTGGGGGATGGTGGCGCTGGCCATCCTGGGCGTGCTCGTACACGGCGGGCTACGCTTCGCCACGGCCCTCAAGAAGTCGTAGGAAAGGAGCAGACTCATGCAAAGGATTTACCTCTACACCCGTTTCGAGCGCCTTTGGCACTGGTCGCAAGCCTTGCTCATCATCGGGTTGGGAATCACCGGTTTCAACATCCACGGCTCGTGGCAAATCATGACCTTCGAGCAAGCCCACTGGTGGCATATCCGGCTGGGGTGGGCCTTGGTAGCCCTGACCGTTTTCGCCATCTTCTGGCATTTCACCACGGGCGCGTGGAAGCAATACATCCCCACCACCGAACGGCTCAACGCCATCGCCCATTACTACCTGGTGGGCATCTTCCGCAACGAAAAACACCCCTTCAAGAAAAACGAAGTTTCCAAGCTCAACCCTTTGCAGCGGCTCACCTACTTAGGGTTCAAGATACTCATCGCGCCCGTGATGATTGTCACCGGCCTGCTGATGATTTACGCCCATCTGTGGCCTCAATGGGGCCTGCAATGGTCCTTCGGCACCATGGCGCTCATCCACACTGCCGGCGCGTTCCTGCTGGTGGCCTTCCTGATTGTGCATGTGTACATGACCACCACCGGCCACACTGTCTTCTCGCACATCAAAGCCATGCTGGTAGGCTACGAAGACCTACCCGACGATGAAGTCGCCATAGCCGACTGAGCGGCCGGGCAAGGGGCTTTTCATACCGCCCCGGGCGCCCTTGACCTGCTCTTTTGTGGCCTGTGACGCGCCGCGCGCGCCAAAATCAAGGGCTGGCAGTAGCTCACTGCCAGCCCTTGTTGCGCGTTTGCCTGTTGCTTCCTGTTTCTTGGGGAAGCCTCAGCGCAGGGTCAACACCAACCCAGCCAAGGCCAACAAAACAGCCACCCATGTCAGGGCCCGCTCTGTCGGCGCGGCGAGCAAGTCAGCCCACGTCGCGGACGGCACCGGCGGTGCAGTCACATAGCCCGGCATCCACCCACCCAACAACGCGTCACGAAACGCCTGCACGCTCTCGGGCCGCTCGTCGGGGTGCAGACGCATGGCCCACAAAATCGCTCGTTCGGTGCGCGGGCTGATTTCGGGGTTGTATGCCCGAGGGGGACGGAAAACCGCCGGGTTGAGGAAGCGGTCGCGCGCGGAGGGCGGGGGGTGGTTGGTCAAGAGGTGATACAACGTCGCCCCAAACGCATAAATGTCGCTGCGGACGTCGGTGCGGCCGGTGTCGCCGCCATACTGCTCCAATGGCGTATAAAGCGCGGTGCCCCGCCCTTGAATCACCGTTACCGTCACTTCGTCCGATTCCAACAACTTCACCAGGCCAAAATCAACCAGTTTGATGACTCCGCCGGGGGTGAGTTTCAAATTTCCCGGTTTGATGTCGCGATGCACAATCGGCGGGTCCTGACTGTGGAGATAAATCAACGCGTCGGCCAACTGGCTGGCCCAGGCCAAAACCTGCTTTTCGGGCAAAAAGCGCCCTTCTAAACGGGCTTCTTCAATCAGGGCGCGCAAATCTTTGCCCGGCACAAAATCCATCACCAGGTAATCGCGATGGGCTTCGGAAAAGAAATCAGAGACCTTAGGAAGGTTAGGGTGATCCAACCGCGCCAAGACCGTGGCCTCTTGCAGGAATTGCGCGCGGGCCTCTTCCAGCAGATGCTCTGGCAAGGCGGGGTCGTGTTCCACTTCCTTGAGAGCACACAACCGCCCGGCCAGGCGCGTGTCTTCCGCAAGATAGACGTTGCCCATGCCGCCCTGACCAATCACTTGGCGGATGAGATAACGTTGACGCAGCAGCGTACCTGGTTTGAGGGGAGGCATGGGGTTCCCTCGCTAAAATCCCGGCAGGCCGAAGCCTCCTAAGCCACGGAAGCCTGTCTTTTTCAAAGTTTTGAACATTCGGCGCATCTGACGGTATTGTTTGATCAATTGGTTGACGTCTTGCACCGTGGTGCCCGAGCCGCGAGCAATGCGACGGCGGCGGCTGGCATTGAGGATGTTTGGATTGCGGCGCTCTTCGGGCGTCATAGAGTTGAGGATGGCCTCGGTAATTTTGAGCTGTTTTTCCGCTTCTTGGGGCGAAATTTGCTTGGCGGCCTGGCCTAAATTCCCTGGCAGCATCTCGAGCAACTGCCCCAAAGGCCCCAACTTGCGCAGTTGGCGCAACTGTTGGGCAAAATCTTCCAGGGTAAACTCGCCCGAGAGCAAACGCTCGGCCTGGCGGGCGGCCTCTTCCTCATCCAGCGCTTCTTCTGCACGCTGAATCAGGCCGATGATGTCGCCCATCCCCAAAATACGGTTGGCCAAGCGCTCGGGGTCGAAAACCTCCAAAGCGTCAATTTGTTCCCCTGTGCCCAAGAATTTGATGGGCACGCCCGTCACACTGCGGATGGAAATCGCCGCGCCGCCACGCGCGTCGCCGTCCATCTTGGTGAAAATCAGGCCAGTAATCGGGACGGCTTCCTTGAAACCTTGCGCCACGCTGATGGCTTCCTGGCCAATCATCGCATCCACCACCAGAAGGATTTCGTTGGGGTGAATGCGCTCTGCAATGGCTTGAATTTCGGCCATCAACGCGTCGTCCAATTGGGAGCGCCCGGCCGTATCCAAAATCATCACGCTAAAACCGCCGGCTGCGGCCTTTTGTTGGGCGTGCACGGCCAAATCTGGCGGTGCGACGCCCTCTTCGTAGAAGACGGGGATATCCAACTGTTTGCCCAAGGCCTGAAGTTGCTGCACTGCGGCCGGCCGATATGGGTCAGCAGCCACCAACAACACCCGTTCGCCTTGTTTGCGCAAAAGGCGGGCCAGTTTGGCCGCGGTGGTGGTCTTCCCCGAGCCCTGCAAACCCACCAGCATGATGCTGCGCGGCTTGGGGCCGCTCAAATCCAAAGGGGCTGGTTCGCCCAGGGTCGCGATGAGTTCCTCGTGAACGATTTTGATCACCTGCTGCGCGGGGTTCAAGGCCCGCGACACCTCGTGGCCGACCGCCCGCTCGCGAACACGAGCCACGAAGTCTTTGACGACTTTATAGTTGACGTCGGCTTCCAACAAGGCAAGGCGCACTTCGCGCATCGCGGCATCCACATCGCGCTCTGAGAGTTTGCCGCGGCGTTGTAATTGCGAGAATACCTGATTCAGGCGTTCGGTCAAGGTCTCAAACATGCCTTTATCCTCAAGGGTGAAATGTCGTCAAAGATTGTAGCCTGCTTAGGAAGGGCGGTCAAGGGCGCCTGGCGAGGCCCCAACGCCCGCGGCAGCCTTGCCATCGGGCAGGAAGCCCCCTCCGCGGCGCTAAATACGGCTGAGCCAGCGCGGGGCTCGGCTTTTGAGCACCCCATGCACCCGCCGCGCCCAGCCCAGCGGGAAGCCATCTACCGTGACCACAACCCAGCCGTCGGGGCCCGCGTGAGCAAGCGGCTGACGGCGCAAGTAAGCCAACACTTCTTCACTTTCGGCTGGGAAATCCACGGTTTGGGTGAAATCGTCGGCCGTCAACGCCAAAGCCAGCGCGTGGGCGGGCTCAAACCGCCCGGTTTTGAACGTTCCCAACCACCAGCCAAACCGCTCCACCTTGAGCCCTTTGAGGTCGGGCAAGCCAGGGGGGAGGGCATAAAGCCGATTTCCAAACACGGCCAATCGTTCTCGGGGGGCAGGCTCACGCGCAAGCGCGCTTTTGACAAAGGCTTCGTAATGGGCCCGATGCTCGCCGCGCGGCGGGCGCGGGCGAAGCAGCGGCGGGTGAGCGGGGGGCGCGGCGTCTTCCCGCCGCCGCAGCAAGGCAACAAAGTGCCCTTCCCCTGGCAAACGATGCGGCCACAAGCGCACCGCGCCCCGAACCTCTTCGGGCGCGTTGGCCCACGCAGGTTGGGCTCGGGCAAAGCCATGCGCCAGCGGGATAGAAGCCACTTCAAAATCAGGATGCTGGGCCAAAAAACGGCCAATGGTGCCTTCGTCCTCTTCAGGGGCGAAGGTGCAGGTGCTGTAAAGCAACCACCCACCCGGCCGCACCAGACGGGCTGCATGGCGCAAGATGCCTTCCTGAATACGCGCGCAACGGCTCACGTGGTTGGGCGTCCACGTGCGCCGGGCGGCCATGTCTTTGCGAAACATCCCCTCACCAGAGCAAGGGGCATCCACCAACACCCGATCGAAAAACGCGCCCAGCCGCGCTGCCAAACGCCGTGGCTGTTCCACTAACACGGCCAAATGGGTCGCCCCCCAACGATCCAGGTTGTTGGTCATCTCATGCACCCGTTTGGGCTGGACGTCGTTGGCAATGAGCAGCCCTTCCCCTTGCATCAAAGCCGCCAAATGGGTCGTTTTGCCGCCAGGGGCGGCGGCCAAATCCAACACCCGCTCTCCCGGCTGGGGGGCCAGGATTTCAGCCGGGGCCATGGCCGAGGGTTCCTGAAGATAATACAGCCCGGCCGCATGATAGGGATGCTTACCCGGTCGTGAGCCATCCGTCACCCGGAAGCCCGCCGAGCACCACGGCACCGGCTCCAGGGAAAACGGCACCCGCGCAGCCAAGGCCGCGGGGGTAATTTTCAACGTATTAGCCCGCAGCCCCACATGAGGACGGCCGCTCAAAGCCTGCTGAAACGCGGCGTATTCCTCGCCCAACAGGCGAGACATCCGATCCAGGAAGAGAGGAGGCAGGGAAACGCTCACGGCGCCGATTCAGCATGGGAAGGCAAAAGGCGCACCCGCGTTTCTCGCGTGGTGACGGTGCGCATCGGCGGCAGGGGCTTGAGCTCCCCGCGGGTGATGCGCTGCTCTTCGGGCGATTTGGGCATATGCTCGGGCGTGGGGTAACGGACATCCACGCGCACGGTGTATTCCCCCGGCTGAGGCTCACGCACATGCAGGGTAAACTCCATATCTGGCGACATGGGCTCGATAATATCCACCTCGGCCACGTGTTGCCCTTGAGGGTCCCACAACGACAGCACCAAATGGGGGCGAAAACGGTACATTGTCAAACGCAAATGCACTCGCACCCGCCGCCCATCCGGTGCGACCTGGGTCTCCAGGCGTTCCACACGCACTTCTTCGGGCGGGGCGGCTTTATCCAACATCTCGTTGAACATGATTTGATATTGGTGCAACGGGTCATTAGGATCCAGCCCGCCAGAAAAACTAAACGTCAATTCATCGTCTTGGCTCATGACACACCTGCTCTCGAAGGGTATCCAACGCTAAGGATTATACCTCAGGGCTTTGGCCCAGCCGCCCGCCGAGGGCAACTCGCGCGCAAAAGCTCTCACCCGCGCTCTCCCCTCGCCCGCTGGGAGAAGGGGGAGCGCAAAGCGTGGAAGCAGGAGAGGGATAATGGCAGGAGAGAAAAACAGGACGGCAACACAAAGGCAAAAAGCGCTCACACAAAAGGGGCAGGGCGCTTCTGCGCGTTCCGCGGTACAATTCGGCACAAGCCTTGCACGCTCAAGCAAAGCCCAGCACGTGGCGTGCTTTTGCACGGTTATCCCACGATGCGGCGCGGGTGGCTCGGGATGCTCCAGCACAACGCCCAGCCTCACTCCAAGGGCAAGGCCACCCACCGCGAGGGCTGCTTCCCCTCGTCCAAGGCCTTCATCTCCACTCTCTGACTTGCTTTGCGGGTAACCATGACCGACAACCTTCCCGACTTTGAGGATTTCTCCGACTTCTCCGATCTCTCAGCGCCCTCCGAGCCTGCCAGGCCGCCATCGTCCCGCCGCACACGGCGGGCGCGACGACGGCGCAGCAACACGGCTTCCGGTAAATTTTTAGGGCTGCTGATTTTTCTCGCCTTGGCAGGGCTGGCCGCATGGCAATTGCCGCGCCATCTCTCACCCCTTGCCCCCGCCACTGCGACGCCTTCTCCCACCTGGGCCCCTTCCCCCACCGCGACAGCCACCACGACCCCCACGCCTTCCCCTCCCCCAGGCACGCCCCTCCCCACCCCGACAAGCCTCCACTTCCCCGACGGCCTCACCGTGCTCGCGATCCAAGACGGGCCCTTTTCCCAATTGTTTGCGTATCACCCCCAAAAGTTCCCCCTCACCCGTCTGACGGCCGAAGCCACCGACCACATCACCCCCGCCCTCAGCCCCGATGGCCGCACCTTAGCCTACGCCGCCCGCACAGCCCAGGGGTGGGATCTATTCCTCCTCACGCTGGAAAACGGCCAAACAACCCGCCTGACCACCGACGCGGCCTATGACGCCGCGCCGACGTGGTCGCCCGACGGCCTGTGGCTGGCTTACGAACACTATGACAACAACAACTTGGATATTTTCATCCGCGACCGCAACGGCGAGCAAGCCCCAATTCGCCTCACCACCCATGCCGCGGCCGATTTCTCACCCGCCTGGGCACCACAGGGGCGGTTGATTGCTTTTGTCTCCACCCGGGAAGGGCTCCCTCAAATCTACATCGCCAACTTAGACAAAGCCGCGGCCGAACGCTTTTTGCGGCTTTCTCGCCCCGAAGATGGCCCAGCACGCCACCCCTCGTGGTCAGCCGACGGTCGCTATCTGGCCTGGAGCCAAACCACCCAGGGCATGCCCACGATTTACCTCTGGGACGCCGCGCACCCCCAAAACCCGCCGCAGCCAGTAGGGATGGGATGGTGGCCCCAATGGAGCCCCGACGGCCTGCTGGCGGCCATCGTCCGCCTGCCCAATCACGACGCGCTCACAGCCTACGACCCAGATCGCGGCTTGGCCCTCCCCCTGCTGGACTTGCCCGGCACGGTGACCGGCTTCACCCTCGCCGCGACCGCCCTACCCTGGCCCTTGCCCGCGGCCTTCCAGAATGCAGCCCAGCTGACCCCAACCCCAGTTTGGCAACCCGTCACCTCCCCCAACAACACCAACCACCGCCTGGAAGTGGTGCCCATCCCCAAGCTCAAAGCGCCCTACCCCCAACTCAGCGACGCAGCCGACGAAGCCTTTGAAGCGCTGCGGCAAATCTTGGCGCAAAAAGCCGGCTGGGATGTGCTGGGCACTTTAGAAAACGCCTATGTGCCCCTCACCGCGCCGCTTCCTGCAGGTTTGGGGCAAGATTGGCTCTACACCGGCCGCGCTTTTGCCCTGCCCACGTCGCCAATTCAAGCCGGATGGATGGTCGTCGTGCGCGAAGACCTGGCGCCCTACACCTATTGGCGAGTTTACGTGCGCGCGGCCAAGCAAGACGGCACCCTGGGGCAGCCGCTCCACGCCCTCCCTTGGGATTTCAACGCCCGCTTCAGCGGCGATATTGCCGCCTTTGAGCAAGGGGGAAAATACGCCCAAGCCGTGCCGCCCGGCTATTGGGTGGATGTGACCGCCTTGGCCCAAGCCTTGGGCTGGGAACGCCTCCCTGCCTTGCCCGATTGGCGAACATACATTCCCGGCGCGCGTTTCAATGAATTCGTCCTCAAAGGCGGGCTTACATGGCAAGAAGCCATGAGCCAGCTCTATCCTCCAGAGGCCGTCATCACCCCCACACCCCATCCCACAGCCAACATCCCCATCGTGCCTCCCACCCCTACGCCATAGCACAAACCATGAGCCAAGTGCCCCAACGTGTGGTTTCCCTGGTGCCCTCGGTCACCGAAAGTTTGTTTGACCTGGGTTTAGGGTCAGCGGTGGTCGGCGTGACCGATTACTGCATTTACCCTGCCCAAGCCACCGCGCGCCTTCCCAAAGTAGGCGGGCCTAAAAACCCCGCCATTGAGGCCATTTTGGCTTTGCGCCCCGACCTGGTCATTGCCAACCGCGAAGAAAACACCCCCCAAGTGGTTCGCAAATTGGAAGCCGCGGGGGTGGAAGTGTGGGTCACCTTTCCCAACACGGTGGCAGAAACCCTAACCTTTCTCACCGCCCTGGCCGAGCGTTTTCGCAGCGCGTTGGCGCGCCAACGGGTGCAAGCCTTGGCCGAGCAGGTGGCTCTCTGGCAAACGCGAGCCGCGCGGCAGCCTCGCGTGCGCTATTTCGTCCCCATCTGGCAAGGGCAAACCCAGGGTCGCCCCTGGTGGATGACTTTCAACCGCCACACTTACCCTCACGATCTTTTGGCGTTGCTGGGTGGGGAAAATATTTTTGCCCATCGTGAGCGCCGCTATCCCTTAGAGGCCGACCTGGGCCTTGCGCCCGAACGCCCCGCGCCAGGGCGGGATCGCCGTTATCCACGGGTCACCTTGGAAGAAATCCTCGCCGGACAGCCTGAAGTGGTGCTTCTGCCTGATGAGCCCTGCACCTACGACGAAAACACCCGCGCCCAAATGCTGGCTTGGCTTCGCGAAACGCCCGCGGGGCGGCAAGGGCGCATCCATCTGGTCAATGGCACGCTGCTCTTTTGGTTTGGCACCCGTTTGGAAAAAGCCCTTCAAACCCTACCTCAATGGCTTGGTGGGTAACCGAGGCGCGTCCAGGCAAAGCCGACCAAAGCAAAGCCGCCGCGCCAATGGCCACGGCGGCTTGTCTGATAGGCTTGGAGGTCCCTTCACTGCGTTGCCGAGGTCTGCCCGCCTTCATGCACGGTGATGGCAATGCCACGCCGTTGTAGGGCTTCCAGCATCTGTTGTGGGGGCACGGCCACCTCTTGGGGCGTCGCCCCCGGCCGCACCAGCCCATGCACCTGGGCAATCAACATGGCCGAAGCATGCCAGCCGGTAAGGCGCTCCATGGCTCGGAAGCCGGTGGCTTCGTCGTAATAGTCCAAAACATCCACCACAACTTCCGCCTCTTGGCCGGCTTGTTTGCCGCGGCCAATGGCGTGAATGACGGCCACGTCGCGCACGTCGGGCCCGGCGGTGATTTTCGGCGCCAACAAGGCATGATAAAACGCCCGGGGCGTCACCGTGCATTCGCCCACCTGCATGGGCGTTTCCGAAAACAGACCTAAAGTTTTGTAGGCCAAAAACCACGCATAGTGGCCGGGGTAACGCAAGGTTTTGTTGATATAGGTCTGCAAACGGCCCTCGAACGTCCACGGTGCGGTTGAAGCGCCGCCAGTGGTGATGAAGGCTTCCAACTCACCCAAAGGGGGGATTTCCAACCGTTCGTATTGGGTCAGCCCCTCGACTTCGGTCAATTGGCCATCAATCAACAACACCGTTGTGCCGTCGTATTCGTTGGTCAAGCCATTGATGTGGAACGTCAGGGCGTAGTTCCAAGGCGGCTCAGGGTGCTGGGGCAACCCGCCGTCATAAATGCGCACTTCGCGCGGCTCATCGAAGGCCTCGACCAGGTAAGCGCCGATGGTGTTAATCAAGCCGGGGCCCATGCCGCAATCGGGCACGATGCTGATGCCAGCCTGCTGCGCCGCCTCATCCAAAGCCAGCTGCTGAAACACAGTGGGGGTGTGACCGCCGATGTCGGTCATGTGGGTGCGGGCATCAAGGGCTGCGTGGGCGATTTCCAGGTTGAAAAAATAGGGCACTGCGCTCAACACGCCATCGGCCGGCGCCAACACATGCCGCAAGGCGCGACCATCGGTGACATCAACCACCGCGGGCAGCGCCACTTCGCGGCCCAACAAGGTGTTGATGCGCCGGGCTGCGGCTTCGGCTTGTGAAGGGTTGGCGTCGGCCAACACGACCCGCTCGGCTTCGCCGTGCAGGGCCAAGTCGTAGCCAGCGGCCGTTCCCTGCCGCCCTGCTCCTAAAACCACATACCGATAACCCATCTGCTACCTTCCTTGCCCTCAAGGGGCTAAAAATGAAGCCAAGAGCGGATGCACCAAATCGGGCTGCTCGAGATGGGGCAAATGTCCCGCCTGGGGAATCAATTTCACCACCGCGTGGGGCACCAACGACTGCAACGTTTCGGCTTGGGAAGGCGGCACTGTGCGGTCTTCAGCGCCCCACAGGGCCAAAACCGGCACCAAACGCTGCCCCAAAGCCTGGAACACCGCGCGATGGTCGCCCAACATTCCGTGCCGCACGCTCAAATACAAGGCGCGAAAGAACCCCGTATCCATATAAGCCCGATAGCGGGCCGGCAGGCTGGAAGGCATCCGCTCAGGGCGGAAAAAGTCATTTCGCAAGCCCTCGCTCAATCGCTGTTTTCCGGTCAGGCGCAAAAGCCACTCGCCCAACACCGGCACAGCCAAGAGGCGCTGCTTCCAAGGCAAGGGCACGCCCTCCACCACCGGGTCGAGCAAGGCCACGCTGCGCACCCGCTGTGGGTAAGCCGCCGTAAAGGCCGCGGCAATGGGGCCGCCCATTGACAACCCCACCAACCCAACCGGCATCCGCCACGGGATGGCATCCAACAACGCCGCCAATTGCGCGACGTAGCAGTCGAGGCCATAGTCGCAATGGGGGCGGTCGGAACGGCCGCGGCCGTAGAGGTCGTAACGCAAAACCTGGAAGCCCGCTTGCACTAAATGCTCAAATGTGCCATCCCACACACACGAGGGCACCGAAAAGCCGTGAATCAACACCACCGGTGCGCCTTGCTCGGGGCCGGCTTTCTGATACCAAGTCCGACCCTGGGGCAACGACGCCCACATGCCAGCGGAAGGGCGGGGAGAGGTCGTCGGCATTTACGCCACCTTTTGGGGCAAGCCCCGCAACACCCGTTCTCCGGTGAGGGGGAAATCGTGGAACCACACACCAGTCGCCTGACGCATGGCGTGCATCACAGCGGCGGCAATGGGCAGGAAGGGCATTTCGCCCATGCCTCGTGCGCCATACGGCCCGCGCGGGTCGGGATATTCCAACACCAAGGGGCGCACATGGTCAGGGATGTCCATCACTGTGGGGATGAGGTAGGTCGAAAGCCGGTCGGTGATGACGTGGCCATCTTGCTGGATGAAGTTCTCCACCAGCACCCACCCCAAAGCCTGCACGACCGCGCCTTCAATCTGGCCTTCCACCTGTTGGGGGTTGACCGCGCGGCCAACGTCGTTCCCTAAAATTACATCGCGCACCCGGACCTCGCCGGTTTCGGTATCCACTTCCAGTGCGAGGGCTGCGGCCACGTAGCCATAGGCAAAGTTAGGCTCGGAGAAGCCGGTTTTTTCGTCAAACGGTGTGGTGGGCGGCGCTTTGTAGGTAAAGGCCACATCCACCGGTCGTTCGCCCGCCTTCCATCGCCATAGCGCGCGCTCAGCAGCGCCCTTGACCGCGTGCCCGGCCATGAAGGTCAACCGCGAAGCCGAAGCACTGCCCGAGTTTTCGGTCACGGCCGTGTCGGAAACCCGCATCGTCACCCGCTCGACAGGGATGCCCAAAGTTTCGGCCGCGATTTGCGCCATGGCGGTGTGGTGGCCTTGCCCGACTTCGGCACCAGCGATGTAAACCGTGGCCTGGGTGATGGTTTGGTCGCCTTCCAAAACCACGCGCGCCCAACTGTTTTCTGGATAGCCAAAGGAAAAGCCCACATTTTTGAAGCCAATTGCCAACCCTACGCCCCGTTTGATGTGGGGTTTGGGGAGCCCTTCCCAGCGCGGCCAGGTGGTTTCATCCGCGTCTTCAGGGCGATACCACCCTTGTGGGCCTTTTCGCCATCCCGCGGCCTTGGCGGTTTCCTCTAACACTTGCGCCATGCTCACCCCAGGCGGCACCGGCGTGCCCACCGACATGATGCTGCCCTCTCGGAAGACGTTGCGCATCCGCAGCTCCACCGGGTCCATGCCCAGGGCTTCGGCCAGGCGGTTCATCTGCATCTCGGCGACAAAATTGCCTTGGGGGCCGCCAAAACCACGGAAGGCGCCACTGGGAACATTGTTGGTATACACCGCGTAGCCATCCACCCACACATTGGGGATTTCATACGGCCCAGTACAGGTAATCACCGCGTTGCCCAACACTTTGTTGCTGGTGTACCAATAGGCGCCTCCGTCTGCAATGAGTTCGACTTGAGCGGCAATGACTTTGCCTTCTTTGGTTGCGCCCCATTTGGCCCGCATCACATAGGGGTGGCGTTTGTGGTGGCCGATGATGGATTCTTCACGGCTCCAGATGATTTTCACCGGCCGCCGAATGCCGCGTTGCGCCAGACGCCACACAGCCAAAGCCAGGACGATTTGCACCGACATGTCTTCACGGCCGCCAAAGGCGCCGCCAATGGCCGGGTAGATGACCCGAATTTTCTCTTCCGGCAATTGCAAAGCGTGGGCAATTTGCTCTCGGTCCTCGTGCGTCCATTGCCCGGCCACGTAAAGGGCGATGCGGTCTTCTTCGTCAATAAACGCCACGCCCGCTTCGGGTTGCAAATAAGCATGCTCTTGGGCGGGCGTGCGATATTCGCCTTCTACGATGACATCGGCTTGGGCAAAAGCGGCTTCCACATCGCCTTTGCGAATCCGATCATGGGTGAAAATATTGGTGCCCAGTTCGGGATGCACCAACGGCGCGCCTGGCTGCATGGCCGCCACGGGGTCGGTCACCACGGGCAAATCTTCGTACACCACTTCGATGAGGTCCCGGGCTCGCTCGGCGATTTCTTCGGTTTCGGCCACCACCACGGCCACCTGGTCGCCCACAAACCGCACGCGGTCGGCATAGGGCTTGTCAGAGCCCGGCCCGCAGAGCACGGGTTGGTCGGGCTGCATGAGGCCATACTCATTGTTGGGCACGTCTTTGGCCGTCAACACAGCCAGCACCCCCGGCAAGGCCTCGGCCTTGCTGGTGTCAATCCGCAGGATGCGTGCGTGGGGGCGCCCGGCGAAGAGGATTTTCATATAAGCCATGTTAGGCAGGGAAATGTCGCCCGGATAACGGGCTTTGCCGGTCACTTTGTCGGCTGCGTCAATACGACGAAGGGATTGACCGAGGATGTCCATAAGAAACCTCCAAAGAAGGCAAAGAGATCTTCACACTGGGTTCGTTCATCCGTCTTGCCGAACGGCAGCCTCGCGCGTCAGCAGACGCCGCAAGATGGCCACCGCCGAAGCATAGGTCGGGTCCATGCCGTAATAGGAAAGGCTGCCCGCACCCAAGTTTTTGCCTTTGCTCAACGGGGTATCTGAGGCATAGTGGATGATGCCCAAATCAAAGGGCGTGTTGGGCAGATGCACGATTTCATCCACAGGGTAGCGCTTGGGGCGCACCATTTCATACACCGCAGAGAGGTAAGGGCCGGCTTCCATCTCGATGTCGGTGTAACCTTCCCGATAAAACACGCCCATGTAGCGCGCGGTTTGCAGGAAGGTTCCCCGCACGGTCACGGCTTTTTGATTGTCGAGCACAGTGCCATAGACCAAATAAGGGCTGACATCGTGGGCGCTGAACGCGTTGGGGAACAAATATGTATTGCGGGAATGCTCATCGTGCACCACGTTGGGAATCATCACGTCGCCCACGGCGCCGTTCAGCGTCGCGGCCTTCCCCATGATATACACCCCCCGCACCTCGCCCACCCGCTCAGCCACCTGCGAGAGGACATGATAAGCCGCCAACCCTAAAGGGTAGTCAATGTTCAAAATCACCGCGTTGCTCTCGGCCAGGGCATCCCAAGGCAGGTCGCGCAAGCGGGGGTCCACAAATTGAGGGCGCAGGCGGCGAATTTCGATGACTTGGGCTTCCAGGTCAAAACTATGTTCCGAAGGGATGCGGGTAATGCCCAACGCGGCTTCGTGGGCCAACTGTTCTTCGCGAGTATGCCGCCCAGCCGGGGTGCTTTGGAACTTTTTGAGGGCGTAATAGAGGAAGTTTTCTTTGCTGGAAGGCATCTCGCCGTCGCGAATGGCCTCCCATTCCGCTTGCAGGAGGGGGTCGCCCGACGCGGCAATGAACTCGGCCAAAGTTTTCTCATGGCGCAAAGCATAGCCTGCCAGCAAATTCGGCAAACTATGGGGGTTGCTGGAGACAAAATAGACCGGCCGTGCGAGCACTTCAGGCGCCGAACGCTCGATGCGTTCCCACCATGCGTATGTCGCCCGACGATATTCGTTCAACGAGCCGCTCAACAAACGCACAAAAAACCGCTGTTTACGCTGCCGCATCAAACGCAAATGGGGGAGAAAATCATCGCCCCACACTTTGCGCAACCGCTCCAGATCGTCCACGCTCATGCGCAAGGCCTGGGCCAGGGCTTCGGCCGGCGGCGTGGCCTCCAGCAGGTCGGCAGGGGCTTCCCGCAACAGGTTGTGCATTTTGTTCCATTCAATTTGGAACGCGGTCAGCATGGGGATCATGTCGTCAATGTCAGAGCGGCTTGCAATATAACACGCCAGGGTCTCCTCACCGTCAAACAAACACCGCCGCCGTCGTGCGCGTGCGGCGACGGCTTGCCAAGTTTCCACCTCGCCCACCCCATGCCGCCGAAACACTTGAGGGCTCTGCCCCAACAACACCCGTCGGACGTGGGCAATGCAGGGCGGCAAGCGCAAAACGCTGTAGATAAACGCATTCAAATCGGGTTCTGGGGCGCCGGCTTGCGGGTGCAACAGGGAATTGGTCCGCTGATGCACCTCTTCCAGGGCGCGAATCGGCACCTCGTCCGTACTTCTCAACAGGGAATAGTACGTCCGCAAATAGAGTTCGATTTCCTCTGAGCCTGTGCGTGGCACCGTCCGTTCCATCAATGATACCCTTCGTGGTCCTTATTTTGTTCGCGGTTTCGTGCCGTGGCCACCAACAGCCCTTGGAGCACGCCCCACAATGCCCACAAAATAGCCCACAACGCAATGATGGCAAACAGATACACGCCCGCGTAAGGCAACGGGCCGGGCACCTTCCACGAATCGGGGATGGTCACCCAACCACGGCTCAAATTGAGTTGCACCAAAAAGATGCCGCCCAAGAAAGCCACCAAAAACAGCAACACATTCCACAACAGGCTCAAGTCACTGCGCGTGCGTCGCTTGCGGCGTTCCGGGCGCTCCAAGTCTAAGGCCGTGTAGGGCGAAATGCCCAAAGCCCGATACAGCAGCGCGTAGAGGGTAGCGTAAACGCCATAAAAGAGGAACAAGTAGCCCACGGTGAGAGTTGCGATAGCCCACGAAATGGGCAGCCCCGCGGGCCGCGCCAACATCGAAGGGGGCACAGTCACCCAGTGGTATTGCGCGTTATACTCCAGCGTCACCAGCGCTGCAAAATAAGCCAAAACCGGGAGCAAAATGGCCATCACACACCCAATGCCTCCCCAGGCGGCAGGGCCGCGCGTGCGCTGGGAAAAGGAAGGCAAAGGGGGGCGATCCGAATCGGGCCGATAGAAACCCATGTCAATCCTCCGAGGCAGCCCGCTCCACCGCTCGCAAAATCTTGTAATAACCGGTGCAGCGGCACAAGTTGCCAGACAAGGCCTGGCGAATGGTTTCGCGGTCAGGATGAGGGTGTTCCTCCAACAACTTGACGGTCGTCATCACGAAACCCGGCGTGCAGTAGCCGCATTGCACCGCACCTGCCTCGACGAAAGCCTGTTGGACCGGGTGTAAAACATCTTGCTGTGCAAGCCCTTCCACGGTCACGATGTCACTTCCATACGCCCGCGGCGCCGGCACCAAGCAACTGAGCACGGCCACACCATCCAGATAAATCTCGCAGGCGCCACATTCCCCTTCCGCGCAGCCTTCCTTGGGGCCGGTGAAGCCGGCCTCTTCCCGCAAGAGGCGCAGCAGGCTCTTGCGGAAACCGCCCTGAAGCGCCATCTCCTGCCCATTGACCCGGGCCCGAATGGGCGTAGCCTCGGTCAAAACCAGGGTTTCTTCCAAAGGCTGCGGCGACGGCCGGGCTTTGCCCCACAACAACGGCGGCTTTTCGGGGAAATCTTCTCGCTCGCGGCCCTCGGCCAGCCGTCGCAGCCCCCGTTTGACCAGCACCTCGACCATGCGGCGGCGGTAATCAGCCGAAGCCCGCAAATCGTCAATGGGCCGCGCAGCCTCCGCGGCCAGCCGCGCGGCCTGGGCGATGACCTCTTCATCCAGCCGCCGACCTTTGAGCACTGCCTCGGCCTCAGGCGCCCGGATGATGGTCGGCGCGACCGCCCCCAGGGTGATGCGCGCATCTTCCACCACATCCCCATCAAAGGTCAACACCGCCGCAGCGCTCACCACCGAAATCACTTGGGCTTGCCGCAACCCCATCTTCAGGAACACGCCGCGCTGATTGGCGCGCATCGCAGGAAAGGCAATGTCGGTGAGCATCTCATCGGGCATCATCACCGTGCGCCGCACGCCAGTATAAAACTCAGCCAACGGCACCGTGCGCTCGCCCCGCGTCGAGCGCAGCGTAACCTGCGCCCCCAACGCCATCAGCGGCACAATCGTGTCATTGGCCGGCGAAGCCGTGACCAGGTTGCCAGCAATCGTGCCACGGTTGCGAATCTGCGGCGAGCCCACCCCCCAACTGGCCTGCGCCAGCGGGAAGCCATATCGCCGCAACACCGGCGAAACCACGGCCTGATTGTGGGTCACCAACGGCCCCACATGCACCCAGCCGTCCGCATCCAGGGTGACCTGGTCTAACCCCGAAATACGGGTCACATCAACCAGCACATCCACCCCTCGGCGGACCTTCCGCTGGAGCTCCAACATCAGGTCGGTTGCCCCAGCCACCACACGCGCGCGCTCGCCAGATGTCGCCAGCGCGTCCAGGGCGTCTTCCAAATTGGCTGCAAGAATATATTTTTGCCACATAGGAACCTCTACCATGAGCCAAAGATACTTGCCGAGCCTGGGTTATTCCAACAAACCCAGCACTACGGGCAAAAGTTGCTTCTTTCGAGAAACCACGCCTTCGGCCATACGGGTGCCATCAGGAAGGCGCGGGTACGGCAAATCGTTGAGCACTTCTGGCGGGTTCGAAAGCACCAACCGGCTGGAACCCCGCACCACATCGGTGACCATCAGCAGGGCAAAATCAAGCCCACGTTGCTTTCGCAAGGTATCCAACGCTTTTTGAATGGCCTCCAAATGCTCATCCAATTGCACCAAACTGGTGACTTCCGCCTGCGCAATAGCAAAGTGGAAGCCGCCAGCCTCGTAAAGCTTCAAATCGGTCGAGACCACTTCCTCAGGGTCGCGGCTGGCCAAGCCCGCGCCCGCGGCCAACAGGGCTTCGCCAAAGCTTTGGATGCTCTCGCCCTCCAAGGGGCTGCCGATGATGAAAGCCCAACGCGCCAGGCGCTCCGCGGCCTGCCGATCGCGCTCGGTCGTAGTGGGGGAAGTCAAAATCAAAGTATCCGAAAGCAGCCCTGCCAGCAACAGGCCTGCAATTTCCGGCGGCGCGCTCAAGCCGGCTTCAGCGATGCGCTCCGAAACCAAGGTGCTGGTGCTCCCCACCACATCCACGGTAAAGCGAATGGGGGTGCGTGTGTGCGGGTTCCCCAAGCGATGATGGTCGAGCACCTCCAGCAACTCGGCCTCTTCCAGCGCGCCGATGGCCTGCGAAGGCTCGTTGTGATCCACCAAAATGACCCGTAAGCGTGGGGGGTTGAGCAAATCGCGCTGGCGGCAGACCCCATGATAGCGCCCCTTTTCGTCCACCACCAGGAAGAAATTGTGCTCCTCGCGCAAAATACGGTTGAGCGCGTCGCGAATGTGCGTATCCGCCCGGAAGCGAGGCACACTGGTATCACAAGCCTCGGCCGCGGGGCGGGCGAGGAAGTCGCAGATGCGCTGATCTTCGCCCTTGGGCCGCGGCCCCACCAAGCGCCCCAAAAAGTCAAACAAACTCAGGCCAGTAATCAAGCCATAAGGGGTGCCGTCTTCGTTGACCACTGGCGCCACGCCGCCGGTGCGGTTGGCAATAGCCCAAGCATCTCGCAGGGGCTGGGTCGGTGTGACCGTATCCATCCGACGGGAAACCGCGACAAAACGGGGCGAAGCATCGGTGAGCAACTTAGGAGGCTTAAGGC
Organism: uncultured Anaerolineaceae bacterium; assembly: GCA_964386185.1. Classification (GTDB taxonomy): domain Bacteria; phylum Chloroflexota; class Anaerolineae; order Anaerolineales; family DRMV01; genus DRMV01. Next base: position 35,962 of record CAYLRJ010000055.1, read on the forward strand.
CCAAACGCTCGAGCACCCAAGTGGTCTGCTTGTTGAGGGAACCCGCGCGAGCAGCCACCGCCTGGGCGTCATCCCGCTCACGCAACAACCAGGCATACCCCACCGCAGAAGCGATGGAGTCGGTATCGGGGTTGACATGCCCCACGACGTAGAGGGCGCCTTTTTTCATCGGTCACCTCGGCAAAAGGGGAAAAGCGCGGCCACAACACCGACAGCCCCAACCAGGGCCATCACAGAAATTCTACCACGGGAAGGGGAGTGGAGGTTGGGGATTGGTTGCCTGGTTGCTTGGTTGGCTGGTTACCTGGTTACTTGGTTACCTGGTTGCCTGGTTGCTTGGCGCCCCCTTGCCTCGCCCTTTGGGAGAGGAAAGGGGGCTGGGGGGAAAGGTGAGGGCGGGAGGTGAGGGTACTGGGTATTGGGTATTGGTTACTTGGTTGCCTGGTTGCTTGGTTGCCTGGTGCCCCCTCGCCGCGTCCTCTGGGCGGTGGGGGCGGCGCGCTGCCCCGCGCTGGGAGACACACAGAGCCACAGAGGGCGCAGGGGGGGCGAGGCACGCCTCGCCCCTACACAAAAAATCAGCGCAAATCGGTGCAAATCGGTGGATCCATCTGCGTCCATCTTGCCGCATCTGCGTTCATCTGCGTTCCCTTCACCCGGCCCCCAAAAGCCACCCCTGCCCCCAACCCGCAATTCGCAATTCCTCATTCGCAATTTCCCGCGCGCCCGCCCTCACCCCCCTGTGTCCCCCCTCTCCCAGCGGGCGAAGGGGGATAGGGCGAGGCACGCCTCGCCCCTACACAAAAAATCGGCGAAAATCGG